>JBAZYW010000024.1:0-17256 GCA_041659125.1 Gallionellaceae bacterium | reverse complement strand
CTGAGGTTGCCGGACATACGCCTACCGCATTGCAAGGCTACCTCGCCTACCTGAACAACGAGCGCAACTATTCTCCGCTGACCGCCGAAAATTACGCGCGCGACATCCGCCGTTTGTTTGCGCTCGCCGGAGCGACGCCGCTGCCCGATCTTAAAAGCCACCACATCCGCCGCTACATCGCACAGTTACACAGCAGCGGATTGGGCGGACGTTCTCTGGCGCGCGTGCTTTCCTCCTGGCGCGGTTTTTTTGCTTATCTGATGCGCGACCACGGTTGCCAGAGCAATCCCTGCGTCGGGCTGCGCGCACCGAAAGCGCCCAAGACTTTGCCGCATGCGCTGTCACCCGACGAAGCAGTGCATCTGGTAGAAATGCCTGTCGAGACGCCGCTGGATGCTCGCGACAAGGCAATGTTCGAGTTGCTCTATTCCTCCGGTCTGCGTTTGGCCGAGTTAGTGGGTCTCGATCCCATCGACATGGATTTTTCCGACGCCTCGGTGCGCGTCACCGGCAAAGGCAACAAGACGCGTATTGTGCCGCTGGGCAGCCATGCCATCGCCGCATTGCAAGCCTGGCTTGCGGTACGCGGGCAGATTGCCAAACCGGACGAGACAGCTTTGTTCGTCGGCAAAAACGGCGTACGCATTTCGCCGCGCACAGTGCAGCTACAGCTGCGCAAATGCGGCATCAAACAGGGCATCGCCAGCGGCGTGCATCCGCATTTGCTGCGCCACTCCTTCGCCACGCATGTGCTGCAATCCTCCGGCGATCTGCGCGCGGTGCAGGAAATGTTGGGACACGCCAGTATCTCCACCACGCAGGTCTACACCCATCTCGACTTTCAATATCTCTCCAAAATTTACGATGGTGCGCATCCGCGTGCCAAGAAAAAATCATGACCACTCCGAAACCAAAATCTCATTCGACTCCGCACCGTCAATCACAAGGCGGCAAAGATTTTCGCAACCGCGTAAAACACAACAAGCAGACAGCCTCCACGCCTACAGCTCAGAGTGCCCCGCGCATCGGCAACTCCTCTGCCCAGCCCGGCATCGTTCTCAAAGAAGGTCGCGAGAAGTCTTTGCAGCGCCGCCACCCGTGGATATTTTCCGGCGCAGTTGAATGCATCGACGGCGCACCTGCCAGCGGCACCACCGTGCCGGTGCGCGATGCGGCAGGAAACTTTCTCGCCTGGGCGGCCTATAACGCCGATTCGCAAATCACCGCACGTGTGTGGTCGTGGCGCGAAGAGGATGTCATCGACAAAGCGTTTTTCCGCAGCCGCATCGCCAGCGCGCTGACGGCACGCAGTACGCTTGGCCTTGATCGCAACGGCATGCGCATCATCCACGGCGAATCCGACGGACTCCCCGGACTCATCGTGGACAAATACGGCGATGTCATCGTGATGCAGCTGGGCAGCGCAGGCCCCGAACATTGGCGCGATACCTTGGCCGACATCCTGCAAGAATTGTGTGCGCCCGTTTGCATCTACGAGCGCTCCGATTCGGACGGACGCGAACGCGAAGGATTGACGGCACGCAACGGCGTAGTGCGCGGTATGTTGCCCGAACACGTTGAAGTTACCGAACACGGATTGCGCTTCGCCGTGGATGTGGCCACCGGACAAAAGACCGGCTACTACCTCGACCAGCGCGACAACCGCGCACTGACCGGCACACTGGCGCAGGACAAAGACGTGCTCAACTGCTTCTGCTACACCGGCGGCTTCTCGCTCTACGCACTGCGCGGCGGCGCAAAAACAGTGCTCTCCATCGACTCTTCGCAGGAAGCGCTGCAACTCGCGCAAGCCAATGTGAAATTGAACGGACTCGACGCATCGCGCGCCGAGTGGCAATGCGCCGACGTGTTCGAAGCCCTGCGCAAACTGCGCGATCAGAACAGAAAATTCGACCTCATCGTACTTGACCCGCCCAAGTTCGCCCCCACTGCCGCCTTCGCCGAAAAAGCCGCGCGCGCCTACAAAGACATCAACCTGCTCGGCTTCAAACTGCTGCGTCCGGGCGGCCTGTTGTTTACCTACTCCTGTTCGGGCGGCATCAACGACGACTTGTTTCAGAAGATCATCGCGGGTGCCGCACTGGATGCGGGGGTTGATGCACAGATCGTGAAGTGGCTGCACGCGGCGCCGGATCACCCTGTGTTGCTGAATTTTCCCGAGGGGGCTTATTTGAAGGGGTTGCTACTGAGGGTGGCTTAGTCGGGGTGAGCATTACCGCTTATATACTGCACGGCATTAAATCGGCAGTAACGGCCTGAAATGAAGAAAAGTTGTTGGTTTGGCTTGACCTTGTCATAATTTCCGACGTCTCTCAACCGCTACTTTTCAACAATGACACGCTCTGAGATTATCGACCGCGTAGCAGGCAGATTCCTTCGGCAGTTATCCTGCATATTTCTGTCTGTATGCCCGATGATTCCGGCCAGTGCTTTTTGCGATGAATCGGACTGGAGTATTGGAGGGTACGGCGGCCAATATTACAATTCAGAGCCTGCCGGATTATTAACTAATCAGAACGCAACATTTCTGAATCAGTATATTGTTGCTCTTACCGCAACTAGAACTGTCTGGCGTTCCCAAGCGCTCCCTTTATCTCTGGAAATTGACGGCATGGTTGGGCAGCAATTCGGCCTGGCATCTTTGAGTGAAATAGCCGTCGCTCCTGTTCTTCGCTGGAGCAGTTTCCCCTGGAAGGAAACATTGCAAACAGATTTTCGTTTCGGCCCTTTGGGCGTTTCCTACACAACATCCGTAAGTCCGTTGGAGCGGGGTATAAATAGCAACGGCAGCCGTGCTCTAAACCTCCTGCTCATCGAATTTGCTTTTTCACTACCCCGGATGAAATCGAAAGAAGTTTTTATGCGCCTGCACCATCGTTGCGACATATACGATTTGCTTAATAAATATGGCGCTAACGGTGAAGATTTTCTTGTCTTTGGGTACAGACGCCATTTTTAAAAAATGGCGCTTAATCGTGAATCTTAAGTAACCGACGCGGCAATGCCTACTACATGCGAATCACTTCCAACCCTTCGCTTTCCCAGGAAAGAATACCGCCCTTTACATTGCTGACCTGACTGTAGCCGGCGTCCTTCAATAGGGAGACTGCCTGTGCCGATCTCCGTCCGGAACGGCACATCACCACGATGGGCTTATCTTTGTAAGCCGCGATTTCCTGCATACGCGAATTCAATTGTCCCAACGGAATCAGCTTCGCATCCGGCGCATGCAGCGCCGAATATTCGTCCGGTTCGCGCACATCCAGCAGCAAGGCTCCCTGTTTGTTCATGCTTTGCGCCTGCTTAACATCTACGCCGTCCGCCGCTTGCAGTTGTTGCATGGCCAGCACCAAGCCCAGTATCGCCGCAATGGCCCAATATATTTTGTTCGATTTCATGTGTTCTCCGATGTCAATTAAGCGAGTTGAGTAGCGGGGAAGCCGCTCTGCACCCAACCCATCATCCCGCCGCGCAGGTTGTACACGTTGGCAAAGCCCTGTTGCTGGAGGAACATACAGGCTTGTGCCGAGCGCGCGCCGCTGCGGCAAACCATGACCAGCTTTTCATCTTTGGACAGGTCTTGCACTCTGGCCGGCAGGGTATGCAACGGGAGTGCTTCGGCTTTGGGCACGGTGCCCATTGCGATTTCTTCCATCTGGCGCACGTCGATCACGCGCAATATGTGATTGGCTTCATTCACCCACTGGGCAAGTTCGGATGCCCCAATTTCTTTGATCATGTTTGCAGTCATTTTTCCGGCTCCTTAATAAGCAATGCCATAATATTAGCACACTCTAATATTATGGCAACTAGGGGAAGCCGGATGAATAAGGGGCAGGGGCGTGGAGTGCTATTAACTCAGTCCAAGCAGGGTTAGCGCAATCATCGCGGGCACTGCCTGTATCCAGAGTATCTTGGTGCTGGCGGTGAGCGCGCCATATATCCCGGCGACCAGCACGCAGCCGAGGAAGAATATCTGCACGCGAATATCGCCCGCGCCCAGTCCCCACAACAGACCTGCCGCAAGAAAACCGTTATACAGCCCCTGATTTGCCGCAAGCACTTTACTGGCGGCGGCGAATTCTTTGCTCAAACCGAATGCGCGTAATCCTGCGGGTTTCTCCCACAGGAACATCTCAAGGATGAGGATGTAGATGTGAATAAAAGCAACGATGCCGACAGCGATGTTGGCGGCGAGACTCATTTATTCGGCGCTGATATCTTGCAGCAACTGATCCGCCGTCTCCGCCAACAACGCTACATCCAGCGTGCCGATACATTGTTCGGCGACGTCGATTCCATTGAATACGGCGGGACGATCTTGTTCGGCAATCTCCCAAATGCCCGTCTCATCGCCTTTCTCGCGCACCTGCTGTAGTACCGCAATAGCGGCATCCAGCAGTTCGACCGCGTTTTGAATTTTGGTTTCGTGTCGCACCAGCGCTGTACGCACCACCGAAATGGCGGCGGCCAGTCTGCCGAAAGCGTTGACATTGAATTGTCCGAGACACGCGGCCTGATAGGCGGTATGCATGTCCATCGCGTAAATGTCTTTTAATCCGGCGGTGACGGGGACGCGCAGCAGGTTTCGTTTTTTCATTTTATGAGTTCTTTCTCAAGATCTGGCGCTTTCAACGCACGCTGATATAAGGTTTAAATCCCAAGCGCGCTTTCAACTTTGCGGCGGCGGCACGTGCGGCATCCTGCGTGGCGAAGGGTCCCAGATGCACCCGCGCCAAGCCGTCTTTTTCAAACAAGGTAAGCGATTTTTCCTCGGTGCCCAACTTCGAGCGCATCTTGGACAGAAAACTTTCTGCGCCCTGTGGCGATTTAAACGCACCGAGTTGCAGGAAAACTTTACCGACTGCAGGAGGAACGGGGACAGGCGCTTCCGGCACCACCACGACCGGAGGAGCGGGCTCCGCAGGCAATGGCTCTGTCTTGACCGGAGTTGTAAGCACCGCTGAAACCATGGGTGGCGCAGAACCGTCCACCGCAATACTTTCCACTTCGACTTCGGCGCTGCCGTTATTGATGATGCCCAGCTTGTGCGCGGCGGTGTAGGAGAGATCGATGATGCGATCATGCAGGAACGGGCCGCGGTCATTCACGCGCACGATCACCGATTTCTTGCTCGCGACATGGGTGACGCGCGCATAGCTCGGAATGGGCAGCGTGGGATGGGCTGCGGTCATGCCGTACATGTCGTATATCTCGCCGATGGAAGTGCGCTGACCGTGGAATTTTTTGCCGTACCAGGAAGCGATGCCGACCTCTTTGTAATTGCCGGGAGCTTCAAGCGGCTTGTAGGTCTTGCCCAGTGCGGTGTACTCGCGGTTGGCATAGCGGTGCAGCGGCTCTGCCTTGGGTATTGCATCGGGAGTGTCGTCCAGATTGACCGGTGCCTCAGCGCCTGGGCCGTCGCCTACCAGATAACCTCCGCTACCTGTTTGCTCGGGTGCACTTGCCGCTGCAACTGTCGGATCAGGCACTGTCTGGGGCGCATTGCTGCTTGGCCCCGAGGCCAAATCCACAACAGGAGCAGCCGACTTTGCGCCCTTGTCAGCAGGTGAGGTGGCGCACGCGGCCAAGGTGAAAGTTGCGAGGGCCAATAAAGCGATGTGCTTATTCATCTTTGAGCTCCTTAAGTTTTAACCAATTGCTTGTGAGAGTGAACGCTCATTAGCATACCAAATCCGAGCAGCAAGGTAAGCATGGATGTGCCGCCGTAACTCACCAGCGGCAACGGCACGCCGACCACGGGCAGGATGCCGCTGACCATGCCCATGTTGACGAAGGCATAGGTGAAGAAGGTGAGCGTGATGCTGCCCGCCATGAGGCGCGTGAAATAAGTCGAGGCGTTCGCGGTGATGACGAAACCGCGACCGATGACGAATATATACAAGCCCAGCAAAATGAAGTTGCCGAGAAAGCCGAACTCTTCGGACCAGACGGCAAAAATAAAGTCTGTGGTGCGTTCCGGCAAGAAGTCCAAGTGGGTTTGCGTGCCGTTCAAATAGCCTTTGCCCAGAATGCCGCCCGAACCGACCGCGATCATGCCCTGAATGGTGTGGTAACCCTTGCCCAGCGCGTCTTGCGAAGGGTCGAGCAACATGAGGATGCGATGGCGCTGGTAATCGTGCAGCATCGACCACAGAAAAGGTGCGCTGGCGGCGGCGATGACCGCCATACCCAGCATGATGCGCCAGCTCAATCCCGCCAGAAATAAAACGTAGAACCCGCTCGCGCCGATCAGCACGGACGTGCCCAGATCGGGCTGGCGCGCAATCAGCGCCACCGGAAGCAGCAGCAGCAACGCCGCGACGAAATAGTTCTTCAGGGTGAGGGTGGCTTCGTGCTTTTCAAAATACCAGGCCATCATCAACGGCACGGCGATCTTCATGAGCTCGGAAGGCTGGATGGTGGCGACGCCGATATTCAACCAGCGCCGTGCACCGTGGCTGATATCGCCGAACAGCGCCACACCGACCAGCAATACCATGCCCAGTATGTAAATCGGCACTGCGCTGCGCATCAGATAATGCAGCGGCATATTGGCCACAATCCACATCGCGGCAAACGCCACGAGGATGTTGACGAACTGCCCGAGGACGCGCATCCAATTACTATCGCTGGCGCTGTATAACAACACCAGACTGAGCAGCATCAGCAGACTGATCGACAGCAACAATATCGGGTCGAGATGTGCCATGAAACGGCGCTGCAACTCTCTTTTGGTCATCATACGCACACTCGCAAACAATCAATCATTTTCGACCCCCTCTTTGTCTGCCGCAGTTTCCAGCGGTTTGGGAATGATGCCGAGCAGATAATAATCCAATACTTTTCGTGCAATAGGGGCGGCAGTGGAACCGCCGTGACCACCGTTTTCCGCCAAAACTGCCAATGCGATACGCGGCTTGTCGGCAGGGGCAAAAGCGATGAACCAAGCATGGTCGCGATTGTATTCGGATATCTTGCTGGCGTCGTATTTCTCGCCCTGCTTCATGCCGACCACCTGCGCCGTTCCGGTCTTGCCGGCCATACGATAGGACGCGCGCGCGCTGGCACCCGCCGCCGTTCCGCCGGGCTGAGTAACAGCCTCCATAGCGCGTTTTACCAAGTCGATATTTTCCGGCTTGATGTGCAGGTCGAAAACGGGCTGCGGTGCAATATCGGGCGCGTTGGCATTGGAACGTTGTATCTGTTTGACGAAGTGCGGCTTAAAAGCGATGCCGTCGTTTGCCAGCGTCGCCGTAGCCGAAGCCAACTGTAACGGCGTGACCAGGTTATAGCCCTGTCCGATACCTACCGACACGGTGTCGCCAGCATACCAAGGTTGTTTGTAGCGCTTCATTTTCCATTCTTGCGAGGGGATCAAACCGGAAACTTCGCCTTCCATATCCACGCCAGTTTTCCTGCCGAAACCAAATTCTGTTAGATATTCGTGGATCTTGTCTATGCCCAATTCGGTGGCCAAACCGTAGTAATACGTATCGCAGGAAATGACGATAGACTTGAACATATCCACGCGGCCATGCCCGCCCTGTTTCCAGTCGCGATACTGGTGCCGGTTGCCGGGTAAAGTATAGTAGCCGGGATCGCTGATGGTGTAGCTCGGTGCGCGTTCGTTATAGTTCAATCCCGCCAGTGCCATGAATGGCTTGATAGTCGAACCCGGCGGATATTGGCCGCGCAGCGCGCGGTTGTTAAGCGGGACATCGGGCGAATTATTGAGCGCCTCCCAGTTTTCGGTATCGATGCCGTCGATGAACAGATTGGGGTCGTAGCCCGGTTTGCTGACGAAGGCGAGGATATCGCCATTGCTCGGATCGATCGCCACCAAGGCACCGCGATAATTCCCGAAAGCCTGCTCTGCCACTTCCTGCAATTTAGCATCCAGAGTCAGCATCAAGGTGTTGCCGGACTTCGGCGCGATACGCGATAACGCGCGCACGGCGCGACCTCCCGCATCCACCTCGACTTGGTCGAAACCGGTGGTGCCATGCAACTCTTTTTCGTAACTCTGCTCAAGGCCGGTCTTGCCGATGTAGTCCGAACCCAGATAATTTGACGCAATGTCTTCCTGTTCCAGTTGATCGACATCTTTCTCGTTGATGCGACCGATATAGCCGATCAGATGCGATGTCCCCTGACCGTAAGGATATTCGCGGAACAGGCGCGCTTTGATCTCCACGCCGGGGAAGCGGTAACGTTGCGCCGCGAAGCGCGCGACTTCCTCATCGCTCAAACGATTGCGTATCGGCAAAGTATCGAAGTTGCGGCTCTCGGCCAGCAACTTCTTAAAACGCTTGCGGTCTTTGGGTTGAATATCCACCAGCGTGGACAATTCATTGATGGTCGCTTCCAGATCGGCCACTTTGCGCGATGCAATCTCCAAGGTGTAGCCGGAATAATTGCGCGCCAGAACGACCCCGTTTCTATCCAGAATCAGCCCGCGATTGGGAACCACAGGAACAACAGCGATGCGGTTACTTTCCGCCAAAGTCTGAAAATAATCGTGCTTAATGACTTGCAGATAAATAAAACGCGCCAGCAGGATCAGCAACATGACCAGCACGAAGCTGAGACTGAGCATCAGGCGAAAACGGAAATAATAGATTTCGCGCTGATGGTTCTTCAGCTCGACATGGCGTTTCATAGTTCGTTCGGATCAGACCAGGGGCGGCGCAATGTTTGCAAGAGTATGGTCATCGGTATCCACAGTGCGGCGGATACCACGCAACCGAGGAAGTATTCCCACGCGATAAAACCGCGCACCTGCCAATGTACCGCCGCATAGGTTGCATAACTGATCAGCAGCAGCGGAAATATCTGTATGGTCTGCTGGCGCAGATCGAACATCTGAATGCGGCGGTGCAATACGATGCCGCCGAATGCCAGCACCGCGTAAGCCAGCGCATGCTGGCCGAACAAACTGGCGTCGGCCACATCGGCGCAGATACCCACCATCCAAGCGATGCCGATACCCACGCGATGGGGTTTATGCGTACACCAGTAGAGCAACACCAAGGCCACAAAGTCCGGCCTCAACACCAAGGCCCAGCCGCTCCACGGCAACCAGTTCAACAGGATCGCCCCGAACAGGCTCAGCGCGATGAACAGACCGTTGGCCGGCAGCAGAAATTCCTGGTCTTTTGGAAGATCGGCGCTCATGGGGTTTTCCGTTTGTTGATGTTTTTGGATTTTTCGTCTACTGCCACTTCGGGTTCGGGACGCGGCGGCAATTGCGGCTGCCCCGATACGATCAGCAGATAACGATGCCTGTCCACCCCGGCCATCGGCGCGCAGGTGATGCGCGCAAAAGGATAGGCGGGATCGCGTTCGATTTTGATGACTTTGGCGACAGGCAATCCCGCCGGATAGGTGCCATCGATACCCGAGGTCACCAGCTCATCGCCGGTCTGGATATCCGAACTCACGGGCATGTAGCGCAGTGCCAATTCGTTGATGTCGCCGGAACCGAACACCACGGCGCGTATGCCGTTGCGCAGGATCTGCACCGGCACCGCATGATCCTTGTCGGTCACCAAAGTCACCTCGGACAACCACGGATAGACGCGGGTGACTTGTCCGACGATACCGATATCATCCATCACCACCTGGCCCGGCTGCACATTGGCCCGGTTACCTTTGCTCACGAACAGTTTGCGTTTGAAGATGTCGCGCTCGACGTAGACGATCTCCGCCATCTGCATCGGATAGTTCACCCGCTGCGGCACATCCAGCAGCTTATGCAGTTGTGCATTTTCCGCTTGCACCACTTGCAGCAGATTCAACTGTGTCGTGTCCACGCTGTGCTGTTCGCGCAGACGCGAGTTTTCCTGAAGCAGATGACTCTGCGTTTCGAAATAGGTGGAAACAGATTGCCACGCCATGCCGGGCAAGGTAGACAGACGCTGGAAAGGGTAGATCAGAACCGAGACAACGGTACGCGTGGATTCGAGATATTTGAAGCGGGCATCGACGAACAGCAGCAACAGGGAAAGAACAACGAAGAACACCAAGCGCACAAGCGCGCTTGGGCCGCGATTAAAAAAGCGGAAGGAGCGAGTACTGTCCAAAGGGTGGCCGGAAAATCAATCGCTAGCGAAGATGCTGCTGAACTTGTCCATTCTCTCCAGCGCCTTGCCGGAACCGCGCACCACACAGGTGAGAGGATCATCGGCGATAACGACAGGCAATCCGGTTTCTTCCATGAGCAAACGGTCGATGTCACGCAGCAGCGCACCGCCGCCGGTAAGCACCATGCCTTTGCTGGCAATATCCGCACCGAGTTCCGGCGGGGTTTGTTCCAAAGCTGTCTTCACCGCGCTGACGATGCTGTTGAGCGGGTCAGTTAAAGCTTCGAGAATTTCGTTGCTGGAAATAGTGAAGCTGCGCGGCACGCCTTCGGCCAGATTACGTCCGTTCACTTCCATCTCGCGCACTTCGCTGCCGGGGAAAGCGGAACCGATTTCTTTTTTGATCTGCTCGGCAGTGGTTTCGCCGATCAGCATGCCGTAGTTGCGGCGAATGTAGTTGATGATGGCTTCGTCGAACTTGTCGCCGCCGACGCGCACGGAGCCGGAGTACACCGCACCGCCCAGAGAGATAACGCCCACTTCGGTGGTGCCGCCGCCGATGTCCACAACCATCGAGCCGGTCGCATCTTCCACCGGCAGATCCGCGCCGATCGCTGCCGCCATCGGCTCTTCAATCAACTCGACGCGACGCGCTCCGGCACCGAATGCCGATTCGCGGATCGCACGGCGCTCAACCTGAGTGGAGCCGCACGGCACGCAAATGACGATGCGCGGGCTGGGAGTAAAGATGCTGGACTTGTGTACACGGCGGATAAACTGCTTGAGCATCTGTTCGGTGACGGTGAAGTCGGCGATCACGCCGTCCTTCATCGGGCGGATAGCGGTGATATTGCCGGGTGTGCGGCCCAACATCTGCTTCGCCGCCAATCCCACTTGCTGAATTACTTTCTTGCCGTTGGGGCCGCCTTCCTGACGGATCGCCACCACCGACGGCTCGTTCAATACTATGCCCTGACCGCGCGCCCAGATCAGGGTATTGGCGGTACCCAAGTCGATAGCCAGATCGTTGGAAAAGTAGCCGTTAAAGTAATTCAACATATTTCTTGCCTCAAATGTAGAAGGGATGCGTCTCTAAAGTCGTTTATGATAACCTATTAAGATCGTTTTGATAAAGCGTTACACCACCATGTCTTTAAGCACAACCGACGTAGAAAAAGTTGCCCGCCTCGCCCGTTTGGCGATGACCGGGCAAGAGATCCAAACCGCGCAAGCTCAGCTTTCCAACATTTTCGGCTTAATCGCCGAGATGCAGGCCGTCGACACCACGGGTATCGAGCCCATGTCGCACAGTCAGGATTTAAGCCAGCGCCTGCGCGAGGACATAGTCACAGAAGCCAATCAGCGCGAGGCTTTCCAAGCCATCGCCCCGCAAACCGAGGCGGGCTTATACCTCGTCCCGCAGGTCATCGAGTAAACAGTATGTTCAATTCTTCCCTACGCCAACTCGGCGACGCCCTGCGCGCCAAAAAAATCTCCAGCGTCGAACTCACGCAGAGCTACCTCGACCGCATCGCCCAGCATAATCCGCAGCTCAACGCGTTTATCACGCTGAACCCGGAAACCTCGCTGGCACAGGCGCGCGATGCCGATGCCCGCTTGGCTTCCGGCAACGCCGGTGCGCTCACCGGCATCCCTATCGCGCAGAAAGACATCTTTTGCGCCAAGGGCTGGCTCACCACCTGCGGCTCGAAGATGCTGCACAATTTCGTTTCGCCCTATGACGCGCATGTCATTTCTCAATTCAACAATGCGGGTGCAATCAACCTCGGCAAGACCAACATGGACGAGTTCGCCATGGGCTCGTCCAACGAGACTTCGCACTACGGCACGGTGAAAAATCCATGGGACATGGCACGCGTACCCGGCGGCTCCTCCGGTGGCACGGCAGCTGCGGTGGCAGCGCGCCTGTGCGCCGCCGCAACCGGCACCGACACCGGCGGCTCCATCCGCCAGCCAGCCGCGCTGTGCGGCATTTCCGGCTTGAAGCCGACCTACGGCGTGGTGTCGCGTTACGGCATGATCGCCTTCGCTTCCAGCTTGGATCAGGCCGGCCCGATGGGGCGTAGCGCGGAAGATCTGGCCTTGCTGCTCAACGCCATGGCCGGATTCGACGAGCGCGATTCCACTTCGTTGCAGCGCGAAAAAGAAGATTACGCGCGCGACTTGAATAAACCATTGAACGGCCTGCGCATCGGCCTGCCCAAGGAATTCTTTGCCGAAGGTTTAGGCAGCGATGTAGCGCAGACAGTCGAAGCGTCCATCGCCGAATACAAGAAACTCGGGGCAACCGTGGTCGATATCAGCCTGCCGAATACTAAGCTGTCCATCCCGGTGTATTACGTGCTGGCTCCGGCGGAAGCGTCGAGCAACCTGTCGCGCTTCGACGGCGTGCGCTACGGTTACCGCGCGCCGGAATACAGCGACCTCGCCGACATGTACGAAAAGAGCCGCGCGCAAGGTTTCGGAGAAGAAGTGAAACGCCGCATCATGATCGGCACCTACGTGTTGAGCCACGGTTACTACGACGCCTACTACCTGCAAGCGCAGAAGATTCGCCGCTTAATCGCACAGGACTTCACCGAAGCATTTAAACAATGCGACGTGATCATGGGGCCGACCTCGCCTTCCACCGCATTCAAGCTGGGTGAGAAAGGCGACGATCCGGTGCAGATGTATTTGTCCGACATCTACACCATCGCCGTGAACCTTGCCGGGTTGCCCGGCATGTCCATTCCCTGCGGTTTCGGCGCGAACAACATGCCAGTGGGTTTGCAGATCATCGGCAACTATTTTGAAGAAGCGCGCATGCTGAACGTGGCGCACCAATATCAACTGGCGACGGATTGGCACAGCCGCGCGCCGCAAGGCCTGTAAGGACATATCATGACTTGGGAAATCGTCATCGGGCTGGAAGTACACACTCAGCTTTCCACCAACACTAAAATCTTCTCCGGCGCATCGACCGCGTTCGGCGCGGAGCCGAACACGCAAGCTGACGCGGTGAGCATCGCGTTGCCGGGTGTACTGCCCGTGCTGAACAAAGGCGCAGTGGAACGCGCGTTGAAATTCGGCTTGGCGGTCGGCGCGCACATCGCGCCGCGCTCGGTGTTTGCGCGCAAAAATTATTTCTATCCAGACCTGCCCAAGGGCTACCAGATCAGCCAGTTCGATCTGCCCATAGTCGGGCAAGGTGCGCTGACCATTCAGGTTGAGCCTCTGTCGGGAAATGCGAAGCCCTACGAAAAAGTGGTGCGCATCACGCGCGCCCATCTGGAAGAAGATGCGGGCAAGTCGGTACACGGTGAATCGCAAGGCGTTACCGGCGTTGACTTAAACCGTGCCGGAACACCTCTATTGGAAATCGTGTCCGAGCCGGATATGTGTTCCGCTGCCGAGGCCGTGGCCTATGCCAAAGCCCTGCATTCGCTGGTGCGCTGGATCGGCATCTGCGACGGCAATATGCAGGAAGGTTCGTTCCGCTGCGACGTGAACGTGTCGGTGCGCAAGTCCGGCGCACCGCTCGGCACACGCCGCGAAATCAAGAACCTGAACTCGTTCAAGTTCATGCAGCAGGCCATCGACTACGAAGTGCAATGGCAGATCGACACGCTGGAAAACGGTGGCAAGATCCAGCAGGCCACCATCTTGTTCAACCCGGACACGGGCGAGACGCGCGCGATGCGCAGCAAGGAAGATGCGCACGATTATCGTTACTTTCCCGATCCCGATTTGCTGCCGCTGGACATCTCACCCGCGATGCTGGAGCAGGCGCGCGCTTCGCTGCCGGAACTGCCGCAAGCCAAGCGTGAGCGCTATGTCGGCGAGTATGCGCTCACCGATTACGATGCCAACAGCCTGACTTCCTCGCGCGAAATGGCCGACCTGTTTGACGCCTGCGTCGCCTCGGTCGGCACGCCCAACGCCAAGCTGTGCGCCAACTGGCTGATCGGCGAAGTGAGCGCACAACTCAATCGCGATGCGCTGGATATGGCGCAATGCCCGGTGAGTGCGCAGCAGCTCGCCGGCATGCTGGCGCGCATCGTGGATGGCACGATCTCCAACTCTGGCGCGAAAGAAGTGTTCCGCGCACTGTGGTCTGAAGGCGGCGATGCTGATGCGATTATCGAAGCCAAGGGACTGAAACAGGTTTCCGACAGCGGCGCCATCGAAGCACTGGTGGATGAAATCATCGCGGGCAATGCCGACAAGGTGGCGGAATACCGCAGCGGCAAAGACAAGCTGTTCGGCTTCTTCGTCGGCCTCGCCATGAAGGCCAGCAAAGGCAAAGCGAATCCGGCGCAGCTGAACGATATTTTGAAGAAAAAGCTGGAAGGCTAACAGGTAGGCTGGGGTGAGGCACGAACCCCAGCAAGTACCGTGGCCTTATCAAAGCTGGGGTTCGTGCCTCACCCCAGCCTACGCCACTTCATGCAGGCTAAAGTTCGGCACTCCCGCAATCTAAAAGTTGCGCGGCTTGTACGGCGCGCGCTTCAGAATCGCATCGTATAACCAGTTCGGCAGCAGCTTCATCGCCCGCCCTACCAACCCCATTTGCCAGGGAATTACCGTGAATGAACATCCTCGTTCGATTACGCGTGCCATGCGCCGCGCTGCATCATCCGCATCGAGAATAAACGGCATGGGATAGGGGTTCACAGCGGTCATCGGCGTTTTGATGTAACCGGGGCAGATAGTGACCACCTTCACGCCGCTGCCGCGCAATTCGACGCGCAGGCTTTCCAAATACGAAATAGCCGCCGCCTTGGAAGCCGAGTAAGCACCTGCACCGGGCAGGCCGCGAAAACCCGCCACGCTGGCGATGCCGACTAAAGCTCCCTTTTTTGCATCGCGCATCGCGTTCAGGAACGGCTGAAACGTCTTCACCATGCCCAGCACATTGATGTCCATCACCTGCTGAAACGCGTCGATATCTTCGGCGTATTCGGTGAGCGTGCCACGACTCACGCCCGCATTAGCGATAACGATGTCAGGCACGCCGGCGCGCGCCATGAAATCGCGCGCCGCCTGTTGAACGGCAGGCGCATCGCGCACATCCAGCGCATAACAAAATACTTTTCCGGGAAATTCCGCCGCAAGAGTTTGCAGCAATTCGCCGCGCCGGGCGATGGCGGCGACGCTTGCGCCGCGCTCAAGATAATGGCGCGCGAGGGCAAGACCGATGCCGCTCGACGCGCCAGTTACGACAACTTTCATCAATGCTTGCTGCGTTCCTTGCGCGCTTTAACGATCAGATCGTTCAGCACACTGATCGTCTCTTCCGGGGTCAGACCGGTAACGATATATTTACCATCCACGATGACCGTGGGTGTGCCGCGTATGCCGTAATCGCGCACCATCTGGTTGCTGCGTGTCACCTTGCTGCTCATGGTAAACGAGTTATAGGCTGCCGAGAATTTGGCGCGATCCACGCCGCGTTGCGCAACAAAATCCAGAATCTTCGCCTCATCGCTCAGATCGATATTTTTCACGTTCCACGCATTAAACAGATCGTCATGCAAACGACGCTGCATGCCCATCGTCTCCAAGGCGTAGAAGGTGCGCGCCATTGGCTCCCACGAGTCGCGGAAGATGGTCGGTACAAGTTGCAACTCGACATCCTTGGGCATCTTCTTTTCCCATGCACTCAGCTGCGGATGCAGATGGAAGCAATGCGAGCAACCGTAGAAAAAGAATTCCAGCACTTCGATCTTTTCACCGGCCCGCACGGGCTGAGCAGGGCTGAGTTCTTTGTAATCCCTGCCCAGCTGAGCCTCGGCAAAAACCTGGGTAGAAAACAACAAAACAGCCACTGCCACTAATTGCTTGAGAAATTTCATGTCGTCTCCTTTTCGTTACTGTGCTTTGATCGGGGTGGCATTCGCCACACCGTTCTGTTTTAACAATGCCATGGCTCTATTCATTTCGTCGGCGCCCTTGAACGGGCCCAAACGCACGCGATGGAAAGTACCCTTGTCCGGAATAGTCGCTGTTTGCAGACTCGCCTCCATGCCCAATAACGCAAGCTTTGCCTTCAACTTCTCGGCATCATCCTGATTGGGAAAAGATCCCGCCTGCACATAAAAAATCTCTTTCGCATTCGCGGCGGGTTTGGCTTGCTGTGCCGCTGGTGCAGAGTGCACCTCTTTCGCCGCCGGCTTCTCGGTCGCTTTAGGTACTGCGCCATCCTGTTTGTCGGTCAACACTTTGTAAAATTCAAAATGCTGCTTGGGCTCGACCACGGCTGAAGCGGCAGCCACCGGTACATTCGCCGGAACAGGCGCAGATTTAGCCAGCGGAGGGATGGCGGCTTCCGGCTTGGGTGCCTCGTGATACTCTTTATTTTCAAACGACGCAGGATTCTTTTTCAGGATATACCACGCCACACCGCCCGCAGTAGCAAGACCCAGCACCATACCCAGCACGACACCCGCAAACATCGAGCTGCCCTTGCCCGAACCACCGCCGCCTTTAGCGCTTCTGCTCATCTCTGATCCTTCAAATTTAATCTGCTTAATGTAGGAGCGGCTTTAGCCGCTCCTACGAAAACCATCAATGGTTGTTACATCTTTTCCGGTGCCGAGACACCCAACAATGCCAAGCCGTTTTTCAACACCTGCGCCACTGCGGCGATCAACGCCAAGCGCGCCAGCTTTAGCTTTTCGTCCTCGACCAAAAAGCGCGAGGCATTATAGTAGCTGTGAAAATCGGCTGCCAATTCTTTCAAGTAGAACGCCACCAGATGTGGCGCAAGATCTTCCGCCGCCGTCTCGATCACCTGCGGATAGTCGATCATGCGTTGCAGCACAGCGGTTTCGTATTCGCTGTCCAGCAAACTGAAATCCGCATTCAGCAAAGCCAATCGCTCGCCGCCCCACTGCGCCAGCACCGTGCTGATGCGCGCATGGGCGTACTGGATGTAATACACGGGGTTGTCGTTGCTCTGCGATTTCGCGAGGTCGATGTCGAACACCAGTTGCGAATCGGGATGGCGCGCGGCGAGGAAATAGCGCGTCGCATCGCAACCCACTTCGTCGATGAGGTCGCGCAGCGTGACGTAGCTGCCCGCGCGTTTGGAAATCTTCACCTCTTCGCCGTTCTTTAGCACCGTCACCATCTGGTGTAGCACGTA
>JBAZYW010000023.1:0-17297 GCA_041659125.1 Gallionellaceae bacterium | reverse complement strand
CGGCACGCGCGCTTCCAGTCCCCAAGCCATGGTCATGTTGTCCACGCGCTTCACCGGATCATCCACCATCAAATTAGTTACATCCATGCGCAACACCTGGTCGAGAAACTCATCCGCGCCGGGTTGCTGCAACTGTTCGGAAACCCATGCGGAAGTGACATCCGGCACGGCATATTTCTCCGTCACCATTGCCAGATATTCGGCGTGGTCGCGGTCGAAATAGTGCTGCGCGAAACGTTGCAGCGGCGTGCCCGTGGTGGCATCCATGCGCGGATACCAGAAATAGCCGCCGAACACTTCGTCCGCACCTTGTCCCGCCAGCACCACTTTGACCTTTTTCGACACCTTCTGCCCCAGCAGATAGAACGCAGTCACATCGTAGCTCGGCATGGGCTCGGACATCTGCGCGATGGCATCCGGCAGATGCTTCAACACCTCGGCATTGGGCACGGCAAATTTATGATGCTTGGTGTTGAAATGTTTGGCGACCAGATCGGAATATTCGAACTCGTCCGCCTGCTCGCCCGCGACCTCTTCGAAGCCGATGGAAAAGGTATTCAGCTCGTCCACATGGTCGGCCAGCAGTCCGACCAACAGGCTCGAATCCAGCCCGCCGGAAAGCAGTATGCCCACCGGCACATCCGACGCCAGACGATGCCGCTCCACGGCCCGGCGCAACACATTGCGCGTTGCAGTCAGCCAATCTTGTTCGGACAGCGCTTGATCGGGTCGCGTCGCATCCAGTGTCCAATAACGGTGCAGCGCCACCTCACCGGAGGCGGAGAACGTCATGGTGTGCGCGGGCGGCAGTTTCTTCACGCCCTGCAGCAGGGTGCGCGGTGCGGGCACCACGCTGTGCAAAGTGAAGTGGTGATGCAGCGCTATCGCATCGAGACTGGTATCCACGCCGCCCCCTGCCAGCAAGGCTTGCAGGGTGGAAGCGAAACGCAGGCGCGCGCCGTCCAGCGTGTAGTACAGCGGCTTGATGCCGAGGCGGTCGCGTGCGAGGAACAGCGTCTTGGCGCGCAGATCGTAGATCGCAAACGCGAACATGCCGTAAAAACGCTGCACGCAATTTTCACCCCATGCGTGATACGCCTTGAGGATTACCTCGCTGTCGCCGTCGGAGAAAAAGTCATAACCCATCTCCACCAGTTCGGCGCGCAGTTCCTTGTAGTTGTAAATCGTGCCGTTGAACACCAGCGCCAAATGCAATGCTTTATCGAACATCGGCTGATCGGCATGTGCCGAAAGATCGATGATCGCCAAGCGGCGATGGCCGAACGCCAGCGACCCGTCATGGTAAAACCCCTCATGATCCGGCCCGCGCCGCGCGAGGCGCGCTGTCATGCGCCGCAGCGCATCCATATCCGGCGCCGAGTAATCGAAACGCAATTCACCACAAATGCCGCACATGCCAGACTCCAATAGATTCGGATGCGGGATTATCGCCTACCATAGAGAAAAAAGTGCAGTGGATCTGATGGTGAAACGGAGCGATAGATCTGCCGGTAATCGTTATTCCCGGCATCAAAAGGGCGGCTAAACTTTTCCCCGTTTCAGCCGATAACTTAGACACAGAGGTCATAAACCGTAGCAACAAAGGAGGTGTGTCATGGCTATCGTAATGAATATGAGCAGTTATGTTATCGAAGAGGCTCCCCTGATAGATGTCGGGTACGCAGATAAAGCGAGTCGTACCGGCTGGAACCCGCAGTTGGAATTGGCCACCCATCAACATCTGGTCGCCCTGATGGACAAGCATGCAACGCTGCCGGCAAGTTTGCTGACTGCCGATGCGGAGATGTTCCTACAAAAAATGTCCGCTTATCAGTGCTAATTCGACGCTAAATATTGCTGCCCCCGCCTTAGGGAGGGCGGTAATGTTTGCCAATAGGAGCGAGGTGGCACGCGCTCTGTTCATTCTTGCAATTTCGAAACGGTAAGGGCGGCGGGGTCTAAACCAGCTTGTGCGGATTCTCGATCATCTGCTGATAGATCATACTTTGCAGAACGACGCTGTCGTTTGGTTGCAGATTCTGAAATTCGATGCCGTGGCGAACCATTGCGGGTTTTGCCGCGTCTTCCGCTTCGCCGCTAAGCACGGCGCGAATCACTCCTTTGACCGACAGCAATGCCTCGATGTTGTGCAGCTGCACGCGGAATGCCAGATTGAGGATGTCCCCCTTGTCGCCCAGTTGTTGCTTGGAATCAAGGGATATTCCCTTGGCGCTGATGTCGGAAATGAGCGCGGATATTTGTTTTTCCGCGCCGAATTTGCTGTCCTGTACTGCCGCAATGATGCGGGTCTTGATCCTCGGGGCTTTGCGTATCACGAGTCCCTGAATCTGGTCGGGAAATGACAGATGCAGGTATTCATAAGGTATTTTGCATATCCGCACTATGGTGCTGGCAAAAGCGAAAGCATTCTGTCCGGAAAAAGAACGCATGATGACGGTTTCGTTTTCCAGAAGCTGCAAGCGTTGACCATTGGGGGTAAACGGTGTGGTGACCAGCAAACTGGCCCCCCTCAGAAAACCGATTACCTTGACTGAAAGACGTTCAAGCCCCAATTTTGCGGGCGGCTCAAGCTGCAACCGGTCTTCCGCTTTTAGTTTCATATCATCAAAGGTAAAACCCTTGTCGGTTTTATCTTCTGCGGTTTCACCGGACGCGGTTTCCTCGGGGGTGAAAAGGCTTCCGCCGATATCCTCGTTGCCGGATCCTTCCCACGACATTTCATGGCAGGCGCCGCCAGCCAGCAGTGAGTCCCGGTGCTTGGCGTCACGAATTATTTCGCCTTGAGCCAAGAGAGGATTTTGCTCCGCATCGTACAAAGGCCAAGGCGGCGCTTTGCCGATGACAAGTTCATTGCTGTTGGCTAGGATAAGACTCATATAGATCTTTGCTCCACTGTGTAACTATCCGGCACAAGCAATAATGGAAACCGCAGTTGGTCGTCTGAATTCCCAATAAATGTCCGTGTCCTCGAAGCAGCTTGCTTTTCCTTGAGGCCGAATTATAGATTAACAATCTTCGTCTGAGGCAATGCGCATAATTTCGCTTTCGATGCTTTGCCACTCTGACACAATAACCCGTTTGCTATAAACGTTGGCTGCATTCGACCCGCTGATGATACAGCAGGCATGTATGGGCGAGAACGGCAAGCAAGGTGACAAGTATGTACATGATGGTAAACTGCAACTTGAAATTTTTGTGGTTATGTCAGTATCGACATAACCAGTTCAAACTTTAATTTGATCCGGGGACAAACATGGCCGACCATCAGGAACAAGAGAAAACATCCGACAGCAGTGTCTCGCTATCAAAAGCTGACAAAGCTCGTTTAAAGTTGAAACTTATTGCCCGATACGCATTGTTGGGTTTGGCGCCCGTCGTGGCTGTTGCGGCTCTGGTTGTCGCGGTGATCGCCGTTACGGACAATCGCTCCGGCCAGAAACAACTTGGCGAGACAGTTGCCAAGATAGAAGGATTGAACGCAAGTCTGTCGGCAGTTAAAGGCGAGTTTGAGAAACTCAAGGCCTCAGTGGCAAAGGATAAGGCTCTGCAAAATGAGGAGCTCTCGAAGCAGGACGAGCGTGTAACCAAGATCGTTCAGAACATCACTCCGATGCAAGTAAAAATGAAGATACGTCCTACGTTGGCTGAGCAATTGTCTCTGCCGGCCAGCGTCGCAGCGGTTGCTCCCGTTGCAACGCATGAGGCTGCGCCAGTTGTATCCCACGCTGTTCCCCAGGTCGCTCCTCAATCTGCCAAACCTCACGCCGCTGCCCCTGCTCCGTCTCACCCTTCCAGTACAACTTCTGATCCTGCCAAGACATCTGCAACCGCTGATCAGAAAATTAGCCCGCAGGTGAAGGCGATGAAAGAAGCGATTCAGCAATACAACAAGAAATAACCGCCCGAATTTCATCCGGCTTGCGCACACCACTCCTCCTTGGAATGAAGGGGAGAGGTGGCGGCCACTTCCCCGTAGACATTTTGATCTTCGAATGAGCACACTTGAATTGCTACGCGCAGGAAAATTAGCGGGAAGCCGGCGTTTGAATTTGTCGTGCGGCCTGCGAGAGTTTCCACAGGAAATTTTTGATCTCGCCGATACATTGGAGATACTCGATCTCTCCGGCAATGAGCTGGCGTCCCTGCCGGACGATCTGCCGCGTTTGCATAAGCTGCGTATCCTGTTTTGTTCTGACAATGCTTTTACCGAAATGCCGGAAGTGCTGGGACAGTGTTCGCGGCTCAGCATGGTGGGATTCAAGGCCAACCGTATTCGCAGTGTGCCGGCCACCGCGTTACCGCCGGCGTTGCGTTGGCTCATCCTCACCGACAATCAGATCGGCGAATTGCCGCCCGAGTTGGGCCGTTGTGCGCAACTGCAAAAACTCATGCTGGCAGGTAACCAGTTGCAGGCGTTGCCGGATGAGATGGCGGCGTGTTCACGGCTGGAACTGTTGCGCATCGCCGCAAATCGTTTTGCCAACCTGCCGGAATGGCTGTTTGATCTGCCTAGGTTGGCTTGGCTGGCTTACGCCGGCAATCCTTGCAGCACAGAAATCGAAGCCGCTGCGCTGGCACAGAATCTCATTGCCAGCATCGCCTGGGATAAGCTGCAAATACAGAACAAGCTGGGCGAAGGCGCATCGGGCGTGATCTATCAGGCGTTATGGAGCGAGGGTGCCGGGGAGCAGGTGGCGGTGAAGCTGTTCAAGGGCGCGTTGACCAGCGATGGTTTGCCGCACAGCGAAATGAGCAGTTGTATCAGTGCGGGTGCGCATCCCAACCTGATCGCCGTATATGGCAAGATTCACGACCATCCTGAAGCGACGAACGGGTTGGTGATGTCACTGATTGCGCCGGATTTTACTAATCTGGCCAAACCTCCCAGCCTGGATTCATGTACACGCGATATTTATAGCGCAGATACCAGTTTCACTCCCGCTGCCATAGTGCGCATGGCGCTGGGCATAGCCTCGGCGGCACGGCATCTGCATGCTCGCGGCATTATGCATGGCGATTTATATGCGCATAACATTTTGTACAGCAGTGCTGGCGATGCTCTGCTGGGCGATTTTGGCGCCGCTTCTTTCTTTGCACTTCAGGAGGAGCAACGTGCGCAGGCGCTGCAGCGTATTGAAGTCCGGGCATTCGCCTGTTTGCTGGAAGAACTGCTGGAGCGCTGCGGCGTATCCGACGACTCCGCTGCCGACGAATGGCAAGATACCCTGACAACCCTTGCGGAGCTGCAAACACGATGCGCCCATAGCAACACAGCGGCACGGCCGCTGTTTGCGGAGATTCAGCAGATATTGCAAAGTCTGTAAACACGGTAAATTTAGCCACGGCTCTCCGGTCTTGCACGGGCATCACCGCTGCTGTATCAACACCGCGTGTGCTATCCTTCTGTCAGGTTGATCTGGATGTGTTCCCAATGAAGTTCGTATTGTTCTTACTGTGTTTTATTCCCGCAGCGTCGATGGCAAATCAGGATGAGGATTTCCTCGCCGCGCGCGAAGCATTCCGCAAGGGCGATTCCGCGCACCTGGCGCGGATGATCTTGCGCCTGAAAAATTCCCCGCTGGAGCCATATCTCAGCTATTACCAATTGCGCATGCATTGGGACGAGAGCGATACTTTGCCGATCAAACAGTTTTTGTCGCGAACTGACGATACGCCGGTGATCGATCAATTCCGCAGCGAATGGTTGAAATATCTGGGTAAGCGCCAGCGCTGGAGCGAATTTGCGGCGGAATATCCGCGCTCGATCAATGCGGATGCCGAGTTGAACTGTTATGCCTTGCAGCTGCGGCAATTGTCCGACGAGGAAAGTGCGTTGCGCGAAGCGCGCAACAAATGGTTCAGCGGGGTTGGTCAGCCGGAGAGCTGTGCCAGCTTGTTCGATACCGCCCTCGCCAAGGGCGTCATCAACGAACAGGATATCTGGATGCGCATTCGTTTGGCATTGGAATCCGGCAATGTGTCTTTGGCCAAGCAATTGGCGAATAAACTGCCAAAGAAATATGCCTTCCCATCTGCGGCACTGGATAAAGCCTCATCGGACCCGGAGCGTTATCTTGCCAAAAACAAGCTGGATAAAAACAGTGACGCGCAACGCCTGATAGCGCTTTTCGCTTTGCATCGTTTAGCGAAGCAGCACCCGCAATTGGCTTATGTGCGCTGGCAAAAGATGGCGACGGATTTCCCCGATGCAGAACAACGCTATTTCTACGGTGAGTTGGCTTATCAAGCCGCCCGCGCGCATGACCCGCGTGCATTGGAATGGTACAAGGCGGCAGGCGAAACCCCTTTGGATGAAGAGCAAATGGCTTGGCGTGTGCGCGCCGCTTTGCGCGCGCAAGATTGGCATGAGGTATGGGTCGGTATCACCGCCATGTCGCCGCAGCAGCAACAGGAAGGGGCATGGCGCTATTGGAAGGGGCGCGCCTTTAAAGAACTTGGAAGAATCGCCGATGCACAGGCACTGTTCACCAAGCTGAGTCGAGATTACAATTTTTACGGCCAACTGGCGGCAGAGGAATTGGGCGCCGCACCGGCAGCAGGTATAGTCACAGCAAGCTTCCAGCCGGGCAAGGAAGAGCTTCTCGCGATGCAAGAGCTGCCCGGCATTCAGCGCACTCTGGCTTTGTATCGCATGGATCTGCGTACCGAGGCCTCAAAAGAATGGTCTTGGACATTGCGCAAATTCGACGACAGGAAATTATTGGTGGCGGCTGAACTGGCGAGCCGTAATTCAATGTATGACCGCTCCATCAACGCAGCGGATCGCACCTCAACTGTGCACGATTTCAATCTGCGTTACCCGGCACCTTATCGGGAAAGTCTGCAAGGGCGTCTGCGCGAACACGGTCTGGAAGAGGCTTGGGTCTACGGTTTAATGCGGCAGGAAAGCCGTTTTGCCACTCATGCCAAATCGAATGTGGGCGCGGCAGGTTTGATGCAAATTATGCCTGCCACGGCAAAATGGGTCGCCCGCAAGATGGGCATGCGCGACTATCGCAAAGCGCTGATTCACGAGACCGAAGTCAATCTGAAACTGGGTACGTATTACATGAAAAACGTGCTGTCTTCGTTTGATAACAGCGCGGTGATGGCCTCGGCTGCCTACAACGCCGGGCCATCGCGGGCACGACAGTGGCGCGGCGACAAGCCGCTGGAGGGCGCTATTTATGCCGAGACTATCCCGTTCACCGAAACGCGCGACTATGTTAAAAAAGTAATGAGCAATACGGTGTATTACTCCAAATTATTCGGGCAGCCGGGCATCTCGCTCAAGCAGCGTCTCGGGATGATCGATGCCAAGAATGCCGACAATATCAAGCCGATCCCCGATGAGCGCTGATGATATAAAAATCTATTGCGTCGGCGGCGCGGTGCGCGACCGTTTACTCGGCTTGCCGGTGCAGGATCACGATTGGGTCGTGGTAGGTAGCACGCCGGAGCAGATGGTCGCACGCGGCTTCAAACCCGTGGGCAGCGACTTTCCGGTGTTTCTGCATCCCGTATCGCACGAAGAATATGCACTGGCGCGCACCGAGCGCAAAGTGGCACAGGGTTACAAAGGCTTTACGGTATATGCCTCGCCGGACGTCACCCTCGAACAAGACCTGCTGCGCCGCGACTTCACCGTCAACGCCATCGCGCAGGATGCCGACGGCAATCTCACTGATCCCTACGGCGGGCAGACCGATCTGAAAGCGGGCGTGCTGCGCCACGTGAGCGCCGCCTTTGCCGAAGACCCCGTGCGTATTTTGCGTGCGGCGCGTTTTGTGGCGCGCTTCGGTTTCACCATTGCGCCGGAGACTTTGACGTTGATGCGCACGATGGTGGACAACGGCGAAGTGGATGCTCTGGTGGCCGAGCGCGTGTGGCAGGAGCTGGCGCGTGGACTGATGGAGAAATATCCCTCGCATTTTTTTACCACGCTACGCGAGTGCGGCGCATTGAAAAAAATCTTGCCGGAAGTAGATGCGCTGTTCGGCATCCCGCAACCCGCGCACTACCATCCGGAGATCGATTGCGGCATCCACACGCTGATGGTGGTCGATGATGCGGCCAAACAGGGGCACACGCTGGAAGTGCGTTTTGCCGCACTCACACACGATCTCGGCAAAGCCACCACACCCGAAGATACCTTGCCGCGCCACATCGGACACGAAGCACGCAGCGTCGATCTGCTCAAGAAGATGAGCGAGCGGCTGCGCGTACCCGGCGACTGCCGCGATCTCGGCTTGCTCGTGGCGCAATACCATAGCCATGTACACCGGGCACGCGACCTGCGTCCCGATACCATCGTTAAGCTATTCGACAGTTGCGACCTGTGGCGCAAGCCGGAACGCTTTAGGCTCATTCTGCAAGCCTGCGAATCCGATGCGCATGGACGTACCGGACACGAACAGGATGCCTATCCGCAAGCCCCATATTTGCTGCGCTGTGCGCAAGCGGCACAGGCGGTGAATTCAGGCGAGATCGCGCGTGCCTGCGGCGACAAAAACCTGATCCCGGAAAAAATCCGCGAGGCGCGCATCGAGGCGGTGGAGCAGGTGATCAAAGGATAAGGGCGGCGCGCCATGCCTGCAATTTGTCCGCATAGTGCATGCCCGCATGCGCAGGGCTGGTTGAGGGCAAACGCTGAAATTTAAGTGGCGGCAATACCTGTTTATCCAACACAAATTTCCTGAAACTTTGCTCGGCTTTGCTGCCGTTGAAACACACCTTGCTGATATGCGAATGCCGCGCGAAGAAGGCGGTGAAGTCGTTGGCGGATTCACCCTTGATGGCCGCATCGAGACTGCCCTCTCGCTCGCAGAGGGCCAGCACATCCCATAACGCGATACCGGAAGACTTCAGGATTGCCAGCTTTTCCGCATAGGGTAGGCTGGGATGCGCGCCGACCAGCTCACCCATGATTTTCCAGAAAACGTTTTGCGGGTGGGCGTAATACTGGTTTTGTTGCAGCGATTTTTTGCCGGGCATGCTGCCCAAAATCAGTACGCGCGCATCTGGGTTACTGACTGGCGCAAAGCTGTGAATGCGCGCCATGTACTACAACAGGCGCGACAAGTCGCCGCGTACAAAACCGCGCAGCGGCTCTTCCATGCCCTTGCCCAGTGCGATCACTTTGAACAGCTCCCCCATCTCCGCCGGGCTGGTGAGCTTTTGCAGTTGCGCAGAAAGCGGCAGGTAGGCTTTTAGATCGTCCGGCGACACTTCTTTGAGAAAATCCATCACGCCGTTGTTGATCAGGAAATGCGCCTGCGAGGTGTAGCCGAGAAAGTGCGCGCCGTGGTCGATGGCGGCTTCGGCGACGGCGGTAAAGTCCACATGCGCGGTGAGGTCCTGCAAACCCGGCAGATAGAACGGGTCGTCGTGCGCATAATGGCGGTAGTGGCACATCAGCGTGCCACGATTGCGTTGCGGGTGGTAATACTCGCTCGCGCCGAAACCGTAGTCGATGAACAGCAGCGCCCCTTTGTCCATGCGTTCGCACAGGCTGGAAATGAGGCCGCGCGTTGCGGGTGATGCCTCGCTCAGGTAATCGTCCGGTACGCTGATGTTTTGTGCGAGAGCGAGCAGCGCCGGATTCTCCGGCAGCCTGTCTTGCCAGATAAAAGCATCGTTTTCATAGGCGACGCCGCGTTCGAATATGCACCCGTCAGACCAGTGCAGCAGATGTACCGGTAGCGCATCCAGCACCTCGTTGCCGATCACCGCGCCGGAAAGTGTTTCCGGTAAAGCGTCCAGCCAGTGCACACGGGCGGCGAGATGCGGCAATTTTTCTTTAAGCAGGGCTTGCTGGCGCTCGCGCAGATCGGCGCTCACTTCCAGTATCGAGTAACTTTCCGGCAGTGCGTCCAACCGTTCCAATTCGCCGAGAATATCCAGTGCCAGTTTGCCGCTGCCCGCGCCGAGTTCGAGGATATGCGGCGTGCTGGCCTGCATGACTTCGACCAGTTGCCGAGCCAACGTGCGACCGAACAAGACGGAGAGTTCCGGTGCGGTGATGAAATCGCCCGATGCGCCGAATTTGCGTGCGCCCGCCGTGTAGTAACCCAGGCCGGGGGCATACAGCGCCAGTTCCATGAAGCGCGAGAAGGGAATCCAGCCGCCTTGGGCTGCGATGTCCTGACGGATAAGAGCGCATAGCTGTGCGCTGTGGGCGAGGGCTTCGGGTGAGGCTGGGGGCAAAGATGTGGTCATGGTCAGGTATAATCCGCGAGGTGCGGAAGTGTAGTGGAGACGACGATGCAAGGCAAAATAGTGCTGGTGACCGGAGGGGCGAAACGCGTGGGCGCGGCGATCTGCCGCCGTTTGCACGCGGCGGGTGCTAATGTTGTCATTCACTATCGCAGTTCGCTGTATGAAGCGCTCACCTTGCGTGCCGAGTTGAACGATCTGCGCGCGAATTCTGCCCAATGCGTACAGGCCGATCTGCTTGATATTGCCGCTTTGAAGAAGATGGTCGAAGAGGCGGTAAAGCACTTCGGCCATCTCGATGCGCTGGTGAATAACGCATCCAGCTTTTATGCCACACCGCTGAGTCTGGTGAACGATGCGCAGTGGAACGATCTGCTCGGTACCAATTTGAAAGCGCCGCTGTTTCTGGCGCAGGCAGCGGCAGAAGAGCTGCGCCGCCGCCACGGTGTGATCGTGAACATCGCCGACATACATGCCGAGCGCCCGATGCACGGGCACCTGCTGTATAGCGCCGCCAAGGCCGGACTGGTTGCGTTGACCAAGGGGCTAGCACAGGAAATGGCACCGCAAGTGCGCGTCAATGCCGTCGCGCCGGGGGTGATCAGCTGGCCGGAAGACGAAGAATGGCAGGACGAGGAACGTCGTCGCAAGATCGTGGCGCACACCCTGCTCAAGCGCGAAGGTGAGCCGGATGATATAGCGCGCACCGTACAGTTTTTAATCGCCGATGCACCTTACATCACGGGGCAGGTTATCTCCGTGGATGGCGGGCGCAGCATTAACTTGTAAACAAGCCGAATAAACCCAAGTCGTTCGTGGTGAGCTTGTCGAACCATGTGCGCCCCTTCGATAAGCTCAGGGCGAAGGGAACTCTAAAGAAAATATATGAACGACATCGTACAACCCATCCATTTTGAATCGCGCTCCACTAACTTCAACCGCCTCAAAGGGCGGCTGGAAAGCGCGGTCGGCAAAGCCATCGGCGACTTCAATATGATCGAGAACGGCGACACCGTGATGGTGTGCCTCTCCGGCGGTAAAGACTCCTACACGCTGCTGGATATTCTGCTCACGCTGCGCAAGCGCGCCCCCATCGACTTCAAGATCGTGGCGATGAATCTTGACCAGAAGCAACCGGGTTTCCCCGAAGAGGTGTTGCCGACTTATCTGAAAAGCATCGGTGTGGATTTTCACATCGAAGCGCAGGACACTTATTCCATCGTCAAAGAGAAAATACCCGAGGGCAAGACCACCTGCTCGCTGTGTTCGCGTTTGCGGCGCGGCATCATCTACAAGGTGGCGGGCGAGCTGGGTGCGAACAAGATCGCGCTGGGACACCACCGCGACGACATGGTGGAGACGCTGTTCCTGAACATGTTCTTCGGCGGCAAGCTGAAAGCCATGCCGCCCAAACTGGTCACCGACAAGGGCGACCACATCGTCATCCGCCCGCTGGCCTATTGCGCCGAGAACGACATCGCCCGCTACGCGCGCGGTATGGAATTTCCCATCATCCCGTGCAACCTGTGCGGTTCGCAGGAGAACCTGCAACGCCAGAACATCAAGCAGATGCTGCACGAGTGGGAGCGCCAGTATCCGGGACGCACGCAGACCATCTTCACCGCGATGCAAAACGTCAAACCATCACACCTGCTTGATGGTGGATTGTTCGACTTCAAGAACATGCAATTGGGTACGGCGGTGGATGAAGGGGATGTGGCGTTCGACGACCACTGAGGCATCCCGCGTGGCTACAGCCCTATTTTTGACGGGGAAGCATGCGCGTTAACGTGTTATCGCGCTTGATGTAGTGGTGATGCAAGGTCGCGATCACATGCAGGCCGAGAAGGAAGTAGCCGGTAGTACCGACGAACTCATGTACTTCCTTGATCTGCTTGGCTAGATCTTTGTTTTCGCCGATGAGCGCGGGCAACTCCAGCCCGAAGAAGGGGATGACTTTGCCGGATGCGCTGAGCACCAACCAACCTGTCAGCGGCATGCCTATCATCAGCGCGTAAAGCGCCAGATGCAGTAACTTGGAGGAGAGCTGTTGCACCTTGTCCGGCGCGGGCTGAATGTTTGGGGTGGGGCCGGACAGGCGTGCGGCGAGACGCAGCCAGACCAGCGCAAACACCAGCAACCCCAACATGAAGTGCCATGCCTTCAGCGCTTCACGCGGGTCGCTGCCTTTCTCGTACAAGACACGCAGCTCGATGGTGCTATACACCGCAATGAAGAGCAGCAGCATCAGCCAATGGATGCCGATGGAAAGTGAACCATAGCGGCTTGTTGTGTTCTTCCAGTTCATCGTTTATTTCCTTTCAAGAATCGGTCGTCCGACGGACGTGCCCAGTAGAAGTATGAGTTTCAGGCCGGGGATACCGCGACCTTGAAGATCACCTTGCGTATCTGCCCATTGCCCACCAGCGGCGCATGCGCATCCTCCGGGAAGAAGATGCAGAAATGATCCGGCGGAACCGGCACGTAGGAGGCTGGTGCATCGTGGAAGAAACGGATGTCCTTCTCCATGCTGTGCTCGCTCACCGGATTAAAACAATCCGCCAGCGGCTTCCATCCCATCTGTTCATCACCCTCCAGCACCAACTGAATGTCGATGTAACGCCGATGCGCTTCCAGCTTGGCCATCTCGCGCGTACGCCCCGGCACCTGCTCGATGATGGCGATCAGATCGTCGCCGACGATGTTGTAGCGTCCCGGCGCGAGGGCGAACAGGTCGGTGTCGCGGATATAGTCGAATGCGCGCTGGAACAGCGGATGCAGCGCGGCGTAGCGGGAGGATTGGGAGAGGGAGGAGAGAATCATGTATAGATGAAGATCATTTTTTTGTATGAAGCAATCTCATTGTGCTACTAAGTAGCATCGCACGAATGCTTTTACCAATTGGAGTTGTATTATGTCTGATATTGGTTTCTGCATCCTTTGGCGACGTGATTTCTAACAGGCCGGCGTCTTGAAGGCGAAGCACAACATTCTTGAAGTCAACTGTATCCATCCCTATGGAGTAGTTAAATTGTGAGCTGTCACTAAATGACACCAATAAAAAAATATCAATGTCAGCAGGAGATAGGCTGCGAATGGTCATAAGCTGAATATCGGTAAGGCCTTGCTGACTGAGCCCCTCAGTGAAGCTGGCCTCAAGAGAACCTGCCTTTAGCGAACGAAGATTTGAAATCATCTCTCTTATTGGTTTCTTGAATAGAAATAACCCTATCAATACAACAATAGGCCAAGATGCATATTGGATAGTTGTTTGAATTATGTCCATTTAGTAATCTCCAAAAATTAGTGATGATTCTGTGAGCTAGATAAACCTCGCCACCATCCCCTTGGCCAACTCGCCCTGCAACGGTATCTGCACACGATGCCCGCTACCGGGTGCAACGGTGAGCGCTTCACCTTTAAGGCCGCGCATCTCTTTCAGTTCGATGATGTGGTTGCCAGAAGGGTGGATAATTTCCAGCTTGTCGCCGACCTGAAATTTATTCTTCACGTCGATCTCGGCCATGCCGTTCGCGCACGCCACGATGTCGCCGACGTATTGCTGGCGGAAGCTCTCGGAGTGGCCGCGCATGTAGTTTTGCTGTTCGTGGGTGTGGTGGCGTTCGTAGAAGCCATCGGTGTAGCCGCGATTCGCTAGGGCATCCAATGCGCCCAGCAGTTCCAGATTGAACGGACGGCCTTTGACCGCATCGTTGATGGCCTGGCGATACACCTGCGCGGTGCGCGCTACGTAATAGATGGATTTGGTGCGGCCTTCGACCTTGAGGGAATCCACGCCGATCTTTACCAGGCGCTCGACGTGCTCGACCGCGCGCAGGTCTTTGGAATTCATGATGTAGGTGCCGTGCTCGTCCTCCAGAACCGGCATGAGTTCGCCGGGATGATCTTTGCGCGAGATGACGTAGACCTTATCAGCTTCGGGATGGCGCGGTTGTGCGCCGCAATCGGACAACGGGCTTTCGCTCAACGCTTTGTCGAAATCGAAGTCGATCTTTTCGATGTGTCCCGTGCCGTCTTCGATGGCGCTGTCCACCTTGTAGTCCCAGCGGCAGGAGTTGGTGCAGGTGCCTTGGTTGGCGTCGCGGTGGTTGAAGTAGCCGGACAGCAGGCAACGGCCGGAATAGGCGATGCACAGTGCGCCGTGGATGAATACTTCAAGTTCGATGTCGGGGCATTGCTGGCGGATTTCTTCGATCTCATCCAGCGACAATTCGCGCGACAAAATCACGCGGGTGAGACCGAGCGATTTCCAAAATTTAACCGAGGCGTAGTTGACGGTGTTGGCTTGCACCGAGAGATGCACATCCACTTCCGGCCAGCGCTCGCGCACCATCGCGATCAGGCCGGGGTCGGCCATGATCAGGGCGTCCGGCTTCATGGCGATGACCGGCTCCATGTCGGCCATATAGGTTTTTACCTTGGCGTTATGCGGCATCAGGTTGCTGGCGATGAATAGTTTTTTGCCCAGCGCGTGCGCTTCCTGAATGCCGGTCTCCAACTCTTCGAGTTGGAATTCGTTGTTGCGCGCACGCAGAGAGTAACGCGGCTGCCCGGCATACACCGCATCCGCACCGAAGGCGTAAGCGGTGCGCATTTTGTCGAGGGTACCTGCCGGCAGCAGCAGTTCCGGCGCGCGCAAATTGCTCATTGGTAGCCCAGGCGTTTCAATATTTCCAGCGAAGCGTTCGCCTGATTCAGCGTGTAGAAATGCAGCCCCGGTGCGCCGCCTGCGATGAGTTTTTCGCACAGTTGCGTGACCACATCGCGACCGAAGGCCTGCACCGAGTCGTTGTCGTCGCCGTAGCCTTCCATGGTCTTGCGCATCCAGCGCGGGATCTCGGCGCCGCACATGTCGGAGAAGCGCGCGAGTTGCGAGTATTTCATGATGGGCATGATGCCCGGCACGATGGGCGCGGTGACGCCGAGCTTGCGGCACTCTTCGACAAAGCGGAAATAGGCGTCGGCGTTGTAGAAATATTGTGTGATGGCGGAGTTCGCGCCCGCGTTCATTTTGCGTTTGAAGTTGAGCATATCCTCGCGTGCGGAATTCGCCTGTGGGTGAAATTCGGGATACGCCGCCACTTCGATGTGGAAGTGTTCGCCGGTCTGCGCGCGAATGAACGACACCAGTTCGTTGGCGTATTGAAACTCGCCGATGCTGGCCATGCCGGAAGGTAGGTCGCCGCGCAATGCGACGATGCGTTTGATGCCCATGTCTTTGTAAGCGAACAGCAGGGCGCGGATGTTGTCGCGCGTGGAGCCGACGCAGGACAAGTGCGGTGCGGCTTGATAGCCTTCCTGATGGATGCGCTGGATGGTTTCCATCGTGCGCTCCTGGGTGGAGCCGCCCGCGCCGAAAGTCACGGAGAAAAATTCCGGATTGAGTGTGGCCAGCAGCTTGCGCGCGGCGGTGAGTTTTTCCGCGCCTTCGGGTGTTTGCGGCGGGAAGAATTCAAAACTGATATGCGGTTTGTTCAAGATTGTTTCCTCATGATTTGTGTGGCGGCTGCGGAAAGCGCCCACGAGAAGATGCTATATAACACGGCGCCGAGTACGCCACTCCAGAAGCTGTCGACCACGAAACCTTTAAGTATCGAGCCGGTAAACCAGAACAGCAATCCGTTGATGACGAAGATGAACAGTCCCAGCGTGATCATGGTGACTGGCAGCGTGAGAATCAAAAAAATCGGACGGATGAGTGTGTTGACCAAACCGAGGAAGAACGCGGCGATCAGGGCCGCAGCAAAACCGTCCACGTGAATGCCGGGGACGAAATTGGCAACGGCGATAAGAGCCAGTGCATTCAGTATCCAAATCAACAGTAGATACATGCTATTTCCAAGGTAAGAGGGGCGGGAAAATCCCGCCCCCATGCATCATCATACATTTACTTCCAACGCATTCCCTCCCCCATGCAGGGGGAAGGGACATGTTGTTTAGTAGCGGTAGTGCTCGGTCTTGTAAGGACCTTGCTTCGGCACGCTGATGTAGTCGGCTTGCTGGTCGGTCAGTTCGCTCAGCTGCGCGTTCAGCGTCTTCAGTTGCAGGCGCGCGACCTTCTCGTCCAGATGCTTGGGCAAAGTGTAAACGCCCACCGGATACTTGTTGCTGCCCTTGACTGATTCCGTCCACAGCTCGATTTGAGCGATGGTCTGATTGGCGAAGGAGGACGACATCACGTATGACGGATGGCCAGTACCGCAACCGAGGTTCACTAGACGACCCTTGGCCAGCAGGATGATGCGCTTGCCGTCCGGGAATATCACATGGTCAACCTGTGGCTTGATCTCTTCCCACTGGTATTTTTCCAGCGAAGCGACATCGATTTCGTTGTCGAAGTGGCCGATGTTGCACACGATGGCGTTGTTCTTCATCGCCTTCATGTGGTCATGGGTGATGACGTGGAAGTTGCCGGTAGTGGTAACGAAAATGTCGGCCTTGTCGGCAGCGTATTCCATCGTAACGACGCGGTAACCTTCCATCGCAGCTTGCAGTGCACAGATCGGGTCGATTTCGGTAACCCAAACTTGAGCGGACAATGCGCGCATGGCTTGTGCAGAACCCTTGCCCACGTCGCCGTAACCGGCGATGACGGCAACCTTGCCCGCGATCATCACGTCGGTGGCGCGCTTGATGCCGTCAACCAGCGATTCGCGGCAGCCGTACAGGTTGTCGAACTTGGATTTGGTAACGGAGTCGTTCACATTGATGCCTGGGAACTTGAGTTCGCCGCGAGCATGCATTTGGTACAAACGGTGCACGCCGGTGGTGGTTTCTTCGGTCACGCCCTTCACCGCAGCGAGACGCTTGGAGTACCAAGTCTTGTCTTGTGCCAGCTTGGCTTTGATCGAAGCGAATAAACAAGTTTCTTCTTCGGAAGTTGGCTTGCTGATCAGCGATGCGTCTTTTTCGGCGCGGGTGCCCAGATGCAGCAACAATGTTGCGTCGCCGCCGTCGTCCAGAATCATGTTGGTCAAACCGCCGTCCGCCCATTCAAAAATGCGATGGGTGTAGTCCCAGTATTCGGTCAGCGTTTCGCC
>JBAZYW010000022.1:15599-17559 GCA_041659125.1 Gallionellaceae bacterium | reverse complement strand
TGGAAATTTTTCGCCTGCCACAGACGTTTGGCAATGGATGGCCAGTCGTAAACCTTTTTCCAGGCGCGTTCATGCCCCTCGTTCAATTGCTGCACGGTCATATTCCTAGGCTGGAACACAACATGCTGTCCATCGTATAAATCCCAGTCGCGCGTCAGGATGCGTCCCTCTGCCGCAAGGCGGGTGTGCAAGGGAGTGCCAGGGAATGGGGTCAATATCGCAAAGCGAGGGAGATCTACACCTGCATCAATGGCAAATTCGACGGTGGCGTCGAAGACATCCGTCGTGTCGTGATCAAGGCCAAAAACAAAACAGCCTTGTACTGAAATGCCCAGCCGATGAAGATCGGCGATCAGCGACTTGTAGCCGACGGAAGCGTTGAAGCGTTTTTTTGCATCTTTCAGGCTCTCTTCCGAAACAGTTTCCAAACCCAGCAGTAAACCCTTGCAGCCACTGCGTGCCATCAGCTCCATTAGCTCAGGGTCATGGGCGATCAGCACCGTAGACAGGCCGAACCAGTTCAACTTCAACGGCACAAGACGGGTAAACAGCTCTTTGGCGTACTGCACATCGGATATCAGGTTGAGATCAATAAAGATGATCTTCTTGCGTCCCATTCTGGTGATGTCTTCAATTACCCAGTCGACAGGTTTTTGGTATTGTTTGCGCCCCCATGCCGCAGGGGCAACGCAGAATTCGCAGTCATGTGCACAGGAGCGAGTTGCCTCAAATACGGCCTGGGTTAGAAAACGTCGCTGGTCAAACAGGTCGCGTCGCGCGAAGGGCATGTTTTCCAGCGACATGGTTGGGCTCTGATGGTATGCCTTCTTCATCACTCCATTGGCAAAATCATGCAGGAGTTGAGGCCAGGATTCTTCCGCATAGCCCACACAAATCGCATCGGCATGTTCACCCGCTTCGTGTGGCATCAGCGTGACATGCGGACCGCCCAGCACAACGGGGGTGCCCTGCTCCCTAAATCGTCTGGCGAGTTCGTAGGAGCGTTTTGCGGTGCCGGTGATCACCGTCATGCCGATCAGGTCGGCATCCAGTGTCTTTGGTACGTCCTCAATGCCTTCGTCTATCAGCTCGATAGTGGCGTTTAGTTCGGCCGGAATCAGGGCTGCAAGAGTGGTGAGTGTGAGCGGTTGGTAACGCAGCGATTTCTTAAAAATGCCCCCCTTGTTGCGATAGAGTGGGCCTTTGGGTGAAATCAGAACAATTTTCATTGTGCTTGCTCCAGAAATGTATCCAGCCAGTCTGCTTCGGGGCGCAGGGCGGGGACTTTTATGTCACCGAGACGTGCGCCGTTTCGGGCCATGCGTTGCACGAATAATTCAAGTGGTCTCCTGACGGATAATACAGCCACTGACTCTAGTTGGCCTAAGCGACGCGCATAGGCATACTGCGGATTTTTCAACAGTTGTCCTTCAACCTTCTCGCCAAGAGAGTCTGAATCACAGCGATTATGCTGGTCGAGTATCAGTATGTATTTGGATGTGCCATGAGCGTGCGGAATCAGCATGCGGAAGCCCGGGATTTCTTCAAGGCAGCTGGCGACAAACTGTTCGGTCAGTTTTTCTCCGACCAAATCCGAGGTCAGACCTTGCCTGCCCTGGAAGCGCAGCACTGGAAGGTCGTCAGCGTATCCTTCGCACAGAACAATATCTCCGGTGCGGTAGCGATATAGCCCCCCGGAAGTCGTCATGACGACTTGATATTGCTGCCCAAGCTGAAGTTCCCAAGAGAAGTAAGGTGTGTTTTGCGCATCAATGAATTCGAAAAAACCACTGTCTGCGGCCAGAACAGGTTGGCCATGGCGATTGGGAATCGTCGTAACGCCCTCAGTTGCTAACAATCCCTTGCCCTGAAATGTCGCGTGCGGCAAGCGCTGCTGTAGTTCATTGAAGAACGGTCGGGATGATGCGTCAGCCCAGCAGCTGACAAGTTTCAAATCGGG
>JBAZYW010000022.1:0-15589 GCA_041659125.1 Gallionellaceae bacterium | reverse complement strand
GGGTTGTTGATGTATTTGTGCAGACGCATGAGTGCTGCTGTATCCGGGGGCAGGTTATGCCCTGAAATTATTCCGCCTTTTTGCAGCAGGTCGCCAAGTAATGCATGATCGTGCTCCAGTGTGTCCAGTAGCATGAGGAAGAAGGTTGGGCTCCACACCGAGATGAGGGCAAGATCATCTCGGCGCAACAGCGAGTACAAAGTTGCCATGTTCCATTCGGCTACGCTCTGGAGCGAGCCAACCCAGGGAGGGGCAGCAGAAAGCTCAATGAAAGTCGGCAATGCATCATTGCCAAGATAGGCGCCATCGGGCAGGCCGATTGGAATGCCGCCAGATGTTGTGTCTGCAGGGCGAGTGGCTGGGCTAATGGACCAGTATGCGCAGCCAGAGGAAATGTCGTGCCCATTTATTGCATCAGATAACCACGGCAGAATGGCTGTACGGAAATCTGCCAGACTGTGTACAGAGTAGGGGATTAACTTGCTTCCACCGGCACTGCCGCCGGTTCGTTCAAAAGCAATTGCTTGGCCCTCGAACAAGATATTCTCTTCACCTTGCTCGATGTGCTCGATAAATGGGGATAAATTTTCATAGCTTGTCAGGGGTAGTTGCTGACGGAACTCTTCGGGTGATGCATGGGCATCTATACCAAAACTTTTTAGGTAGTTGGAAGTCTGGTTTCGCATCAGACAGTGGCGAAGCCATGATTCCTGACGTTCCCTTAATGCCCTAGGGGAACGTGCCTTTTCACCTTGCGCAGCCAGGATAGCCCAGTGATGGTTCACTGCAAGCCTTTTGCGAATATTCGCTTGGTTAGCGGCTTCATGTTCTCCTCAGTTATCTCGCACAGGCAAACCAGTTCGTGCCCGTGAATATAATTTGGGTTGCGTTCAAGAAAGAAACGTACCGCGTCCTTGGATCTTTCCTCTTCGCTAGGCAGAGCTATATCTGGCTTGAGATGTCCTTTTGACAGGGGAAATTCGACGACACCGGTTGCCGGGTTGTAGACCTTGCCAAACTTTTTTTGCGCCAGATCATCAGCCAATGGTTTCAAATCAGAACGATCTATCGCCCAATGGGGGTAAAACGACTTGCCGAAAACAGGAAGGTATTTGAAAGTGCGATGCCCTTTGATAATCAGAAACCAATATATTGGCAGTTCCGGTTTCTCCCGCTTGATTGCTCCTATCCTCGCAATCCATGTGAAAGCAAGCGCCTGTTGTCCCCAATGTGCACGATCAACGATGGTGTCACCTGAATAGATAATCCGAATTATCCGCCCTTCCCATTCATGTTCGTATATCTTCATGGTTGTGAAACCTACGAGATTTCCTTGACTAAGAACTAGAATAGCTTCGTTCTTGTCCTGCAGGTCAGCATCAATCTGGAGTGCGGTGCTTCCATCATAATAAGCAAGATATAGACTTTGCATGTCCCTACGGTTTTTATCAGTCAGTTCGGAAATGCGTATACAAGTAGTTTCATAACTAGACATGGTTATCAGGCTAATTTCAAGGAATATACGTTTGTATTCTACTGGACTTAACCGACTTTAATAGACGCTTTTGAACGGCTGCATTTCGGAATTGCCACAGACCGCTTTGGGTCGATAGTGACGGTTTGCAAAAGTCCGCTTAAGAGCAGTGAAATTTCTTTGAACATAAAAAAACTGAGCTGGCGGATTTACTAGCATCACAGGTGGATCTTTTTGAGCATAAAACGCAGAAAATTTATATTTGGGCTGAGTGCTGATTTGGAGCGTAAATTACATCAAATAATAAAGTTGAGAAAATTACATGTAACCAAGGAACTATGGATTTCTCAACGCGCTAGGCAAATATGGATAATTAGGAATAAATGCAAAATTGGTTGAGTAACCTTTTGATGTCAGGGATTCTTAACTACTTTATTCTGACGAAACAACAGATGTGGCAACTAAGGCCGGGTTTCCCGGCCTTTTCTTTATCCGTCAGAAGGGGTTACACTTCCACGCATGAATTTAAAACTTCTTCTGCTCAGTCGTATCCGCTTTGCGTTCGCGGCATTTTCAAATTTGCTGGCGCGCAAATGGAAGCGTAATTTCTATGTGTATCTGGCCGTGTTGTTCACGCTCTTCGCGCTGCTGGATACGGCCTTTCTACATATCAGCAGCGAGATACGCACAGTCACTTTCGATGCGATGGTGCGCTATCGTCTGGCCCCGCCAAAACCCGATCCCGATATCGTGATCGTGGATATCGATGAGGCGAGCTTGTCTGCGATGTCCAAGCAATACGGGCGCTGGCCGTGGCCGCGCCGCGTGCTCGGCGAGTTTGTGGAGCAGGTGGAAAAGCAGCATCCGAAAGCGGTGATATTCGATATTTTGTTTAGCGATGCGGACGTGTTCAACCCGAAGAGCGATGCCTCTTTCGATGCGAGCATCGCCAAAACCGGCAACACTTTTTTCCCCATGCTGCTCATCGATTCCTCCGACGACAATTTGCGCCAGGTGAAGATTGCGCAAATTCCCGGAGTCACGCCGGTACTGGATGAAACTCAGGAAGCCGACGCGACGATCAACATGATCCTGACGCATTTTAAATCGGCCATCGACGGCGGTCGTCTGGGCACGCAGAACGTGATTCTGGATTCGGACGGCGTGGTGCGCAATTATCCCGTGTACTCGGAAGGCTATGGCTGGCAAGTGCCCTCCCTGCCAGCGCGCATCGGGCGCGAGTTCGGCTGGCCCGCGCCGACGACCGACCACATGCTGCTGAACTGGCGCGGCAAACCTTTCAGCTATCGCTATGTGAGTTTTGCCGAGGCTTATCTGGGTATGGCTGACAAGGGAAAACAACGTGCGCAGGATGAATTCAAGGACAAGATCATCATCATCGGCTCGACCGCGCCGAATCTCTACGACGTCCGCTCCACGCCGATGGCGGAGATGCATCCCGGCGTGGAGGTGCTGGCGACCGCGATAGACAACTACAAGCACGGCGACTCACTGCGTTTTCCCGAGGGGCGCATCTGGTATCTGCTGATTACGCTGGCCATCATCTGGCTTACCGCATGGGCATTCCGGCGCGAGGAAGGGCGCGGAAATGTTGACACCCTGTTTGGTTTGTCACAGTTTATTCTGATCGCTTTTTCCTTTGCCAGTATCAATTTCACCGATACCTACATCAATCTGGCGGGGCCGGTGATGCTGGGCATCGCCTATTTCACTCTGGCACGTCTGTATGCGACGGCCACCGAACAGGCGCTGGAACAGAACATGGTGAGCGCGGCGGCGGCGCGCAGCGGCGAATTGCAAGCCACGCTGCTTTTGCTGCGCTTCGATACCAGGCGCAACGTGGTTTCGGATGGCATGCTGGAAAGAATCCGCCTCGGTCTCAAGCGCATCGGTTCGAAGCGCAAGAGTGTGGAGGTGATGAGCGGCGCGCAGAAAGGGGTGTGGGGTTTGTTCGAAAAAACCATCGCCGTTTCATGGGTGGCGGACGCTGCAGATGAGGTCGCGCAACAGGCGATCCGGGAAGATGCGGAGCAGGTGCTGAACGGCCTGCAACCATTGCTGCGGCGGCATCTTATGCATGTCGAGGGCGCGGTGAGTTATGCGCGGCATCAGGGCAATGTCCACGGCGGCGAGCGCGCGGCGGAAGGATGGCGCTTGTTGTTCGCCGAAGCTTTGCTCAAGTGGGAAGAAAAACAGGAGCAGGAAAAACAGAGTGAGTAATTAGCCCGGATAATTTATCTGGCGTCAGCACTTACCCCCATCCCAACCTTCCCCCTGTGAGGGGGAAGGAGACAGATTCCCTCCCCATTTCAGGGGGAGGGTTAGGGTGGGGGTAAATCCATTTAATGCACTGATGTTAAATTCATTGGCTCGTCTGTAGAGCTGCTTCATCATCCAGCCGGTACAAGTTATAGCGCGCCTTGTAATACTCGGGATCGAGTTGTAGTGCGGTGGTGAATTCGCGCCGCGCTTCGGTGTTGCGGTGGGCGAGCAAGTAGGCATAGCCCAGATTGTTATGCACGCGCGCCTTGTTGGGCGACTTCATTACGGTGTCTTCCCATAGCGCGATCTCGCTAGCGTAATCCATATTGCGCAGCACGGTGAGGCTGGCGAGGGCGAGCAGCAGCGCGGTAGCGCCCAGTCGCAATAGCCTGATGTTCATCCAAAGTGTTAGTTCAATGGCGAGCGCAAGGAACAGCGGCCATCCGGCCAAATACATCTGCCTGTCGTTGGCGATGTCGATGCGCGGCAGGAATAGGTGCAACGGAATCAACTGCAACATCACCCAGGCCAAAGCGAAGCTGATCCACGGACGTTTGCGCCAGCAGGCCAGCATGAGTGCGCACAGCGCCGCGAAGAATAACAGCGGCAACAGGCTGGCGGAAAAGTCGCGCTGCAACGGCAGGTTGGGGTCGATATTCAGCCACAGCGGCGCAGCCCATTGTCGCAGCAGATAGGCGAAGGCATAGAGTTGCGTTGCCGTGTTGCCTTGCAATGAGTTGAACCGGGCGCTGCGTTCCATTTGCGACAGATAGCTGTCGCTGAACAGGAAGACCAGAGCACCCAGAATCAGCACCAGCCAGCTCGTCCATTGCGGTTTCAGAGCGCGTTGCCATTTGCCGCCGCAGGCATATTCCCATAGCAACAGCGCCAGCGGAAATGTCACAGCGGTTTCCTTGATGCTCAGGGCGATGATGAAGAACAGCGGAGTCACTCCATACACTTTGATCTTGTTTCGCCGCGTGCGTCCGCTGATATAAGTGAGCAACCCTGCCAGATAAAACAGCGTCATCAGCGATGTGGAGCGACCGCAGATGTAGGTGACCGCTTCGGTGTGGACAGGGTGCACGGCGAACAACAGCGCGGCCAGGAAGGGGGCATTCTTTAGCGTATCCGCCTGCCATTGCTGACGCACGAATTCTTTCGCTAGCAGATAGACGAGGTACGCGTTTGCCAGATGGATCAGCATATTGGTCAGGTGAAAGCCTGTCACGCCCATGCCCATCGTCCAGTTGAGGGTGTAGCTGGCTTTGAGCAGCGGACGTATGCCCAAGGTCAGACCTTGCATCCAGCTAGCCCATGAATGCACGCGCGGATTGTTGACGATGACTTTGTAGTCGTCGAATTGAAAGTCAGCATTAAACGCATTGGCATAGCAGAGCAATACCGCGAATGCCAGCCACAGCAGCACGCCGATATTGGTCTCAGTGCGTGTTATGTGCATGAGCGAATGCCAGATCAAGAATGTCCGCCGCATCCCACCAGCGGTCGTGTCCGTGCAGCATCACCAGCAGTACTTTATGTTCACCGCGCTTGGCGTAAGCCACCAGACACTTGCCCGCTTTGGCGGTATATCCGGTCTTGAGGCCGAGTGCGCCGTCGTAGCGCCCGATCAGCGCATTTTTGCTGGATAGCTGGTATGGCTTGCCGTCCAGCGTGGTGATCTTCGTGTGTTGCTGCGAGGTAAGCGGCAGCAGTTGCGTATGTTGGAGCAATTCGTGCGCCAAGCGTGCGAGATCGTGAGCAGAGGAATAGTGGCCGGGCGCATCATGACCGCACGCATTCTGAAACCGGGTACTGCGTAATCCAAGTTCCCGCGCACGCCGGTTCATATGCTTTACGAATGCCGCCTCGCTACCGGCAAGATGATCGGCCAGCGCGTGGCAGGCGTCATTCGCCGACTCGATCAGCGTGGCGGCGAGCAGGTCTTGTACGAGAAAGCGTTCGCCGGGTTTGAGGGCGAGGCGCGAGCCGGTTTCGCGAGAGGCAGCGCGGCTGATGCTTACGGTGTTCTTCAGTTGGTTTTGTTCCAGCACCAACAAAGCGGTCATTAATTTGGTCAGGCTGGCTGGTGGCAGGTGTTTTTCAGCCTGTCTTTTCCATACGACCGCACCATTGATCTCCACCAGATAGGCATCGGCGACTTGCGGAAACGGATCGGGCTGTGATGCTGCCCAAGTTATTTGGAACAGCAGCCACAGCCCGATGAAGATTCCGGTACGCACTTAAAACCCGAACACGCCCTTCAGTTTTTTGGCACCTTCCAGCATATTGGTGGAGGTGCTGCTTTCATTGCCTGAATTCCCGGAATCATTTTGGCTCTCATGTGTCTTTGACTTGTTCGACTTGGCATTTTTGGTTTCGCCATTGGCCGAACTGCCGCCCGTGTCCTCCTCGACCATGTCGCCGCCCATGCACTGCTTTAATTTGTCGCCCCCGGTATAGCCGCGCCCCTCGCATTCCTCGCGTTTGCGCATCCATTCGCGGTACGCTTTGGCCTCCGCCGGGCAATTCGCATCCAGGAAAGATTGAGGGCCTTTACGCGCTGTAGCTTTGCATAGGGACTTCTTCATGCTGTCGAGATTCAACTTGCACGCCTTGACAGGAGATGCGCTTCCCTGATGAGCTTGCTGATAACCTTGATCTTGTTGAACAAGTTGTTCATACGCGGCCAAATCATGCGGAACGTCATTGCGCATCACTTGGCACAACGCTTCTTTTTTACCCGGGCATACAGGTGCTTGGCCGATAAACAGGTTGGAATTATTCACCCACGCGGAAGTGTTGTAGGTCGACGTATCGCAAAGTTTATCCATCTGACCTTTTCTTTGCGCTTCTTGCTCTTTAACCTGTGCCCGCATCTTTTTACCGGCTTCTTCAGAATCGCAACTGCCGCCTATGCGCTTGCTGCTGGAGGTCATGGTCATATCCGTGTCTCTGCCGCGCGATTTACCCGAAAAATGTATCTTGCTTTCGCTACCGTTGGCGCTGACGGTTTGTTCGCCGGTACCGGTCATTATCTCGCCGTCGCGGTCGCAACGCACTTTAAAGGTGGTCTTCTTTCCGGTCGTTTTAATGTCGCTCATTTGACAGTCTTTGTCGCCGGAGGTTTTCCGGGGATCGTTTTCATTGCCTTTGGCAATGCATACTTTTGTAGTGGTCGCCGGCATGGCGAATGGCATGCCGGGCATTTCCATTTTGCTGGTAACTTCCCAGTATTCGCCGGGAGCCGCATGTGCGGCGGAACTCAACAGACCTGTCAGAATTGCCAGAATGGTGGTGAAATGTTTGTTCATGGTCGCTCCCTGAGGTTGATTGGTTTTGCTGCGCCAAACAGATTCTTGGCTTTCTGCGCCTAGTCGTCAAGCGCAGCTAAAATCATGCTGTGCGCTTGAAAGTCGCTTTGACAGCGGAGGCAAGTGTGCGGATGCGCTGTTTGACGAGCTGATAAGCCTGCCAGTGATCCAGATAATCGTGGATGCGATTGCGGTAATACATCACTTTTGCGTATAGGCGCGCGAACCAGCCGAGCTGTAGCAGTGCCGGACGGGTGAGGTTGAAGATGCGCGAGAATAAGGCCATTCCGGCGAATTTCGCGAGCACGAATATGCTGCCACCGATCAGCCAATGTCCCGCCGCCATGGCGTGCAGGCCGACGAGTTTGGCGGGAACGAGGATCAGACTGGGCAGCAGAAAAGTGAACAGCGCCCAGCGCGGGGGCAGGGCGGCGATGCGCTGTTCGATGGCATGAACGAAGCGCAGCGCACCCAGACGGGCCATGAGCTTTGCCGTCCAGTCCCAGATGGCTTCCTCGATCAGAAATACGATGGCTGCGAGCCAAGTGAAGGGGACGAGCAGCAGGTGTCTTAGTTTTTGCACAGGCAGGGGCGTTGGATGTGAATTTCGTGGCCGGATTCTAGCAAGGGTTTGGTAATATCCGTTCCTGAATTTTGGGGGTGCAAGACAGATGAATCCAACGCTAGTTTTCGACATTGAAACCATTCCCGACGTGGACGGCCTGCGCAAGCTGTATGAGCTGGATAGCGCGGTCAGCGACAAGGAAGTGGCGGAGATGGCTTTTCAAATGCGCCGCCAGAAGACCGGCAGCGATTTCATTCAGCATCATTTGCAGCGTGTTGCGGCGATTTCCTGCGTGTTGCGCGAGGGCGACAACTTTAAAGTGTGGTCGCTGGGCGAGCCGGACGAAGACGAAGGCAGCATCATCAAACGCTTTTTCGACGGTATCGAAAAATACACGCCGCAACTGGTGAGCTGGAACGGCGGCGGATTCGATCTGCCGGTGCTGCACTATCGCGGCCTGATCCACGGCATCCAGTGCCCGCGCTACTGGGATATGGGCGAGGACGACAAAGACTTCAAGTGGAACAACTACATCAGCCGTTACCACTCGCGCCATCTCGACCTGATGGATTTGCTGGCGATGTACACCGGACGCGCCAATGCGCCGCTGGATGATCTGGCCAAGCTGATCGGCTTTCCCGGCAAGCTGGGTATGGACGGCAGCAAAGTGTGGGAGGCGTATCAGCAAGGCAAGCTGGCCGAGATACGCAACTACTGCGAGACCGACGTGGTGAATACCTACTTGGTGTTCGCGCGCTTCCAGTTGATGCGCGGTCAATTTACGCTTGCGCGCTATGAGCAGGAATGCGAATTGGTGCGCAGCACTTTGGGTAAATCCGCCGAGCCGCATTGGGCTGAATATCTTGCGGCATGGCCGTCGAAAGCTTGACGTCGTTCCGGTTGCGTCGCGTCTGGTTGACGCTGGGCTGGCTTTGGGTTGCCACGGTATTCTATCTTTCGCTCATGCCGCATCCGCCCGAACCCGTTAGCTTCCAAGGGGCCGATAAATTTGAGCACGCGCTGACCTACGTCTTCCTTATGCTGTGGTTCTGCCAAATATACGGGGCGCGCAAGCAGCGCGTAGTGGTCGGCGCACTATTCGTTTCGATGGGCATATGTATCGAATTTTTGCAGGGCATGACCGCTTACCGGATGTTTGAATATGCCGATATGATGGCGAATACAACCGGTGTGGCAATCGGTTGGGTATTGGCGCAAACCCGTATGGGATGCGTGTTAACGATGTTGGAAAAAAATGGCAAACACTGAACACGTAGTAACGATTGAATCGCTCGATCAAGAGGGACGCGGCATCGCGCACCATGACGGCAAAGTTATCTTTATCGAGGGTGCGCTAATCGGCGAGCGCGTTACTTATTCATCCTTCCGCAAGAAACCCAGTTTCGAAAATGCCGTGGCAACGCGCATCCTCAAGACCTCATATACGCGCGTGCAACCGAAGTGCGCGCATTTCGACATGTGCGGCGGTTGTTCCATGCAGCATCTGGATGTGCGTGCGCAGGTCGCCGCCAAGCAGCGCATCCTCGAAGACAACTTGCAGCGCATCGGCAAGGTCAAGCCCGGCATGATTCTGGCGCCGATCTACGGCGAAGCATGGGGTTATCGTCAGCGCGCGCGCCTCTCGGTGCGCCATGTGTTGAAGAAGGGCAAGACGCTGGTTGGCTTTCACGAGAAGCGCAGCAGCTTTATTGCCAATATGCAGTATTGCGAAATACTGCCGCCCAAGATCGCCAAGTTGTTGCCGCTGCTGGCGCAGCTCAACGAGCAGTTGTCCATCCGCGACCAATTGCCGCAAATCGAAGTGGCGGTGGGCGAGCAGGTCGATGTGCTGGTGCTGCGCATCATGCAAGCGCTCACGCCTGCCGACGAAGCGCTGCTCAAACAATTCGCCGATACGCATCAGGTGCAGTTTTGGACACAGACCAAAGGGCCGGAAACGGTAAAGCCGTTCTACCCGCTGGACTCGCCCGCGCTCGCCTACAGCATGCCGGAATTCGGCGTCACCATGCCGTATGCGCCGACCGAATTTACGCAAGTGAACAGCACGATGAACCGGCTCATGGTGAGCCGTGCACTGCGTTTGCTCAACCCGCAGCCCAATGAACGCATCGCCGATTTCTTCTGCGGTCTGGGCAACTTCACGCTGCCGATTGCGCGTAGCGGTGCGCAAGTAATGGGCATAGAGGGCAGTGCAGCACTGGTGAAACGCGCCGAAGAAAATGCCGCCTATAACGCGCTTTCCGGCAACGCCAAGTTCGGTGAAATGAATCTGTTCGAGATGGATGCAAATGCACTGGCCAAGCTGGGCCATTTCGATAAATGGCTGATCGATCCGCCGCGTGATGGTGGGCTGGAGCTGGTGCGATCTATCACGCCGGAGACCGCACCGCAGACCATTGTTTACGTGAGCTGCAACCCAGCCACGCTGGCGCGCGATGCGGATGTGCTGGTGCACGAGAAGGGCTATGAGCTTAAAGCGGCAGGCGTGATGAATATGTTTCCGCATACCTCGCATGTCGAATCCATCGCGGTGTTTGTTAAGTCATGAGCGGCTACGACGAACTGGTGGCCGAGGCGCTGAAGCGTGTAAGAGAAATCATGCCGTGGGATTTGAGTCGTGCTCTCGCCGCCGGTAGTCAGCCGCTCCTGCTCGATGTGCGCGAACCGGCCGAGTTCGCCATGCTGCGCATTCCCGGCTCGATCAACGTGCCGCGCGGCATACTGGAGCAATCCTGCGAATGGGATTACGACGAGACCGTGCCGGAGTTGGCCGCAGGGCGCGAGCGCGAGATCGTGGTGATCTGCCGCTCCGGCAAACGCTCGGTGCTGGCCGCCGATACGATGCTGCGCATGGGGTTTACCAATGTGGTTTCGCTCAAGACCGGCGTGCGCGGCTGGAACGACTATGAACAGCCACTGACAAACGAGAACGGCGAAGCGTTGGATGCGGATGCCGGAGATGTGTTGCTTGCGCCGCGCGTGCGGCTTGAGCAGCGCAAACCCAAGTGACCTGAGCGACTCCTGTTACGCTTTCTTCGGCGCTAACGCCTTGCCGTCAAACGCGATCCCCGTCCAACCCGTAATTATGAAATTCCGAATGTTTTGATGATCCGTTCCATCGGGATGTTTGAGCACATCGTCCCGATAATAAGCACCGAAGCAATGCAGGGTCTGCTGCTGCGACAAGCCGTGCAGCAGTGCGAACGAGAAGAGTTTGCACGAGCCGTTATTTTTACCCGCTTCGTTGAGCAAAGAGCCGTTCTTGAATGCGGCAGGCGTGAAGTCGTACAGCGCGTCGATCAGCGCGATAGTGTCGTTGAACGCTACGCTTTCAGGCGAGGTGTTCAACTGCTTTAAGAAGGCATTCAGCGCCATAGTATTTCCCGGGTAGTGGTGGTTTGATCAGGCAAGAAAAAGGCGGCTCGCGCCGCCTTCTCTAATTACAACAGATGCAATAGTCAGTCCTTCTCGCCCGCGAATGCCATCAGCAGGCTCAGCAGGTTGATGAAGATGTTGTAGATGTCCAGATACAGCGTCATGGTTGCCATCACGTAGTTCGTTTCGCCGCCGTGAATGATCTGGCTGATGTCGAACAGGATGTAAGCCGAGAAGATCAGCACGGCGATGGCCGAGATGGTCAGCGACAGCGCGGGCACTTGGAAGAAAATGTTCGCCAGCGAGGCGATTACCAACAAGACCACGCCGATGAACAGGAATTTGCCCATGAAGCTGAAATCTTTTTTAGTCACGGTGGCGATAGTCGCCAAGGTGAAAAAGATGATGCCCGTTCCGCCTGCCGCCATGCCTACCAATTGCGCGCCGTTTCTCAGGTGCAAAGCGTGTTGCAGGATAGGGCCCAAGAACCAACCCGCGACGAAGGTGAAACCGAGCAGCATGACGATGCCCCATACGCTATTGCGCAGGGCGGAGACTGCGAACAGCATGCCCATCATCACGGCGAACATCATCAGCGGAGCCATGATCGGGTGCTGTGCCATGAACGAAAAGTTGGTCGCCAACCCGATGAACGCGCCGATGATCGTAGGGATCATGGTCAGCGCCAGCATCATGTAGGTGTTGCGCAATACTTTGTTCTGTTCCAGGCCGATTGCGCCGGTTTGGGTAAGGGTCGGAAATTGCATGGTTTTTTCTCCAAGTGAAACGTTTAACGAAAGGGATGCAGCGGTTGCTTCCCGATACATCTCCAACAACGGGCGTGAGACTACAGAAACAGCATAAAAGTTGCAATCGCGTGCAATAAATTATCTAGCGAAGGCACTTTAACGATAGGGGCGACTTCGGGTATGATGCGCGCCTCTTGAGTCGGCAAGTTTGATTTGAGCGTCAAAATACGGAGGTTTGGGTGAGTGGTTTAAACCAGCAGTCTTGAAAACTGCCGAACAGAAATGTTCCGTGAGTTCGAATCTCACAGCCTCCGCCAAAAGCCCTTGTCCCATATAGCCTCTAGGGCAGCAATACGGAATGACACTGTCCGGCAGCCTGTATCGTAATCGTCTTTCATGCTGGACCGCATCGGTGCACAGGTTTTTCCTCAACATCCGTATCGATACTGATCGAGCGCATGGCCGTCGCCGGGCGATAGCTTTGTAAGCTTGAACTTCTGCGATCGCGCGCATGAGTGAGTGCCAAAACGTCTATTCAGAACTGTGCCCGCTAGCGGACGCGCATCTTCTCAATGCTTATTCGCCGCGAAACTCCCTGCGATAGGCTGAAGGTTTGATGCCGAACGCCTGCCCGAAGCTGCGGCGAAACAGCGCGGGAGAGGCAAACCCCGCCGTCTCTGCAACCAGCTCAATCGGCTTGTCGGTCATCTCCAGCAGGCGTTGCGCCAAGGCCAAACGCTGATTCAGCAACCATTGCCCGACAGTTGTTCCCGTCACCTGGCGAAACCTTCGGGTAAAAGTCCGGCGGCTCATCAGGGCGCGTTCCGCCAATTCGTCCAAGGTGTGCGCCGCATTCAAATTCTGCGTCATCCAATCCATCACTTGTGAAAGCCGGTCGGGGGCAACGGAGTTGAACACCGGCTGCTCGATAAACTGAGCCTGCCCGCCTTGCCGGAAAGGGGAAACGACCATGCGCCGCGCAATGTGGTTGGCGACTTCCGCGCCGTGCTGAGTACGAATCAAATGCAGGCAGCAGTCTATGGCTGCGGCACACCCGGCAGAGGTGACGATGTCGCCCTCGTCCACATACAAAACATCCGGCTTTACCTTGATGCGCGGATAGCGTTGCGCCAACTCGGCCGCCCATTGCCAATGGGTGGTCGCGCTGCGGCCATCCAGCAATCCTGCGGCAGCCAACACAAATGACCCGAGACAAAAACTGACGATACGTGTGCCGCGCTGGTGTGCCTTGCGCAAGGCATCGAGCAGCTTCTTCGGCGGCGGCACCGAGGTGTCGTTCCAGCTGGGCACGATGATCGTCCCGACGCCTTTGAGCGCGGCAAGCCCCTGCGTGATCTGGATAGCGTATCCGGCATTGGTTTGTATGACAGACGGCTCGACTGCGCACAGCTTCACCTTGAAGTCCGGCACCCTGTTGTTCTTCCCGCCCTTCTTGAAAAGGATGCACGGCACCGACAAATGGAACGGGCTGATGCCGTCGAAGACGACGACCGCGTAACTATCCGCGTTGCTGGCTGATTTTTTCATGATGGCCCGATTGTATCTAAAAAAGTCATTCGGGCCACTTATTGAAATGCGCGCCCAAGGCGATGATGCGTCACCTTTCATTTCATTACACACAAGGAGACCGCCATGCCACAACCCAAACGCGCTTTGATCGTTATCGACGTGCAGAACGATTACTTCGGGGAAGCGCTGCCTATTGAGCACCCCGATCCGCAACAATCGCTCGCCAATATCGGCAAGATGATGGACGCAGCTCACGGCGCCAGTATCCCTATCGTCGTCGTGCAGAACATCCTGCCCAAACAGTCCCCCATCATGGCGGAAGGCAGCGTCGGTTGCGCACTGCACGAAACCATCGCCGCGCGCCCGCACGACCATCTTGTGATCAAAAAGATGCCAAGTGCATTCGCGAATACCGATCTAGATGAATGGCTGCGCGCGCATGACATCGACACGCTCACCGTGACCGGCTACATGAGCCACAACTGCAACCTCTCGACCATGCTGCACGCCTTCCATGACGGCTACGCAGTGGAGTACATCAGCGATGCCTCGGGTTCCGTCCCCTATGACAACCGGGCTGGCCGCGCAAGCGCCGAAGAGATTCACCGCGTGATGTGCGTCGTGCTGCAATCGCGCTTCGCCGCCGTCATGTCTACCGGGGAATGGATCGCGATGCAGGCAGCAGGAACAAAACCGGAGCGGGATTCCATCTACCTCTCCAACCGTCGCGCACGCGGTTTGGCGGTGCCCGCATGAACACCCCGGCCACAAAAGGCATACACCACCTCGGCCTCACCGTTAGCAAACTGGAAGAAAGCGCCGACTTTTTTGTATCCCAGCTAGGCTGGAAAGAGGTGCGCAGAAATGCGGAATATCCCGCCATCTATGTCAGCGATGGCAGCATCATGCTCTCGCTTTGGGCAAGCAGAGAGCAACCGTCAAACCCGTTTAACAAAGACAAAAATGTCGGACTGAACCATGTCGCATTTCAAGTTGAGAACGAAGCCGATTTAAACAGCCTTTATACCAAGCTAAAAAATAGCGGAGTGCTGATTGAGTTCGCACCGGAGCTGCTGGGAAAAGGGCCTGCGAAACACATGATGTGTTTTGAGCCGAGCGGAATTCGGGTGGAATTCACTTGGCCGGGGAATTGAGCCTACGGAATCTTATGTGGTGAAAATTCGCCATGCTGTTTGGACGCATGGCGACACGAATTTGTGCAATGAGGAGGTGTGCTACTTCCGCTATCGCCCCAAACCGGCCGATCACCATTTGATATGCTCAACGGCAGCTAACTGAGTTCAGCAGCCATTAGGATTAGGGATAGCGTACACCTCCCCCAAATCAGCCAATGACTGCTTTCTGTTCAATAAGTTACACAGACACATCAAATTTTTGTCATCAGAGCGCCGACTATTTTTTGCGTGAATGGCGCGACCAGCATGACTGTTGGAAATGCGATCAACCAGGCAGTGAGCCAGGCTGACATCCAGAGTGCGAGAACGCCGTCAGCTAACCCAGCAGCGCGAAGCGTGGCGATCCCTGAGACCAGAAGTGACATCAGTCCGGAAAGCAGGAGGCTGAACAACATCGGCCCATATTTTTTGGGAATCATGAAATTTTCTCCTGATCAAGTTTGAGTTTCGTTTGAAAGACGGTGCGCTGTCTCGGCAAAATTTCGACCAAACATCCTAGCTGTCTTGATGTCTCCGGCAACAAAGGAATCTGCTGCTGCCCAGTGCCCAGCCTGAGCCATTAACCCGGACCAAGAGCCCAAACGGTTAGCGGCTTCGTCATAGGGAATGCCACGATGCTGCTCGGGAAGGATGGGATTACCGACCCACAGCATTCCTTGCTGCATGCAGAAGGTGAACAAAGAGATCAACGTCGACTGCTTGTCACCGGCAGGAAGCGATGAAACGGTAAAGCCAGCGGCCAGTTTTCCCTTGAGTTGCTGCGTGCGCCACAGTCCACCAGTTGAATCCATGAAATTCTTGAAAGTCCCTGAGACACCACCTAAGTAAGTTGGTGACCCAAAGAGGAAACCATCGTATTCGAGAAGATTGTTGGGCATCGACGTCAATTCCTCGGCCTTGACGAGATGAACTTCGGTATCAGGCATGCTTTGCGCCCCTTCGGCAACATGCTGGGCGATATGCTCGGTATGGCCATGGGCACTGTGGTAGATGACGGCTAGTTTTTTCATTTTACTGACTCCGGACAAAATTTGGATTTCTTGGTTAGGGAATGGGCGTTCATCGAGAAATCCTATCGATGA
>JBAZYW010000021.1:0-18125 GCA_041659125.1 Gallionellaceae bacterium | reverse complement strand
TCAGCATGGCGCCGCCGCCGTAATCCGGACTTGAATTACCCGAGCCGGTAAATAAGTATGTTTGTACTTTCCATTTGGTATTGATTTTTCTGTTCAGGAAAACAGTCCATATTTGCTGCGGATCGCTCCATGTCGAGGTCGCTTGGCGATAGTCGTATATCAGACCCGTACTGGTCTGCTCTCCCATTTTTTTGCTGATGCCGAGTGAGCCATAAAATACATCGTCCAACGTGTATCCCGGCGATTGACCAAATACCTTGTAACCCAGTGTTGTAAACACACTGAGACTGTCCATGATTTTATAAATACTGGTTTCGCCAGCGTAGTCGTTCGCCCCGCTGCCAAGGCCTTTGAATTTATCTGCCGTGCCGAATTTCACTTTGCCCGTGATGTCTACGATCACACCGCTACGCTTGGAGTTGACGAGGCTATAATTCGTCGACGCCACAATGTCTCCCAGACCCGCATCGGTTCTGACGGCATTGCTTGTGTTCACAGCTTGTCCGATGTTCGCTATCACGTTGCCGGGACCGCTGATACTGATGTAAGGCACGGTCAATTTGAGTATCCAGCTGTCTGTCTCATATTTACCGGTAAAGGGAATATAGGTAACCTCGGTCGCCGTCGGTTCGCCATATTTGCCGGAGCTATAGTCTATCCCGCTGCTCAAGCTATATGCTCCTTGGGCAGTCATGCCTGATCGGCTGAGAGTCAGGAGCACAAGCAAAGCCACTCCCAAAGAAAGATTTTTGTATTCCACTGGCTTGGTTTGCAATGTCATCAATGTGAATGGTCGGAGTGCTTGCGCTCGTCGGAATGATCGGATCTCTCGGGTTTGTCGGGGCGATCTGCATGATCTCCCCGCTCAACATGATCTCCGCGTTCGACTCTGTCTGATGATTCGCGATCACGTCCACCAATATTATCGTGTTGCATTCTATCCGGCCTATCCCTGCTGAATTCGATGCGGTCGGCTACCAGCCTGTGGTCGTTGGCAAAGTGACCGCTGATTTGAACCGGCTCACCGGAGGCCAACGCTTCGGCAATTAACGCTGGATCAGACACCACGACTTCCAAATTTCCAACCTTGATTTGGCCTGTCGCAGTTCCTGCTCCGGCATAGCCTTGCAGGTTGACGTGCTCTGTTCGTCCGTACAGTTCGGCCGACGGGCTAAGGCGGATCTCGCGTGCAATCAATACGTCGCCATTCATCTGTCCGAGCACGCTGACTTCCTGACCTACGCTTAGTCCATTGGCCGTGGCAACGCTTATTTGCAAACCATACACATAGATCATATTGCCATTGATGCCCGTGATCAGGCCCACCACACTGGCTTCGGCAACCGGGGCGATGCGCTCGATGCGGGAAGCCACAATATCGCCGTTCACCATGCGCAGTCCGCTCACTTTTACATATTCACCCTGCTTGAATTGTATTGAATCCAGCCGATTTTGCTGATCGTACGTTAGCGTTTTAGCCGTGATAATTACAGTCTGTCCGAGAACAATCATTTTGCCGCTGCCAGCATCCAGCGCCGATATTTGCCCGGCCACCGCATCAATCACGGATATTTTATTGGCCTGAAGCAACGTTTTTCCATCCTGCGCTTCGATCACCACAACCTGCCCGATAGCCAATTCATGCGTGTTCGCTGCCGCCGTTGTTACCACCGCTGTCTTCGCATCGTATTCCACCTCCAGCCCGTTGACCCAGATACTACCGAAGCCAGTGATGGTTCCGACGATACCGGTTCCACCTATACCTCCGTCACTCTGGCTACGGCCCGTCCCGCCTATACCGGCCTTGTTTGCCATGATGCCGGTTCCACCTATGCCACTTTCACGAGCAATGCCTTCTTTGGCTGTGCTATTGCCTGTGCCGCCCACGCCGCCTTCAGGCGCGGAATGGCCTGTCCCGCCGATGCCTTGGTTTACCTCGCCGGCCCATAAAACAGGCGACTGAAGCAGCGTCAACAGCGTCGCAATAAGCGCAATCAGTTTGCCGGATCGGATTTTCATTTCGAGATTTTTTCTTTCGCACCGAAATAGTAGACACCGAAATTAATACGCTGATCCGCAGCGGGATTTTTTGCATCCATCTCTTGCAGTGCCTCGGCACGTTTATTCACCGCAACCAAGGCTTGCATGCCTAATTTCCTGGACAGTTCCGCCAGCTCGGCCACGGACTCTGGCGACAGCTTGTTGTAATACACACTTCTATCGAGAAACGGCGGTTTTTGCCCGAGCAGATTATGGGCTCCAGCCGCAATGTGATCGCGCAGATTTTGTCCGAAATAGTAGGCTTTTTCGTCATAGCCATTTTCCGGAATAAAGGCATCGGTGTTCAGACACACGCAATCTTCCTCATTGATGTGCGCAACGCCGATACGCAGCCATTCGTCCAGTATCACGCGCGAGCGAATGTCTTTGCTGACCGAGCTGACTAAACCTTCAAATGACTTGGCCCCGCCTTCGCTGGCTTGGCGCGGCAATGGAATGTGCCGCCCGTTTTCATCCAGATACAGTTCGTTGCTAGTCCATAGAGCGACCAATTTTGCGCCTAGCGATATCGTGGGTGGAGTGGATTGTTCTTGCTGGCTTTCTTCGCCCAACCTTTTTACATCCTTGCGATGTACGCCGCTTAACAAGCTAATGCGGCTATCCGTTTGCGGCTTGCCGTTCAGTATAAATTCCTCTCTGGCCACCTCCACATACAGCGATTTCAGCAGATTGGATAAAAACGGGTAGGTGATCCCGTTGACCAGAAGCAATTTTATTAGCGGGCGCAACAAACGCCGCAATGCCGCAATTAATGCGGGAGACGGAACATGGGAACCAATATTTGATAAATTTTCTGTACTCACATTGAAGATTCTAGCATGTCGTGTGAATAAATCACACAAAATGCTTTACAACAGAATTTTTCTCCGCTAGCATATCCTTGCCGTGGGAATATTTCACACAGCAAATGGTTCGGCAATTTTTTATAAGGAGGCTTTATGCGAGTATTTTATCCAATATCAGCCAGAATTTCGGAGTTTACCAATGACGGAGCAGAAAAACCCGCCGGGTGGATGATGTTATGGAGTGTGTTCTGCGTGGCATTGCTGGCGCTGGTGTTAGCGGCATTGTTCTCATTTGAAAGCGCGGCAGCAAACCCGCAGCACGAACTTCTTTCAAACTCTCATCTCGGCCATCCTGCGCGCATCGGCGCCACGCACGCCAAACACTGCGTCGTCGATTCGCGCGCAACCGCGCAAGATTATATCGATGCACATAATTGTGCGTTAAGTGCGTCCTGTTTGGGGACGGTTAAGACGGGTCGGCTGTCGGCCGCGCCAGCAGGATCGAGAGCAGGCGGCGGTCTGTATCTTTGATGCGTGCGACCATTAAATTCAGGAACGCTTTGGCAAAACTGGCTTGAAGACCATCGCTGGCATGTTGCAGCGACCCGCCCTCTATCATGATCAGGCGCATATCCGTAATCGCCCTTACGGTGGCGAGACGCAAATGCTTAGCCTCATCCAGATAGGCTATTTCGCCAAAACAACTTCCCGCGTGCATACGCGTAAGTTCCACATCGCTCTTGGTAACGCGCGCTTCGCCATCAATCATAACGAATAGACTGCTGCTGACCTCGCCTTCGCGCACGATGTATTCGCCCGCCTTTCTGTTTTGCCATTGACTGATACCGACTGTTTCCCATACTTCGTTGTCGGTAAAGTTGGCAAAAAAAGCCAGATTGCGCAAAACATCAAAATGCGCAGAATCAAAACGCACTTCTTCGGGTCTTTCCACCTCCGGCAAAGCTGCCGCAAGATCATCGCAAAATGCTTTCCATGAGTTGTAGCGCATTTCTTTATTTCGATGCATGGCGCGGTGCACCGCAAAGCGCAATGCCGGCGGAATATCGAGGCGGCGCTTCTCCAAAGGCAACGCTTCTTCGTGCAGCTTTTGATAGATCATTTCATCGTACGACTTGGCCGTGAACGGCAGCATGCCGGTAAGGAGCTGGTAGGCCATAACGCCGACTGCATAGACATCGGACTGCATGGAGGGGCGCTCTTGCATGAACAGTTCCGGCGGCATGAACGGCAAAGTTCCGACCATATCGACCTGCGTCGTATCGGAATTAAACAGAAAGGCGGCACCGAAATCCGACACTTTTACGGCATTGTTTTCCCCGAGCAATATATTGCTCGGCTTGATGTCGCGGTGAAGAATGCCCATCTTGTGGGAATAATCCAAGGCATTGCACACCTTGTACAGAATGTCGATCAGACGGCTGAGCGGCAACAGATTATCGAACGAGGTATGTTGTTTGAGCGTTCCGCCCGGCACATATTCCATCACCAGATAATCGAACTCAACCGTACTGCAAGCTTCGAATATCTGCACGATAAAAGGATGTTGCAACTTGCCTGCCAGACGCGTCTCGTTCAACCACATTTTGCGATTGCGAATGCTTTCTTGCGGATTATCCAAATACGCCGAGCGGGTGAGCTTGAGCGCCACTTCGCGTTGCAGATAAGTATCAAAGGCCAGATGCACTTCGCCTGCCGCACCGCGCCCCAATTCCTTGCGCATCTCGAAGCGTAGACGGAAATTGTCGTTTTGGATGACTGCCGGGGTTGGATCGATTATTGAACCGCGCATGAACTCTTTGCGCAATGCTGCAAGCCCACGGGAGTCGTCGCTTTGCTTAACCATACTGTCAATCCGTGAAGTTCATCACAATGCTTCGAAACAACCTGCCGCTGCATTGAAACGCAGCAACTGACCGTGTTCAATGTCGAAATACCAGCCGTGCAATGTCAGTGTACCGCCTTCAACCCTCTCCTGTACCCACGGAAAAGTTATCAAATTCTTCAGCGAAACCAGAATGGCGCGTTGCTCGCAGGCACGCATTTGTTCTTCCTGCGGCGCATGCGGCATCTCCGCCATCACACTGGCGCGCGCACTTTCTGCCAGACACATCCAGTCAGCCATGTACGAATCGGGGTTGCTCACACCCCCGGTTTTAACCAGAGTATTGATACCGCCGCAGTGGGCGTGGCCCAGCACGATGATGTGCTCTACCGCGAGGATGCGTATCGCATATTCGATAGCGGCAGTTGTGCCGTGATGCCCAGCGCGGTTTTCCGAGGGGGGGACAAGATTAGCCACGTTGCGTATGACGAACAGATCTCCCGGCGCACAATCCAGCACCAATGCGGGATCCACGCGCGAATCGCAACAGGCGATGACCAGCGTTTTAGGCGTCTGGCCTTCTTTCACCAGCTGCTGGTAAAGGCTGTCATTGTGCTCGAAATGCTGCTCGCGAAAGCGCTGAAAACCTTCCACGAGAGTGTGCGGAATCGAGTTCATACACCCGTGATGAGTCGCTGCGCTTCGCGGTATTTATCGGCAGTTTTTTGCAGCACCTCAGCGGGCACGCGGGGCGCGGGCGCTTGCTTATTCCAGCCGGAAGATTCCAGCCAGTCGCGCACGAACTGCTTGTCATAGCTCGGCGGATTGCTGCCGACCTTATACTGATCGGCAGGCCAGAAGCGCGACGAGTCGGGCGTCAAGGCCTCATCGATCAAATACAACGTACCCGCATTATCCACGCCGAATTCAAACTTGGTATCGGCAATGATGATGCCCCTGCTCGCCGCATAATCGGCAGCTTGGGTGTAAAGCGCCAACGTGGCATTTTTTACCTCTTCCGCACGCGCTGCACCCAGCAGTTTTTTGGCTTCTTCAAATGAAATATTCTCGTCATGCTCGCCCACGGCAGCTTTGGTTGACGGCGTGAACAGCGGCTGCGGCAGTTTTTGCGCTTCCTGCATTCCGGCGGGCAATTGAATGCCGCACACGGCACCGGTCTTTTTGTAATCCTTCCAGCCGGAACCGACCAGATAACCGCGCACGATGGCCTCGATAGGCAGAGGCTTCAGCTTCTTGGTGACAAAGGAACGTCCGCGAACTTGCGCGCGATCCGCCTCGTTATTCACCACCGATTCAGGATCAATTCCAGACAGATGATTGGGAATAATATGCCCCAATTTCTTGAACCAGAAATTGGACACCGCCGTGAGCACTTCGCCCTTGCCGGGAATCGGATCGGACAAAATCACATCGAAAGCCGATAGGCGATCCGTCTGCACGATCAGCAAATGATCTTCATCCACTTCATACAGATCGCGCACCTTGCCACGATGCAAAAATTTCAGGCTGGATAAATTGGATTCGTGCAAAGCGGACATGAGAACCTCGAATTACAAAATGCGCAGGGCAGGATAAGAATGCCACCCACCCTGCAAATTAGACCAATGCCGGTAACGTTGTTGTGGCAATTTGCTCGGCTTGTTTCTTACGATAATCGGCAAGCTTTTGCGCGAGTTGTGTATCGTTTAATGTGAGCATGGAAACGGCGAACAATCCGGCATTCGCGGCACCCGCCTCGCCAATGGCAAACGTCGCCACCGGAATTCCTTTGGGCATCTGCACGATAGACAGTAACGAATCCATGCCCTTGAGATATTTGGAAGGAATAGGCACGCCCAACACGGGCAGCGTGGTCTTGCCGGCAATAACCCCGGCTAAATGTGCTGCGCCACCCGCGCCCGCAATGAAGCACTGCACGCCTTGCGCATGCATTTCCTTGATATAGTCGAACAACAAATCCGGCGAGCGATGCGCCGAGATCACGCGCGCATCAAAGGCCACGCCGAAATCCTGCAAGGCACGTGCCGCCTGCTGCATGATTTCCCAGTCGTTGCTACTGCCCATCACGATGGAAACAAGCGGCTTAGACATGATAGCTCCTCAAATCAGTAGACGTAAAAACGCCCCCGATTGAACGGAGGCGTTGGCAATTATTATGCGCCCTTGTGATAACCCACCACGCGCTCGACTTCATTCTTCGAGCCGAGGATGACCGGCACGCGTTGATGCAGTCCGGTAGGTTTCAATTCCATAATGCGCTCGCGCCCGGTGGAGCACATACCGCCAGCCTGCTCGACGATGAAGGACATCGGATTGGCTTCATACATCAAACGCAGCTTGCCTGCCTTGCCCGGCTCTTTGGTGTCGAACGGATACATGAAGATACCGCCGCGCACCAGAATACGGTGCACTTCGGCAACCATGGAAGCGACCCAACGCATGTTGAAATTCTTTTCGCGGCCACCGTCTTTGCCCTTGACGCATTCTTCCACGTAACGCTGCACCGGCTCTTCCCAGTAACGGCGGTTGGACATGTTGATCGCAAACTCTTGCGTATCGGCAGGAATCATCATTTTCGGATGAGTCAGCATGAATTCGCCGATGTCGTTGTCCAATGTAAAGCCGTTCACACCGTTGCCGGTAGTGATAACCAGCATAGTGGACGGGCCGTACAACGCATAGCCGGCGCACACTTGTTTGGTGCCGGGCTGCATGAAATCGGCAGCGGTCGGGTTGGTCACGCCTTCGGGGCAACGCAGGATAGAGAAAATAGTGCCGACGGAGATGTTCACGTCGATGTTGGACGAACCATCCAGCGGATCGAAAGTCAGCAGATATTTGCCCTTTGGATACTTCGCAGGAATAGGATAGATCTCATCCATTTCTTCCGACGCCATCGCAGCCAAGTGGCCGCCCCATTCGTTTTCCGCGATGAAAATATCGTTGGTGATAACGTCGAGCTTCTTTTGTGTTTCGCCTTGGATGTTCTCGCTGCCGGCGCTACCCAATACACCGATCAAAGCGCCCTTGTTCACCGCATGCGCGATCTTCTTGCACGCGATGGTGATGTCGCCCAGCAGGTCGGTGAAATCGCCTGTTGCGCCCTTAATATGGCGCTCTTCTTCGATAATAAATTGAATCAGATTCTTGCTCATCTTACTGCCTCCCAATTGAATAGAAATTTGTAACCCGCGAATTTTACCCGTTTTTGCTACTGCTCTCCATGCTTGATTACTTGACCAGCGACATAAATAGTTGCGGCAGCCGCTCCGGCAGGCGCGCAATATTGTCAATCACCGCATAATTTTTACCGAAGATGTCCGCGACATACTCGTCCGCCTTGGGGTCTAGATTGATGCAGTAGGTGTAAATACCCTCCTGATCCAGCTCGCGCACCGCGACGCGGGCGTCTTCAATCAGCAAACGCGCATCGCCGGTATCGATGTCGGCAGGCTCGCCGTCGGTCAGCACCAGCAGCAGTTTTTTATCGGCCTGCTGATGCCCGAGATAATGCCCGGCATGGCGGATCGCCGCGCCCATGCGCGTGGAGAAATTCGCCTCCATCCCCGCCAAACGGCCTTTCACATCATCACCCCAAGGCTCGTTATAACCTTTGAAATGCCAGAAGCGCACATTGTGGCGCGTATCGGAATGAAAGCCACCGATCGCCAGCGGGTCGCCCATTTGATCCACTGCCCACGCCAGCAGCGACACGGCTTCCTGACTCAGTTCCAGCTTGGATTGAGTACAGCCTTCCGGTATATCGGACAGCGAAGCGGAAAGATCGAGCAACAAAGAAACGGCCACGCTGCGTCCGTCGTGGCGATGGCTCATATTGATACGCGTGTCGGGCTGTGCGCCGCTCTTAAAATCGATCAGCGAACGCACCGCCACATCCAGATCCAGTTCCGCACCTTCTTCCTGATAGCGGATGCGTACTTTGTTTTGCGGCTTGAGCAGGTCGATGATTTTCTTCAGACGCTTGGCCAGCGCACTATGCTTGGCCAACAACTGGTCAATGTGCGCCGAGTTACCTTTGGGTTGCAAGTGTTCATACACGCTCACCCAGTCCGGACGATAATGCTCGGCGCTGTAATCCCACTCGGGATACATGCGCGGCGGCACTTTAAATTCATCCTCCAATTCAACCGGCGGGCGCGGGCGCTCTTCAAAGGTTTCCTCGTCGCCTTCCTCGATGAACAGCCACATCATGCGGTTGTCGTCGCGGTAATCGACTTCGGTGTCATCAAAATACACTTTTCCCGATGAGTCGCTGGCCACTTTGGTTTCGGTAATGAATTTAACGCCGAGAATCTGAATATCGGCAGTGCTCGTTCCGCCCTGCGCCATCAGCTCGTTGAACAACGTCACGTATTTGAGGATGACCGGATTCCGGTAAGGATGTGCAGGGTCGAGCAGCGCACGCGACAGCATAGCTAGGCGATGGCGAATATATGAAACCCTTTCATCGCGCTGGATATTCTCTGCGGGAACCGGATGCAGCTTGCACCACAGTGTGCGCAGTCCGGGAAATTCCCGGATCGCCAGATATTCCACGCGCGCATCTTCAAATGCCTCAACCGCCATGCGCTGAAACGGGCTGAGGTTATCGGCGATCAGCGGCGTCGTCCAGCGCCGGTGCGCGCTGAGGTGGGCGAGCAGGGCGCGATAACGATCAATGCCGCGCACGCCGTTGGGCAAATCATCGTACACATCCGGCAAATGCAGACCCTGTTCATTCAGATACGGTACAGGTTTGCGAATCTCATCGAAGGCCAGCGAGTAGGGCACAAACAGCGCATCGTTTTGCCACAAACCGCGCAGATACAAATCCAACTTGCGTTCGTTGTCGGTAAACAGCGTGCCGTGACGTTCGCGTTGAATTACCGCGCGGCTGTCGGCCGTTTTCATCTGGAAGTATTCTTGCTGGCGGTCAGGGTCGTTCGGGTAGGCGAGGGCGCCGTAATCGACCCATTTCTTGATGCCGCCAAGCGCGAGCAGGCTAAACAAGTGCGGCACGCTATTTAGAAAATCCGGCAGGCACGGACTGGTGTACATCGAGTCGATGCCGTGGACTTTCGGGCTGGTACGAATCGCGGTTTGCACCACCAGATTCAGGTATTCGGTGAACAGCTCGCGGCTCTCCAAAGCACGCGCAGCCGCACCCAAACTCTGCAAAAAATTCGGGATGGCTTTGCTGTTGGGCGATTTGGCCAGCGTGCGCGTAAACGTCACTACCTCTTCGATCACGCCTTCACCCAGCTGTGCCGCTACCTGCGGCATCTCTTCCAAATACACCAGCACCGGCTCTTCGCCGCGCCCGCTACGGCTGATGGCGTTCGCCCCCTCGATGTAAGCGTCGATGCCCGCCGCACTCAAGTGCTGGCGTGCATCTGCCATGCAATCATCGAACACGCTTTGCACGCGCGCGAAACTACATTGCAGTTTCTGGCGCTCTTCCGGGGTTGCCGTCATCGCTCTTGCTTAAGCCTCGAACACCGCGTCGATAGCGTGATCGAGCGTATCGCGAATATCCGCATCGTCGGTGATCGGACGCACCAGTGCCATACGGCACGCGTCGCGCGGGGCAATGCCCTGCTTGATGAGCGTTGCCGCGTACACCAGCAAACGCGTCGAGATACCTTCATCCAGACCGTGGCCTTTAAGGTTGCGCGCGGTTTCACCGATCTTTACCAGCTTGGCCGATATGTCGGTGCCGATGCCGGTTTCTTTGCTCACGATACCCACTTCGACTTCCGCTTGCGCGTAGTCGAATTCCAATCCGGCAAAGCGCTGCTTGGTGGATTGCTTCAGGTCTTTCATCAGATTCTGATAGCCGGGGTTGTACGAAATCACCAATTGAAAATCGGGATGCGCCTGAACCAGCTCGCCCTTTTTGTCCAGCGGCAAAGCGCGACGGTGGTCGGTCAGCGGGTGGATCACCACGGTGGTGTCCTGGCGCGCCTCGACGATCTCGTCCAGATAGCAGATCGCGCCATAGCGCGCCGCCAGCGTGAGCGGGCCATCCAGCCAGCGTGTGCCGTTGGCATCCAGTAAATAGCGCCCGACCAGATCGGACGCTGTCATGTCTTCGTTGCACGCAACGGTAATCAGCGGCTTGCCCAGCTTCCATGCCATGTGCTCGACGAAACGCGATTTGCCGCATCCGGTCGGGCCTTTCAGCATTACCGGCAAACGCGCGGCATAAGCGGCTTCGTAGAGCGCCACTTCATTGCTCTGTGCCTGATAAAACGGTTCTTGCGTAATACGGTATTGCTTGATGTCGAACGTGTCGCTCATGCTGTTCTCCATTTGGATCACTTCAAATTTTCGAAATGACCGGGGTTAAAAAAGCCCCTGCAAGAATTCCGGCAGGGGCTCTTCTTAAACTAAGCGTTCGTCTTACTTGTGAACGCCCAGCTTTTGACGCCAGCCCGGGAATATCTTGTCGGCATCTTTCGGGAACGACTCGAATGCACGCGCGAATTCCTTGTGTGTCTTCGCCCACTCGATCGGATCAGCACCCTCTTTCCAGCACTCGTACGATTGACGCAGAGAGATCGCGCCTGCTGCCGGAGAGTCGATGTGACCGTAAGATCCGCCGCCCGCTGTGTTGATCACGTTGCCGTGGCCGAGGTTCTCGAAGAAACCTGGCAGACGCAGCGCGTTCATACCGCCGGAGATGATTGGCGTTGTCGGCTTCATGCCGTACCACTTCTGGAAGTAGACAGGACCTTGGCACTCGTCGCGCTCGATCATGTAAGCGATGATCTTGTCGTCGCCCTCACCTTCCATTTTGCCGTAGCCCATGGTGCCCACGTGGATGCCGGAAGCTCCTTGCAGACGGGACATTTTAGCCAGCACAAACGCTGTGTAACCGCGCTTGGCAGAAGGAGAAGTCACCATACCGTGACCGGCGCGGTGGTAGTGCAAATATTGGCTCGGATATTGACGACGAGCAGTTGTGATCATACCCGGACCGCCGACGAAGCCGTCAACCAAGAATGCAACCTTGTCTGCATCGGAACCGAATGTTTCCAGCGCGAAGTCGGCGCGGGCACACATTTCGTAGTGGTCATCGGCAGTGATGTTCAGCGAGAACAACTTGGCTTCGCCTGTTTCATCCTGTGCGCGCTTCAGCGCGTCAGCAACCAGCGGCAGCACTTTTTTCAGCGGGCAGAATACTTGGTTGCCTTGTGGCTCGTCGTTCTTGATGAAGTCGCCGCCCAACCAGAACTGATAAGCCGCATTAGCGAAAGGCTCGGGACGCAGACCCAGCTTAGGCTTGATGATGGTGCCGGAAATGTAGCCGCCGTTTACAACCGGGCGACCCAGAATGCGCCACAGGTCGGAGATGTCTTTTGCCGGACCGTCGAACAACTGCACAGCGCGCTCAGGCACGTAGAAGTCGATCATCTTGGCGTGCTCGATGTCGCCCATACCCTGGTTGTTACCGATTGCCAAAGTCAGGAAAGAAACCAGCATCATGCGGCCGTCGGTTACGTTGCGGTCGATCAGTTCCAGCGGATACGCGATACGCATATCTTCGGTAGCTTCGTCGATGTAGTACACCAGCGCGTCAACGCCCTTGGTGAAATCGTCGGTTGTGGAAACTTCAACGTTCGTGCCGGTGGAGGATTCAGCAGCAAAGTGTGCAGCCGCTTCCAAATAGCCAAGACCGCCCTTAGGCTTCATCTTGTATGCAACGAGAATATGTTTGCCACCTTTGATAAGGTCGGCTTCTTTAAGGTCTAGGTTTGAATAACGCGCTGACTGATCCATGCTTCCTCCTGATTGGTGATCGATATTTGATACAACGTGGCGAACTATAGGTTCGCCAGACTATAAAGAATAGTCAAACATTTTTATCGGAACCATAAGCAACGCTTATAGTAAATGGCTATAATCCGGGAACTATGCTGCACCTCACCCTACGCCAACTCCAAGTCTTTGCCTCCGTTGCACGGCATTTGAACCACTCCCGTGCAGCCGAGGAATTGTACCTGAGCCAACCCGCCGTATCCATGCAGATTAAACAGCTGGAGCAGAATGTCGGCCTGCCTCTGCTCGAACAAGTCGGAAAACAGCTTCACTTGACCGAGGCCGGGCGTGAAATGCTGCATTACAGCATGAGCATCACGCAGCAATTGGCGGAAATGGAAGAGGTGTTCAATGCCATGAAAGGGCTGGAGCACGGCCACCTCAATATCTCCGTAGTCAGCACCGCCAACTATTTTATGCCGCAGTTGCTGGCCAAATTCATTCAGGCCCATCCCAAAATACAAGTCAGTCTGCATGTTGCCAACCGCGATGCCGTCATTAAACAACTTTCCGAAAATGTCGCCGACCTCGCCATCATGGGCCAGCCGCCGGAAGGCACTGACATGCTGGCAGAGGTTTTCATGCAAAATCCGTTGGTGGTGATTGCCGCACCCGCACATCCGCTGGCGCGTTCAAAAAAGATACAAGCAAAACAATTGGCAAAAGAGACTTTTTTGCTGCGCGAACAAGGCTCCGGTACACGCGGCGTAGTCGAGCGTTTCTTCGCCAGCCATCACCTGCCTTTGCCTTCCCACATGTCGATGGACACCAATGAAGCCATCAAACAATCGGTGCAGGCGGGAATAGGCCTCGGCATCATCTCGCGTCACGGCATTGAATTGGAACTGGAAACCAGGCGGCTCGTGGTGCTCGACGTGGAATATTTCCCCATCATGCGCCACTGGCACATCGTGTATCGCAAAGACAAACGACCTTCTGTTGCCGCTCAGGAATTTGAACGTTTCTTATTAAACGAACCGCAAAGCATGATGCAACGCAGCGGGATTTCTCCGGCAGGCAAAAAGAAGAAGTAGCGCTCAGGCATTTTTGCTTCAGCGCTTGCCTGCAAAATTCCGCCCGTATAATTTAATCAGGTTGCGGCTGGGACGTGTTGCCGGGTGTAGCGCGCAAACAAGAAGCAAACGGCAATGATAACGGTGATGGCGATGCCGACAAGTAATTCTCTGCCTTCTTGCCAAGCCGTGACTTGCGGAAAAAACTGGCGCGACAAGCCCAATGCCGCCACGGTCAAACTGAGCAATGCCACGGTGACGCCCATGATGCGCGATGCAACGCGTGCCGTGGCATCGGCACGGCGCAATAAATGAGATATCCACAGCCCATTGGCTGCATCGGTCACCATCATGCCCAACATGAAACAGCAGGCCAACAGCAAAGCGTGGGACACGCCGCCATATTGTGTAGCCGTGGCAGAAAACAGGGCTGCTTGCGAAAGGGTATCAAATGAAAGTGCAAACAGCGCGCCCACCAGCGCGATCAACAGCGGATGGCCCGCGTATTTGAGATTGCCCAGCAAGCGCCCCTTGATGCCGACCATCTTGACCATCTCGTGCGACGGGGTGGAAAACACGGCGTACAAATTGAGCACGCCCAGCAAAGTCAGAAAGAAGGCCGACACCCATATCCCCACACCGTTCATCCATGCAGGTATTACAACCTGCTGAAAAAGCACGCTAGCCGCAACGGCCACAATACACACCACGCAGCCATGCCCTACTGAAAATAATAAACCGCACATACGCGCCAATCCGGCTCGTCCCGCCGTCGCATTAAAGCGGGTCAATCCATCAATGGTCGCCAGATGGTCGGCATCCATGCCGTGCTTCATGCCCAGCACAAACGCCAGCACGACCAGAGGATAAATATTGCCGTGTATAGTTTCCATATCACCCCGCACTAAAGAGGATTTGAATATCCTCTTTACAAGATTAAATCAGGCAACCAATATTCACGATATATAACAGGATGGATAATTGTCGTCATCAGCATATCCTCGGCAATTGGTCGCCGTTGAGCCAATCCACCATGCGCCTGCCGCCGAGTTTGGTTTTCATTTGCACGAAACAGGAATCATCCTCAATCACGGTGCCGATTACAGCAGCCGAATGCGCCAGAGGATGAGCGCGCATTGCAGCAAGCAGCTTCGCTGCATCGCCCCTGGCACAGATGGCGATGAGTTTGCCTTCGTTGGCGACGTAGAGCGGATCGAGCCCTAGAAATTCACACGCCGCCGCGACGAGCTTAGTCACGGGAATTGCATCCTCGTCGATCACCATGCCCACAGCGGATTGCCGCGCGATCTCGTTAAGCGTGGTGGCCAATCCGCCGCGCGTGGGGTCGCGCAGTACGCGAATGTCCGCACCCGTCGCCAGCATAGTCTGCACCAACTCATGCAGCGCGGCGCTGTCGGATTCGATGGCCGATTCAAATTGCAGCCCTTCGCGTTGCGACATGATCGCCATGCCGTGGTCGCCGATGCTGCCCGAGAGCAGGATGGTGTCACCGGCGCGCGCACGGTCGCCGGAAGGCGAGTGTTGTGCTGCCACATAGCCCACGCCGGTAGTGGAAATGTACACGCCATCGCCTTTGCCGCGCTCTACCACTTTGGTGTCGCCGGTGACGATAGCAACGCCTGCCGTCTGCGCCGCCTGCGCCATCGAGCTGACGATGCGTTGCAGATCGGCCAGCGGCAAACCTTCTTCCAGAATAAAACTGGCCGAAAGCCACAGTGGTTTTGCCCCCATCATGGCGAGGTCGTTGACGGTGCCGTGTACCGACAGACTGCCGATGTCGCCACCAGGAAAGAATAACGGTGACACCACATGCCCGTCGGTAGACATCACCAAACGGCTCTCCGCAGGCGGCAGCGGCAACACTGCGCCATCGTTGCCTTGTCTTAGGTACTCATTGTCGAACGCGGCAGCGAATACTGTCTCGATGAGTTGTGCCGAAGCGCGTCCGCCGCTACCGTGGCTCATGTCTACACGACGATGCTTGAGGTCGAGCCGACGCACATAAACTGATTTTGTTTTACTCATGGCATTCCTTTGCTATCGGTAAAGCGCCCGTAGGTGTAATGCGCGGCACAGGCTCCCTCCGAAGACACCATGCACGAGCCAACGGGGTTGTCCGGCGTGCATACGGTGCCGAATATCTTGCAATCCTGCGGGCGCTTTTCGCCGCGCAAAATGGCGCCGCATTCGCAGGCTTTGTGATCCGACACATTGCAATACACCAGATCGGGAAAGCGCTGCTCCGCATCGAATTCGGCGAAAGCGGCGCGTATCTTCAAACCGGAAACCGGCAGGGAACCCAGACCGCGCCACTCGAACGAGTCGCGTATTTCAAACACCTCCTCTACCAGTGCCTGCGCTTTGCGGTTGCCTTGCGGCGTGACCGCGCGCGTGAATTCGTTCTCCACTTCAGCGCGCCCCTCGTTCACTTGGCGCAGCAGCATGAGGATGGCTTGCAACAAATCCAGCGGTTCGAAACCGGAGATGACGATGGGCATGCGGAAGCGCGTGGTGATGGACTGATATGGCTGGCTACCGATCACCGTGGAGACATGCGCCGGGCCGACCAGGCCTTGCAGCGGCACACCGCCGGGCTGGGTGAGAATGGCCTCCATCGCGGGCAGCGTGAGCACGTGATTGCACAGCACGGAAAAGTTTTTCAGCCCGGCAGTCTGCGCCTGCTTGATGACGCTGGCGCTAGGCGGGGTGGTGGTCTCGAAACCGATAGCGAAGAACACCACTTGCCGCGTCGGATTTTGAGTGGCGATTTTGATCGCATCCAGCGCGGAATACACCATGCGCACATCGGCACCGCGCGCCTTGGCTTTGAGCAGCGACATCTGTTCGGACGCCGGTACGCGCAGGCAATCGCCATAGCTGCACAAGATCACGTCATGCTCCAGCGCCAGACGGATAGCCAGATCGACACGCCCGATAGGCAACACGCACACCGGACAACCGGGACCGTGGATCATCTGCACATTGGCGGGTAACATGCCGAGCAAGCCGTAGCGCGACAACGCATGCGTATGCCCGCCGCAAAATTCCATCAGGCGGTAAGTGCGCTCCGGTTGTGTTTCCAGCGCGATGCTGGCGGCAAGATTTTTGGCAAGATCCCCAGCGCGAAACTCATCCACGTATTTCATGTTTGCTTACCCAGTTCCGCAAACAAAGCCAGTGTCAGCGCCGCCTCTTCCGGGTCGAGCAATTGCAGGGCATAGCCCACATGCACGATGACGTAATCGCCGACTTTCGTACCTTCCACCAGCGACAGCGATATTTCTTTGCGCACACCATCGAGTTCGATGCGTGCCATATCGTCGGGTAATAATTCAACTACGAGTGCGGGAATGGCGAGACACATAAATATCCTTTATGGGTAAATCAAACTTGGTATTTTCCATTTGCCAAACTATTGCAATGACTTTCCCTTTAGATCATTTGCAATTGACTCATGCAGTTTTTGCGCACTTGTCTCATCCATGCGAACCAAAACATACAGCGTGCCATCCGGGCCATAGGCTCGTTTTATAATCTTTGTACCCAGCAACGATTCATCGGCAATTTTGGTTATTAAAGCGCTATCGTGTCCTTCCGTAATCTTGTCGTCTGCGTCTTTGCCGTTTGCCAGATTTTTCCGGGCAGACCCGTGCAATATTCGGGCAAGATGCAGGCGCGCATCGGCATCAGCCATTTGCTGCATAAATGCAATACCCGCGCCGGATTTGGCAGCCGAACCCACTGCCGCGACCGCTAAACCGCTGGCACTTGCATTGCATACCCAATCGGGGGCACGCTTCTTAGACTTGGGGAATATGCACCTGACTTTTTTTTCTTGATATTCGTTGCAGCCGAGGTCGGTGTGTCGGCCCAAGCATCGACGCTCAGAACCATCGCGGCAGACAGCAGCATAAATAAAAAATTACGCATAAATTTCCTTTTAGTTTTAGCTTGTTCATTTTCAGTTTCTTCATGGCGATCTCCGTTGGCTATGGCTTAACCTATCTGCTATGAAATTCGTTGGGCCACGACCCAAGCTTGTCCTAATGCAATCGCGGTATCACCGGGTTGTACAGCTTGCGCAGTGAACATTGTAATGCCCTTGCCCTCAAGCTGCTCACGCAGTCCCGCCGTCAGCAGCTTGTTGAAAAAACACCCGCCGCCACAGGCGACAGTGACGATGCCGGTTTGCTGCGCGGCTTGTTGTAACCAATCTGCGAGGGCCACAACCAGTGTGGCATGAAATGTCGCCGCACCGAGTTCGGTATCACGCTCGTAGGCCAAGTGTGCCAGTGTCGGCAGCAAGTCGAGTTGTCCGTCCGTTGTGATGTGCCAGCCCTGTGCCAACGCCGGTGGCCAGCCGTGCGTATGGATATGGCGCGTGGCGGCTTGCTCCAATGCGACTGCGGCTTGCGCGTCGAATTCCATTATCTGGCACAGACCGAGCAGGCCGGCGGCGGCATCGAACACTCGCCCCAAGCTGGAGGTGCGCGGGCAGTTGAATCCCCGTTGCAGCATGGAGGCCACGGTTATGGCGGCGGGCTGCTCGGCAAAGCGTTT
>JBAZYW010000020.1:9202-18161 GCA_041659125.1 Gallionellaceae bacterium | reverse complement strand
CGCCTTGCGGAAACTGCCACGCATCCTGGCGGATGCGCTTACCCCAAAACACCTGATTCTTTGCGTTAGTCAGAATGATGCCGACGTTCGGGCGATAACCATCACGGTCTATCATAATTCGCCCCACTAAACTGTTTATCAATGGAACGGATTGTTCCATATTTCGCGCACGCAGGAAAGAATAAAGTCACTTACGGTAGAATGCGCGCTCGTTAACACCCAACATACGGAATCAATCATGCGTGTCTCACAATTTTTCATTTCCACTCTAAAAGAAGCCCCTTCCGAAGCCGAGTTGACCAGCCATCGTTTGATGCTTCGCGCGGGCTACATCCGCAAACTTTCCAGCGGCCTTTACACCTGGATGCCGCTGGGCCTGCGCGTACTGCGCAAAGTTGAAGCGATCGTGCGCGAAGAGATGAACAAGAGCGGCGGCATCGAACTGCTGATGCCTGCGGTGCAGCCCGCCGAACTGTGGCAGGAGACCGGGCGGTGGGAAGTCTTCGGCCCGCAGATGCTGAAGATCAAAGACCGCCACGACAACCTGTTCTGCTTCGGCCCCACGCATGAGGAAGTCATCACCGACATCGCGCGCCGCGAGATCAAGAGTTATCGCCAATTGCCGCTGAATTTTTACCAGATTCAAACCAAGTTCCGCGACGAAGTGCGTCCGCGTTTCGGCGTAATGCGCGCGCGCGAATTCCTGATGAAAGATGCTTATTCCTTCCACAGCAACTTTGAAAGTTTGGAACAGACATACCGCGTGATGTACGAAACCTACACGCGCATCTTCACGCGCCTCGGCTTGCAGTTCCGTGCCGTTGCGGCGGACACCGGCGCCATCGGCGGCAGCGGCTCGCATGAGTTCCATGTGCTGGCCGATTCCGGCGAGGACGCGCTGGCATTCTGCCCGGACTCCGATTACGCGGCGAACGTGGAGTTGGCAGAAGCTGTCGCACCAGCCTCACCGCGCGCTCCTGCCACGCAAGAGATGCAGAAAGTCATCACGCCCGGACAGAAGACCATCGAGGAAGTGGCTGCATTCTTCAACACCTCCGCACAAAAGGTGCTGAAGGCTATCGCGGTGATGAATAGCGAAAACGAGTTTGTATTGCTGCTGTTGCGCGGCGATCATCAACTCAATGAGATCAAAGCCAGCAAAGTGCTGGGCGAATTCCGCTTCGCCAGCGAAGATGAGGTGCAACGCAATATGAATTGCCGCACCGGCTACATCGGCCCGGTGAACGCCAAGGTGCGCGTGCTGGTCGACCGTAGCGCTGCCGCGATGAGCGACTTTATCTGCGGCGCGAACGACGACGGTTTCCATTACAGCGGCGTGAATTTCGGACGCGATGTGCATCTGGATGAAGCCAACGTACACGACCTGCGCAACGTCGTTACGGGCGATGCCTCGCCCGATGGCAAAGGCACACTGGAGCTGTGTCGCGGCATCGAAGTCGGCCATATCTTCCAGTTGCGCACCAAATATTCCGAAGCGCTGCAAGCCACCTATCTGGATGAAAACGGCAAGATACAGGTCATGGAAATGGGCTGTTACGGCATCGGTGTATCGCGCATCGTGGCAGCCGCCATCGAGCAGAATTTCGACGAGCGCGGCATCACGTTGCCCGCCCGCATGGCGCCGTTCCAGGTCGCCATCGCACCCATCGGTCTCAAGAAAAGCGAGGCGGTGCGCAACGCGGCAGAACAGCTTTATGCCGAACTCACCGCAGCCGGGATCGAGGTGTTGCTGGATGACCGCGACGAGCGCCCCGGTGTGATGTTCGCCGATCTGGAATTGATCGGCATCCCGCACCGCATCGTTATCGGCGACCGTGGCCTGAAAGAAGGCAACGTCGAATATCAGGGACGCCGCGACCCGGCAGCGCAAGCCATCCCGTTGCAAGAAGTTGCCAAGCTCGTACAATCAAAACTATGAAATGGAACATACCACTCCTCAAGCCTTTGCTGGTGTTGTCGTTCGCGACAGCGGGAGTGTTTTTGTGCGCCACATCGTTCGCCGGAGCACAAACAGAAGAGGCTTTGTCGGCCAGCGTAAAAGCGGTGTTACAACGCGCGGTGTCCGATCAGGCGGCGCCCAAACTGGCTTTTGCCACGCGGCAGGAAGCCGATGCATGGCTACACGAAATGTCGCAACGCCTGACGAAGCGCATACCCGATAAAGAATATCGCGAAGACTTCCTCAATACGGTGCACTATGAAGCAACACGCGCGGGCTTGGATCCGCATCTGGTGCTGGGCTTGATCGAAGTGGAAAGCGGATTCAGGAAATATGCCGTGTCAAATGCCGGCGCGCGCGGCTATATGCAGGTGATGCCGTTCTGGACCAAAGCACTGCACGCGCCGGATGACAATCTGTTTCACCTGCGCACCAATTTGCGCTACGGCTGCACCATCTTGCGCTACTACCTGGATATTGAAAAAGGCAGTCTGTATCGCGCGCTGGGGCGCTACAACGGCAGTCTGGGCAAAGCGGCATATCCCAATCTGGTGAAAGCCGCGTGGCACAAACACTGGGCGAATCCGCAGCACACGGTGAGCTCGCCAGTCAGACCGGCAAGTTAAGCCTTACTTCACTTCTGCTTTGTTTTTCTTCTTGAGAAAGATGTACGTCTCAATATCGCTGCGCGACAGCATGCCTTCCTGATAACTCACCAGCTTTCCCGTCGGATCGTATAGATACGAAGTCGGCAGCGCTGAAACCGGGCCGACCTGCCCTTCGGCCAGCGTGTAGCTCCCGATCACCAGCGGATAGCTGATCTTGTGCTTGGCAGCAAAATCAAGCACAGAAGCACGCGTTGAATCCAACGCCACGCCGACCACCACCAGATCCGAACTCTTATGCTCATTGTGCAGCGCAACCAGATCGGGCGTCTCCTGTTCGCAGGGCGGACACCAGGTCGCCCAGAAATTCACCACCACCCATTTGCCGCGATAATCGGCCAGGCGCAGCGTATTTCCCTGCAAGTCCTTGAAAGAAAAATCCTGCGCCAGCGCCGTGACCGCGAACAACGACAGGCAGGCCAGCAACCAGCGATAGGTCTTCATCAGTGTCCCGCCTTTCCTTCTCCGTTCCCTGCATCCTCTTCGACATGACCGCCGTGCCCCATAGCTTCAGCGGCGTGGGACAAATACAGAGACAAAGCGACGAGCGCGATACTTGCACCCAAGTACAGCAAGTCCAGCGGATTTTCGATCTTGATATTCAGCGCTTCTTCAAACAGCGTCACGATCAGGATCATCAGAATCACTTTTGCCAAACGCGATTTTAAATCGTCCAGATTCTCGATCACCAGTATCTTGCTTGACGCTCTGCTGCCGTGCGCCTGGTCGATGTCGCTGATGAACAACTCATACAAACCCAACGAGAAGATCAGCATCACGGTTGCCAGCAGATACCCGTCCACCACCTCGACAATGTGCGTCACCGTAGCGTCATGCAATGCCTTCCGCGCCTCGGCGGTCAAATCGGCATCGCCGTAATGCACGACGTGCATCACCAGATTCCACACATCGACAGTCGCCATATAAAAAATCGCGAAGCCTGCCAACAAACTACCCAAGACGGCCGCCAAAATGACGAAACGACTATTCCACAAACTGCCTTCAAAAAGGTTCTCAATAAACTTCATAACTTGACTCATCTCCAAAATTTACGGCGCGCATTAAAGCGCAAAACTTTATGGCTCTCAAGCCACTGGTGAATAGTGCCTGAAAGCACAGTTCTTATCTACCCTCCCGCAGACGCGGAATTACCGCATAACCCCAATTTCTCTGCGCGCGGCAGGCGTTTTATCTGTATCTCGCGTTTGAGCGCGGCGGATTTATCCGCACAGTTTTCCCGGTAGAGCAATGTCACAGGCGTGCGTCCGCGCGTGTATTTCGCGCCCTCTCCAGCATTGTGGGCGACAAGGCGTTTTTCGAGATCGTTGGTGATGCCGCAATACAGCGTGTCGTCTGCACAACGCAGCAGGTAGCAAAACCAATCACTCACCGGAGACGCCCTCTTCTGGACGAATCGCAGACTTGCGCCCCGACCACGCCAGCGCCAACATCGCCAGCAGCAAGCCCATCACCGCCGCATTACCCCAGCGCACATAAGGCGTAGTGCCCGCATAGCCTTGCACTTGGGCGCTGAGTACGCCCTCCGCATGCTGCGGCAGCATTTTCAAAACACGCCCGTCGCTGCCGATCACCGAGGTCACGCCGGTATTGGTGGCGCGCAACATCATGCGTCCCGTCTCCAGCGCGCGCATCTGCGCTATCTGGTTATGCTGCATCGCCGCAGATGAGTCGCCATACCATGCATCGTTGCTGACATTCAGCAACAAGGTCGCCTGCGGCAAGGCGCGGATGATCTCTTCGCCGAACACGTCTTCATAACAGATGTTCATTGCGATACGCTGCCCGGCCAAGCGCAATAAGGGTTGCTGCGCCCCCCCGCTGGCAAGGTCGCCCATCGGAATATTCAGCACTTCATTGATGAGCCAGCCGAACAATGGACGCAACGGAATGAATTCGCCGAATGGCACCATGTGATTTTTGCGGTAGGCCTGAGCGGGCGAAACCCCCAGCGAAAACATGCTGTTGTAGTACAAGCCCTGCTCTTGCTCGAAAGCGCCGATGAGAATATCGCTGCCGTTGCGCCGCGCATGTTCACGCAAGATGTCCGCATAATTCTCCGGCATTTCGCCGCGCAGCAAAGGCACCGCAGTCTCGGGAAACACTATCAGGCGCGCATCGCTACCCAGCGCCAGACGCCGGTAAGTCTCCAGCGTGCCCACGAGCCGGCCTTCCTCAAACTTCTCGTCCTGTGCAATGTTGCCTTGCAGCAAACTGACTTTGACCGGAACTCCCTCCGGCACGGTCCATTCGATCATGCGCAGTGCCGCACCTCCCAGCCACAGCACGAGCAACATCGTCGCGGCCATCTTACCCTGTGCACTCCAGCGCTGCTGCACGAGCAACACCAGCAGCCCCGCACTTATTGCCGCCGCGAGCGACACGCCATACACCCCCAGCAGCGGCGCATAGCCTGCCAACGGGCTACCCGGCACTTGCGCATACCCCATCGCCAACCACGGAAATCCTGTAAACAAATAGCCGCGCAGCAACTCCGCCGCCACCCACAGCGCAGGCAGCAGCAAGGCCTGCCTCATCCATCCCGGCAGCCCTATCTTGGCCTGCAGATACCCCGCCAATGCCGGAAATAAAGCATAAAAAGCCACGAACAAAAACGTGGCGAGCAAAGCCAGTAACATGGGCATGTTGCCGTAATCATGCAATGCGACATATATCCAGCCTATCCCCGCACCGAACACACCCAGCCCGAAATAAAAACCGAGCCAGGCCGAAACTCGCGGACTGTCCGCCCTCCCCCATAGCCAGAAGAGCAGCGCGAGCGACAATGCCGGCAGCGGAAAAAGATTCCAGGGCGCAAAGCCCGCCACAGCGAAAATTCCGCCCAGAGCGGCCAGAACAAAATGGTTTATGCGTAGAACGTTCACAAAATTTGCTTGAGGGTTGATTGCGCGGATTATACGGTGTAACTTCCGCGCCACTCATTCCTTAACCCCGTTTTTACATGACTCAGAATTCCGCCCTGATCGACGAAATCAGCACCATGCTGATCGAATGCGATATCTTCAATCGTCTGCCGGCAGCAGAAATCCAGGCCGTTGCGTGCCATTTCAGCGTCAACAAGATTGACCGGGGCGAAACGATCTTTCGTGAGGGCGATGACGGCACCTTCATGTGTATCGTGCACGAAGGGCGCATCTCGGTACTCAAAGCCAATCAAAACGACCAAGACGTGGTCATGGCCACTTTGGGCAAAGGCCGCACTCTGGGTGAAATGGCAATATTGGATGGCGAGCGGCGCTCTGCCACCTGCGTGGCGGCGAGCGACTGTGTATTACTGACACTCTCCAAAGAAGCGATGGACACCATGCTGGAAGACCAGCCGCGCATCGGCGCGAAAATATTGCGTGCGGTTGCGGTCAGCTTGTCGCGCCGCTTGCGCATGGCGGTGGGCAAACTGGTCGATCACGAGGTTTAACCCCATGCTCGATTTCACCGAATACTCCAAGATATTTCTCAGCCTGTTCGCCATCCTCGATCCGATCGGCATCATCCCCATCATCATCGCGTTCACCATCGGCCTTACGCCCGCGAAGCGCGCCCGCGTCGGCCGCATGGCTTCGCTTTCGGTGGTCGGCATCCTGCTCGTCGCATTGCTCGTCGGCGAACTGATGCTGGAATTTTTCGGCATCAGCATCCACTCGTTCCGTGTCGCGGGCGGCATCCTGCTGTTACTGATGTCCATCACCATGCTGTTCGGCAACAAAGACACGCCCACTCCCGACGAATCGGCCGATGGCGACGCCACCTCTTCGATCGCCATCGTGCCGCTCTCCACCCCGCTGCTGGCCGGCCCCGGCGCGATCAGCACGGTGATACTGGATGCGCACAAAGGCCACGGAATGGGGCACTATGCCGTGTTGGGCTTGGAAATCGCCCTGCTGGGCTTCATCGTCTGGCTCACCTTCCTCATCGCGCCGTGGATATCGCAACGGCTCGGGCGCGTCGGCAGCAGCGTCTTCTCGCGTTTGATGGGACTCTTGCTCGCCGCCATCGCAGTGGAATTTATCGCGGGGGGACTGCGCGGTTTATTTCCAGCGCTGGGCTAAAAATAACCCCATGTAGGAGCGGGCTTTGCCCGCGAATCCAAAACAAAATCGCGGGCAAAGCCCGCTCCTACGAACAGCGAACATAATTTTCAAGGTATTAAAAAATGGAAAAAATCAGACTCTCAAAACTCATGTCCACCTTGGGCATTTGCTCGCGCCGCGAAGCGGACAGCTACATCGAAAAAGGCTGGGTGCTGGTCGACGGCAAACCGGTCAGCGAGCTCGGCACCAAAGTATTCCCCAATCAAAAAGTAGTACTGAACAAATCCGCCCTCACCGAGCAACAAACCCAGGTCACCATCCTGCTGAACAAGCCCATCGGCTATGTTTCAGGACAGGCGGAAGACGGCCACCAACCCGCCGTCGTGCTCATCAAACCGGAAGCGCGCTGGGCGAACGACACCGTGCAACAGCGCTTTACCGCGTTGCACCTGCGCGGCCTGGCCCCGGCCGGACGGCTGGACATCGACTCGCAAGGCTTGCTGATACTCACTCAGGACGGACGTGTCGCCAAGCAGCTCATCGGCGAGGACTCGCCCATCGAAAAAGAATATCTCGTGCGCGTCACCGGACAATTGGTGGGCAACGGCCTGAACATGCTCAACCACGGCCTCTCGCTCGACGGACAAAAACTCAAACCCGCCAAAGTCACCTGGCTGAACGACGACCAACTGCGTTTTATTTTGAAAGAAGGCAAGAAACGCCAGATACGCCGCATGTGCGAACTCGTCGGCCTCAAAGTCACCGGACTCAAACGCGTGCGCATCGGCAAAGTAAAACTCGGCGATCTGCCTGTCGGACAATGGCGCTATCTGCGCGAAGACGAAAGCTTTTAAGGAAAGCCAAACGGCATCTATTTCACCTGATTTTCTCCAAGCGGCCATCGGCAAAAGTCTGGATGAGTAATCGCCCTAACCAGACATTGATCACGTGCAGCTCCGTGGACGAAGCAGTCATGGGAAGTCACAGAATGCTAAGGCACGTTGTATCATCCGCCTGACAATAGATTTGACTATTCCCCCCCTCAGATATCAGTGTCGCGCCTACCAATAAACTCAGGATGCCTGACGATGAAATACCTTGCCTTTGCAATTACCCTATTGTTCACGCCGTTATTGGCGAATGCCTCGGAAGGGGCGGCGCGACTTGATCTGACCGCCAGCTGGGTAGGCATCACTTCGGTGTTGCTGTTCTTTGTCGCCTACCTAGTCGTGATGGCCGAGGAGTTTACCCACCTGCGTAAATCCAAGCCCGTGATGTTGGCTGCAGGCATCATCTGGGGAATGATAGCGTGGCACTACCAGTCGCATGATTTGCCGCATGTTGTCGAAATTGCGTTGCGTCATAATTTGGAGGAGTACGCCGAACTAATGCTATTCCTGCTAGTAGCGATGACCTTCGTTAATGTAATGGAGGAACGCAACGTTTTTGAAGCACTGCGTTCATGGCTGATCCGCAAGGGATTGGGCTATCGTTCTCTGTTCTGGGTGACTGGGCTGCTAGCCTTCTTTATTTCTCCTGTCGCCGACAACCTGACCACTGCTTTGTTGATGGGCGCTGTAGTAATGACAGTCGGCGGTGGCAATAAGAAATTCGTCATGCTCTCCTGCATCAATATTGTGGTCGCCGCCAATGCGGGCGGCACATTCAGTCCATTCGGTGACATCACCACGCTGATGGTCTGGCAAAAAAATATTCAGGCAACTAATGGTGTGGTTGATTTCTGGGCGTGCTTCGCGCTATTTATCCCGTCATTGGTAAATTGGCTCGTACCTGCGGCCATCATGCACTTCGCTGTTCCAAACGAAACCCCCAAAGGTGGTGTTGAGGTGGTTGTAATGCGGCGCGGCGCACTGACCATCGCGGCTCTCTTTCTTTTTACTATCGCGTTAGCGGTATGTTTTCACAGCGTGCTGCAGCTACCCCCCGTCATCGGTATGCTCACTGGCCTGAGCTTGCTTCAGTTCTTTGCCTATTACCTGAAAGTGAGCGGTGAAAAAATACACGCCAGTAACGCTAACTCAGAAAATATCATCGCCCCCGTTCCCTTCGATATCTTCCGCAAGGTATCGCGAGCCGAATGGGATACGCTGTTTTTCTTTTATGGCGTGGTGATGTGTGTGGGAGGGCTGGGTTTCATCGGCTACCTCAGCATGGTTTCACAAATCATTTACGGCGGATGGGGCGCGACCAACGCCAATATCGCCATCGGTGTCATCTCGGCGATTGTTGATAACATTCCCGTCATT
>JBAZYW010000020.1:3604-9192 GCA_041659125.1 Gallionellaceae bacterium | reverse complement strand
GTTGCTTGTGACATTGACGGCGGGAGTCGGAGGCTCACTGCTGTCGATTGGCTCGGCAGCAGGCGTTGCGCTGATGGGGCAAGCGCGTGGCATCTATACCTTCGTCGGCCACCTCAAATGGACTCCGGCGATAGCACTCGGCTATATAGCCAGCATTGGCGTACACATGGCGATAAATCACAACCTGTTCTGATGGGGTGAATTAAGTTTCGATGACCGTCAGCAAAGTCCAGAATACAAAAATGCATTATCTAAAACTGGCCGTCACAAAGCGTCCAGCGGCCATTTTCTAATAGACACATGAGGCGATAGCACCTTTTAGCAACCTCGGTTGTGGCCTGCACGCATGCTTTACTAGAATCCCATGCAAACGAGGTAGGTCGTGTCGTCGGCGATGGACGTTGTGGCTGTCGCAGCGGTAGCCGCCGTGGTGCCTGCCGCAACAACCTGCAACGAACCGGTGGCCGTGTTGCCGTCATCCAGCGTGACATCCAATTGCTTGGCAAATTTTCCCGCGATCGCATTTGAGCAAACGATGTAAGAGCCGCGCAAATTGCTGACTGGGCTGGTTGATGCGGAAGTGATTCCGATATCGCCGCCCACCGCATTCTTGGGGATGTATGTTGCCGGAACGGTGGTGTCCGTTGCCCCGGGAGCCAAACCCGCGAGCCGCACATGCTCCCAGAATAAATACGATTCGTCGGTTTGTGTCGTCGATGCCCAGCTTCCGTTAATGACGCCGTCTGCCCTGCCTATGCCCGCGCCTGTGGGCGTGGTCGCCAAGATTCCGGCGACATGCGCTACGACGGCAGAGTCATCTCCCGGCAATGCTTTGTATTTATCCTGATAGCCGTAGATAAACACCGGAATATTTCTAAAGTCGGTCGCCAAGTTTTTCACTTTGGCGCTGTTGATGAGTTCCTGCCCTTTCAGCACGCCGCCAAGCAGCAGACCGACGATCACTAGAACAATGGCAATTTCAATTAAGGTAAAACCCGATTGCTTGCGTTTCATTTGACCCCCGGTCGAACTTAAAATGCCCACCCTGTCGTTTGGCTTATGCGGCAACCGCAGCAATTGAACGGCTCGAATGAAAAATGACTTTCGCATTACACCGGAACGCAGCATAACCTAATCTTCTTAAAGAATCAGACATTAACCGCCAGCGGCAGGCAACGCACTAACGCAAATACGCGGGAAACAATAATACGGGAAGCGCGTTTTGATTTGCCCTGAAGCAGAGACCCGTGCAAATGCAGGCAGCACAAAAAGGGCTGTTTTGCCTCCTCCTTGGGTATAATCCGCCCCTATGAATAAACCGCTATCCGCAGCCCCTCATGCACTGGATCTCGCGCGTAAAGTATTGAGCATCGAAGCCGATGCTGTACACGCGCTGGTACAACGCATCGACGATACCTTCTTGCATGCCCTGAATATCATTCTTTCCTGCGAAGGCCGGGTGATCGTGAGCGGCATGGGCAAATCCGGCCACATCGCGCGCAAGATCGCGGCTACCATGTCCAGCACGGGCACACCCGCCTATTTCGTGCATCCCGGCGAAGCGAGCCACGGCGACCTCGGCATGATCACCGCCGAAGATGTGTTCATCGCTATTTCATATTCCGGCGAGAGCGAGGAGTTGCTCACCATCGTGCCGGTCATCAAACGTCAGGGTGCAAAACTCATCAGCCTGACCGGCAATGCCAAGTCCAGCCTCGCGCTGGCGGCGGACGCCCATCTCAACGGCTTCGTCGCGCAAGAGGCTTGCCCGATGGGTTTGGCTCCGACGGCCAGCACGACCGCCGCGCTGGCGCTGGGCGATGCGCTCGCCGTGGCGCTGCTGGATGCCAAGGGTTTCGGCGAGGAAGATTTTGCGCGCTCGCATCCCGGCGGCAGCTTGGGGCGGCGCTTGCTCACGCATGTGCGCGACGTCATGCATTCAGGTACAGGCATCCCCTCCGTGCCGCACGACGCAACGCTGGCTGATGTCGTGCTGGAAATATCGCGCAAAGGCTTGGGCATGACCGCCATCGTGGACGCTACACAAAAAGTGCTGGGCATCTATACCGACGGCGATCTGCGCCGCACGCTGGAGAAACGTCTGGATTTCAGCACGACCCCGGTGGCGGCAGTGATGTCGCGCACTCCACGCTGTATAACAGCCGATGCGCTGGCCGTGGAAGCGGTGCAAATGATGGAACAGCATCGCATCAGCCAGATGCTGGTGGTAGACGCCGACCATCGCTTGGTCGGCGCACTGAATATGTTCGACCTGTTGCGTGCGAAAGTGATCTGATCCGATGCTCATCGAAAGAATCCAACCCATTCGTTTGATCGCCTTTGATGTGGATGGCATCCTGACCGATGGAGGACTTTACCTTTCCGATTCGGGCGAAGAGTTCAAGCGCTTCAACTCGCTGGACGGCCACGGCTTGAAAATGCTGAAAGCTTCCGGCGTGGAGCTCGCCATCATCACCGGACGCACCTCGCGCTGCGTCGAAATGCGCGCCAAAAATCTCGGCATCGCACACATGTGTCAGGGCGTGGAAAAAAAGTGGGATGCCATGCAGGACTTGCTCGGAAAACTGGGCCTCGCGCCGGAAGCCTCCGCTTTCATGGGTGACGACGTGGTCGATCTGCCCGCGATGCGCCGCGTGGGTCTGGCCCTGACCGTACCCAACGCGCCGCCCGCAGTGCATGAGCACGCCCATTACACGACCAAGCACGCAGGCGGAAACGGCGCGGTACGCGAGGTGTGCGAGCTGATCATGTCCGCCCAAGGTACGCTGAGCACACAACTGGCGCCCTATCTCGCATGAAAGGCAGCGGCAACTTGTTCGAACGCATGCGCGCATGGCTACCTCTGCTTCCGCCATTGCTGCTGTTGGCCGGCACGTATTGGCTCAATCAGCAGGTACAGCCTATCCCCGAAAAACCCGACAGCGGCAAACGCCACGATATCGATTATTCAGTGAACAACCTCTCTTCTGTCACTCTGGATGAAAACGGACAAGCGCGCCACATGATGACGACCGAAAAAATGTGGCATTACCCGGACGACGACAGTACGTATTTGCAATCACCACGCATGGTCAGTCTGCACAGCGACCGCGCCCCCATGGTCATCTGGGCAGACACCGGCAAGATATCCAACCGTGGCGAAGAAGTATTCCTCTACAACAATGTGAAAGTCATGCGACTCGACAACGGCGAACACGCTGCCATGGAGTTCAGCACCGACTATCTGCACGTCCTTCCCGACAAAGATCAGGCCGACACCGACCACCCCGTCACCCTGGTAACTTCGCACGACACAGTACACGCGGTGGGCATGACGCTCGACAACAAATTGAGCCTCGTCAATTTATTATCCAATGTTCGCGCCACGCATGAACCGATCCTCAAATAAATCCGCCTTGCTGTTGGGCATCCTGCTGATCGGCCATGTGTGCGCGGCACATGCCGAAAAAGCCGATCGCGGCAAACCGATTTACATCGAGTCGGATCGTATGAACTTAGACGACGCCATTCATGTCAGCACCTTCGAAGGCAAAGTCAAACTCACTCAGGGAACACTACGGCTCACCGCAGCAAAGGTCGTCGTGACCGAAGATGTCGCCGGAAACAAATTCTGCGTCGCCACCGGACGCCTGGCCAGCTTCCGCCAGAAACGCGAAGCCGTAGACGAGTATGTGGAAGGCTATGGAGAGCGTATCGAATATAATTCACAGAGCGACACGGTTGATTTTTACGTGCGCGCCCGGGTAAAGCGCGGGCTGGATGACGTGCGCGGCGACCATATCACCTACAGCACGCAGACCGAGATATTCAATGTAAGCGGACGCCCGCTCTCGGGGCGCCCCGAAAGCGGGAGGGTGCGTGCAACGATACAACCCAAAGACAAAGATGCTCAGACAACACCGCCTAAAAACAACGCGCCCAAGGACAATCCGGTTCCAAGCAACAGGGCAATTGAATAAATCATGAGTGAACTTCGCACCAGCACCCTAAAAAAACGTTATCGCTCCCGCACCGTGGTGCAGGATGTATCGCTGTCGGTCAAAAGCGGCGAGGTCGTCGGTCTGCTCGGCCCCAACGGGGCGGGGAAAACCACCAGCTTTTACATGATCGTCGGCCTGGTCGCTGCGGATGGAGGGGATATTTTCATCGACAATCAGAACATCACCCATCTCCCCATCCATCGTCGCGCCCGGCTCGGTCTGGGTTATCTGCCGCAGGAAGCATCCATCTTCCGCCGCCTGAGCGTCGCGGAAAACATTCTGGCAGTACTGGAATTGCAAAACTATTCCAGAGAAGAAAGAGAAGCGCGACTGGATGAATTGCTGAATGATCTGCACATCACGCATATTCGCAACAATCAGGCGCTCAGTCTCTCCGGCGGGGAGCGCAGGCGCGTTGAGATCGCCCGCGCGCTGGCAACCAATCCGCGCTTCATCCTGCTGGACGAGCCTTTTGCCGGAGTCGACCCTATCGCGGTGCTGGACATCCAGAAAATCATCCAATTTCTCAAGGAACGCGATATCGGCGTGCTCATCACCGACCATAACGTGCGAGAAACATTGGGTATTTGTGATCGCGCCTACATCATCAACGCAGGCTCGGTGATGGCGGAAGGCAAACCCGAAGAAATCATCTATAATGAAGGCGTCAGAAAAGTCTATCTCGGCGAAAACTTCAAGCTCTAAAGTCCGAACGATCCCACCGTAAAATGAAAGCAGCACTACAACTCAGACAGTCGCAACAACTGACGCTTACGCCGCAGTTGCAGCAGGCTATCAGGCTATTGCAGTTATCTACGCTGGAAATCAATCAGGAAACGGCGCGCCTGCTGGATGAAAATCCTTTTCTCGAATGCGAGGAAGAAGACTCTGCGCTACCCTATGCACACGGCGACGCACCCGCATCAAGCGCTTCATCCGAAACGAAAACCACAGCCGAAAATGAAACCCAGCCCGCTGAGTTAGACTGGAACGAGCCGACTTTTACCGCCTCCGGCACCTCGGACGACGAAGACGACGGCTATTCAGAGGTCGCCGCCGACCGTCCGAATATGCGCGAGCATTTGATCTGGCAAGTCAACATGAGCCAGTTATACCAGCGCGATAAAACGATCATCAGCTTGCTGATCGATGCGCTCGATGACAACGGTTACCTCGCCCAACCTCTGGAAGAAATTCTTGAGTTGCTGCCTGCCGAACTCGACATCACGCTGGACGACTTGGAGACCGCGCTGGTGCAACTGCAACATCTGGACGAACCCGGTATCGGCGCACGCAACTTGAGCGAATGTCTGGCCTTGCAACTACAGGCGCAACCCGAAGACATACCGGGGCATGATCTGGCATTGAGTATCGTCACGCACCATCTGGATCTTCTTGCCAACCGCGATTTCAACAAACTTAAAAAAACATTGCATTGCGACGACGCTGCGCTGCGCGATGCGCAAGACCTCATCCTTCATCTGCAACCCAAACCCGGCACCGCTTTTGAACATCGTGCAGCCGACTATGTCGTGCCGGATGTATTGGTGACACGCCAAGGCGGCGTCTGGAAGGCTCGCCTCAACC
>JBAZYW010000020.1:0-3594 GCA_041659125.1 Gallionellaceae bacterium | reverse complement strand
TGCGCGTCAATCAGGTGTATGCCAATATCATGCAGCGCCGCGACGAACAAAGCTCGCAGCAAATGGCCGGGCAATTGCAGGAAGCGCGCTGGTTCATCAAGAATCTGCAGCAACGTTTCGACACTATCCTGCGCGTGTCGCAGGCCATCGTCGAGCGTCAGCGCCAGTTCTTCGAGCACGGCGACATCGGCATGCGCCCGCTGGTGCTGCGCGAGATTGCCGATCAGCTGGAATTGCACGAGTCCACTATTTCGCGCGTGACCACGCAGAAATTCATGCTCACCCCGCGCGGCATCTTTGAGCTCAAATATTTTTTCGGCAGCGGTCTCGCCACCGAAGCGGGCGGCGCATGTTCGTCAACCGCCATCCGCGCAATCATCAAGCAACTCGTCAGTGAAGAAGATGCCCGGCATCCCTTAACCGACAGTCGCATGGCAGAAACACTGGCACAGCAGGGCATCATAGTTGCCCGGCGTACCGTGGCAAAATACCGGGAATTGCTGAACATTCTCCCGGTGAATCTTCGTAAATCACTCTAACTAAATAGGAGCAGGCCATGAACCTCAACCTCACAGGACGTCACCTCGAAATCACCCCTGCAATCCGCGAACACGTCACGTCCAAACTCGACAAAGTGAAACGTCACTTCGACAATGTGATCGACGTGAACGTCATCCTGTCCGTGGACAAGCTGCAGCAAAAAGCCGAAGCCAGCCTGCATCTGAGCGGCAAAACCATCATCGCCGAAACTGCGGATAGCAACCTGTATGTCGCTATCGACGCGCTGATCGAGTCGCTGGATCGCCAAGTGCTCAAACATAAAGAAAAGAACGCTGCACGTCGCCACGATGACACCGGCAAAAACGCTGCTGTAGAATAACAACCAAGGGCGACTGAACATCGCCCTTTATTTTTGTTTCGGTACCAGAAACGATGAGCCTAATTAGCAAGATTCTAACGTTAGACAATGTCCTGCTGGATACGGAATCCGCCAGCAAGAAGCGGGTATTCGAGCGCGTCGGATTGTTATTCGAAAATTCGCAAAAGCTTTCACGCAGTCAGGTCTTCGACAGCCTGTTCGCCCGCGAAAAATTGGGATCGACAGGACTCGGGCAAGGCGTGGCGATCCCGCACGGACGCATCAAAGGCCTGCGCGATGCGGTCGCCGCCTTCGTCAAAACGGAAACTCCGATCCCGTTTGACGCACCGGATGGCTTGCCCGTCAACCTGATCTTTGTGTTGCTCGTTCCCGAGCGCGCGACCGATCTGCATCTGCAACTGCTCGGCGAACTCGCGCAGATGTTCAGCAACACCTCCTTCCGCGAGCGCCTGCTGAGCAGCAACGATCCTGTCGCCATCCATCAAATGTTCACCGATTGGCAGGCCTAGCCATGGCTCAGGTCAACATCCAGAAACTCTTTCAGGACAAACAGGAACGCCTGGCCCTGACATGGGTGGCAGGCAGCGATGGCGCTGACCGTGTTTTGGAAAGCGCGATTGTCAACGCCTCCGACAAAGGCCTTATCGGCCACCTCAACTTGATCCACCCCAACTGGGTGCAAGTGATCAGCGACACCGAGCTGGATTATCTGCGCAACCTCGACCCTGCCGCATTGGGAGAGGCTTTCGCGCAACTGCAAGCTTCCGGTTCGCTCTGCCTGATTTTGGCGGGAGTGGAAGAAGTCCCGCCAGAACTGATCGCTTTTGCGAACCGCTCTCGCACACCGCTGTTCCGTTCCCCGCAGAGCAGCGTGCATTTGATGTGGATGGTGCGTCACTACATCGTCAAGGAACTGGCCGAGTCCACCACGCGTCATGGCGTGTTTCTGGATGTGCTCGGCGTGGGTGTGATGATCACCGGCGACAGCGGCGTGGGCAAAAGCGAGCTGGCGCTGGAGCTCATCACACGCGGCAACGGCTTGGTGGCAGACGACATCACCGAACTGTATCGCATCTCGCCGGAAACACTGGAAGGTCGCTGCCCCGAGCTGCTGCGCGACTTCCTCGAGGTGCGCGGCTTGGGCGTGCTCAATATTCGCACCATGTTCGGCGAAACCGCCGTGCGCCGTAAAAAGAGTCTCAAACTCATCGTGCATCTGCATCGCCCGACTGGCGGCGATCTTTCCAAGATGGAACGCCTGCCATTCAATGCCAGCTTCCAGGACATCCTCGGCGTGAAGATCAGCACGGTGGAAATCCCCGTGATGGCGGGGCGCAACCTGGCCGTGCTGGTTGAAGCGGCTGCACGCAACTTTGTGATGCAGATGCGCGGCATCGACACCATGCAGGAATTCATCTCCCGCCACGAACAACAAATGTTGGAGCAATCGTCGTGAAATTATTTTTGATAAGCGGGCTATCCGGTTCCGGCAAGAGCGTCGCACTCAAGGTGCTTGAAGATAGCGACTACTATTGCGTAGACAATCTGCCGGTGGAACTGCTGCCCTCACTGATCGCCAACCTGCAACAATCGGGGCGCACACGTTGCGCCGTGAGCATCGACGCACGCAGCGGCACCAGCATGCGCGAGCTGCCGCACTACATGGAGCAACTCAAGCAGCGCGGCGTGGACATTCACATGCTGTTTCTCGATGCACAAACCGATACTCTGGTTAAACGTTTCTCGGAGACGCGCCGCCGCCACCCCTTGAGCGATGACAAACTGACCCTGCCCGAGTGCGTACAGCAAGAGCGCGAACTGCTGAACGAGATCAGCGACATCGGACACCATATCGACACGAGCGACATAGGAGCCAATACCCTGCGTTCCTGGGTCAAGGATTTTGTACAGATCGACCGCTCCAAGCTGACGCTGCTGTTCCAATCATTTGGTTTTAAATACGGCGTTCCGCTGGATTCCGACCTGGTGTTCGATGTGCGCTGCCTGCCCAATCCGCACTACAACGAACAGCTGCGCCCGCTCACCGGACGCGATGCGCCAGTCATCGAATTTCTGGAACAAACACCCAGCGTACAGAAAATGTACGGCGACATCCGTACCTTTGTAGGCGAGTGGCTCCCCTGCTTCATCGCCGACAACCGCAGCTACCTCACCGTGGCAATCGGCTGCACCGGCGGGCAACACCGCTCGGTCTATCTGGCGGAAAAACTGGCACTGCATTTCAAAACCGAACAACAGGTTCTCGTGCGTCACCGCGAATTCACGCAACACACCTGACCGTGCATTTCCCCGCCCACATCAAGCTCGGCGATAGCCTGATCTTATTGCTGGGCGGCCTGTTCACCGTCTGGCTTGGTGCAACCCTCTGGCAGGGCGGCGCGGCGGACAAAGCCATCATTCGCAGCGGAGGCAAGATATTCCGTGAAGTCCCGCTCACACACGACATCGAGATCGATGTGCCCGGTCCGCTCGGCACCAGCATCATCGCCATACGCAACCATCAGGCACGCATCGCTTCCGACCCCAGCCCGCGCCAATACTGCGTGCGCCAAGGCTGGCTAAAAAACGCGGGCGAAGTCGCTATCTGTCTGCCCAACCAAGTGAGCGTCGAACTGGCAGGAAGCCAGAAAAAATATGACAGCCTCAGCTACTAAAGCACACTTACAACCGTTCACCCTGAGCTTGTCGAAGGG
>JBAZYW010000019.1:0-19271 GCA_041659125.1 Gallionellaceae bacterium | reverse complement strand
CGCGCCCGCCAGTTGATGCGCTGGATATACAAAGCCGGGGAATCCGATTTCGCTGCGATGACCGACATCGCGGCCAGTTTGCGCGACAAACTCGCGCAACACGCCTGCATCAGCGTGCCCAACATCATGCGCGAAGAACTGTCCGACGACGGCACGCGCAAATGGCTGCTGGACGTGGGTACCGGCAATGCCGTCGAGGCGGTATACATACCCGAAGAGACGCGCGGCACGTTGTGCATCTCTTCGCAGGCCGGGTGTGCGCTGGACTGCTCGTTTTGTTCGACCGGCAAACAGGGTTTCAATCGTAACCTCAGTGTCGCCGAAATCATCGGCCAGCTGTGGTGGGCGAATCATCAACTCGGCAAGAACGCCGAAGGTAATTGGCCGATCAGCAATGTGGTGATGATGGGCATGGGCGAACCCTTGTTGAATTTTGACAACACCGTCAGCGCGTTGCGCCTGATGCTGGACGATCACGGCTACGGCCTGTCGCGACGCCGCGTCACGGTGTCGACTTCAGGCATCGTGCCGGCGATGGACCGGTTGCGCGAGGAATGTCCGGTGGCCTTGGCGGTGTCGCTGCATGCGCCGAACGATGCGTTGCGCAACGAGTTGGTCCCGGTGAATCAAAAGTATCCTCTGCGCGAGTTGATGGCGGCATGTCGACGCTATCTGGAAAAAGCCCCGCGCGATTTTATTACCTTCGAGTACGTGATGCTGGCGGGGGTGAACGACAGCGAGCAACATGCGCGCGAGCTGATTGATCTGGTGCGCGATGTGCCGTGCAAATTCAATCTGATTCCGTTCAATCCGTTTCCGCAGGCGCCCTATCAGCGTTCCGATATGCAGGCTGTATTGCGTTTCCGCGATGTGCTGATGCAGGCTGACATTGTGACCACTATTCGCAAGGTACGCGGCGATGATATCGCTGCGGCCTGCGGCCAGTTGGCGGGGCAGGTGCAGGACAAGACAAAAAGAACGCATCGATTAATGGAGGTGGCGCGGTGAAGCTGTTTGGAATTTTGTTGGTCGTTTTAAGCCTGGGCGGATGCGCATCCCAAGGCGGCGGTTCCGCCGGAACGCCGGTTCAGACGACTACGCGCGCTCAGGCTATCGCCAAGATACATACCGAATTGGCCGCATCTTATTTTGAGCGCACTCAATACGGGATCGCCTTGCAGGAAATCGAAGTGGCATTGCAATCGGAATCAAATTACGCCCCGGCCTTCAATGTGCGCGGGCTTATCCGTATGGCGCTGCGCGAAGACAAACAGGCCGATGACGATTTCCGTCGCAGCCTGCAATTGGATGGCAGTGATTCCAATGCGCACAATAACTATGGTTGGTTTCTGTGTCAGCGCGGGCGCGAGACCGAGGCCATCGCTCAGTTTTTGGAGGCGGTGAAGAATCCGCTTTATGTCACACCGGAAACGGCCTACGTCAATGCAGGTATGTGTTCCAAAAAAATAGGCAAGCTAAAAGAAGCGGAAGAATATTTGCAGCGCGCATTGATCCGGCAGCCGAACTATCCGGGGGCTTTGTTTGGTCTGGCAGATGTGAGTTTTGCCACGCACGATTACGCGGGGGCAAAATCCTACTTTTTGCGTTTCTTGCAGAGATCAACCGAACTGACGGCTGAAAACCTGTGGTTGGCGGTGCGTATCGAGCGCAAAATCGGTGACCGGAATTCGGAGGAGAGCTACTCGTTGCAATTGCGTAAACGTTTCCCGGATGCGCGCGAAACCCAGTTGTTACTGAAAGGTGAATGATGGACACAAACCCTGAGTTGAATAATGTGGCAGTTGAAAGCGGGGCGGAAACTCTGCCACCGTTGAGCGTCGGCAAGATATTGAGAGAGGCGCGTATCAGTCAGGGATTGAATGTTGCGGATGTGGCCAGCAGCATCAAGTTTGCGCCGCGCCAAGTTGAGGCGCTCGAAGCCGATGACTACAGCCACTTGCCGGAATTGACTTTTGTGCGCGGTTTTGTGCGCAGCTATGCCAGATTGCTGCACATAGACGAGACGCCATTGCTTGATTCCCTTCCGCGCGCGCATCAACAACTGACTTCCTTTCAAGATGAATTGGCTGGCGTGCCTTTTTCGACATTGCAATCGACTCGCCGCATCAACATGACTTGGCTCTTTGCCGCATTGGCGCTGGCCGTGTTTTTGGGAATAGCAGTCTGGTTGTCTCAGGACAAGCCTGAGGCTAATAAAGCAGCGGAAAGTCCGCTTGCCGTTATCCCCGCAGAGCTGGCGGCAAGTGCTGTTGTGGCTACCAGCGCAGTCGTTGCGTCGCCATCGCTTGCTGCTTCTGCCGTTCCTGCCACAGCCCCAGCGCTCAAGGATGCCATGGTGAAAAAAGAAGTGACGCTACCTGCGGTGGTAACAGCACCCAAGGAAGTCGCGGCTAATACAGGGGTTGGGCAAGGGCCTATCCATCTGGTGTTTGAGGATGAGTCATGGGTCGATGTAAAAGACAAATTCGGCAAGACTATATTCAAGCAGGTCAATACGCCCAAGAGCGAACAATGGGTCAATGGGCGTCCGCCGTTCTCTTTGGTGATCGGCAATGCGAGCAGCGTGCGTTTGTATTATGAAGGCGAAGAGATAGACTTGGATGAGTTCACCGATGTCGAAGTCGCGCGCCTGATTTTGGAATAAGGTATGAGTCATTCGCCTATCCAGCGTCGCACCACGCAACGCGTGCAAGTGGGCGACATCGCTATCGGCGGCGGTGCCTCCATCGTCGTTCAGTCCATGACTAACACCGACACCGTAGACGCCGAAGGCACCGCGCGTCAGGTGTTTGAGCTGGCGCAGGCCGGTTCCGAGCTGGTGCGCATCACGGTCAACACTTCCGAAGCTGCCGCCCAAGTGCCGCGCATCCGCAAGATGCTGGACGACATGGGTTGCGACGTGCCGCTGATCGGCGACTTTCACTACAACGGCCATCGTTTGCTCACCGAGTTTCCCGAGTGCGCGCAAGCGCTGGCGAAATACCGTATAAATCCCGGCAACGTGGGCAAAAACCGCAAAGGCGAAGACCAGTTCGCCATGATGATCGCCGTTGCTAAGCAATACGATAAACCGGTGCGCATCGGCGTCAATTGGGGCAGTCTCGACGCCGATTTGATTGTGCGCATGATGGATGAGAACGCCAAGCTGGCGCAGCCGAAAGAAGCCTCTGAGATTACGCGCGAAGCGTTGATCGTGTCGGCGCTGGATGCCGCAAAACGTGCTGAAGAATTGGGCTTGCCGCATGACCGCATCGTGCTGTCGTGCAAAGTGAGCGAAGTGCAAGACCTCATCGCGGTGTATCGCGAGCTCACCACACGCAGCGACTATCCCTTGCATCTCGGCCTCACCGAAGCGGGAATGGGGTCAAAAGGCATCGTCGCCTCGACTGCGGCACTGGCCGTGCTGTTGCAGCAAGGCATCGGCGACACCATCCGCGTTTCGCTTACCCCGGAACCGGGTGGAGACCGCACGCAAGAAGTCGTGGTGGCGCAGGAGATATTGCAGACCATGGGGCTGCGCGCATTCGCACCGATGGTTACGGCGTGCCCGGGTTGCGGACGCACCACCAGCACCGTATTTCAGGAGTTGGCGCAGAACATTCAAACCTACTTGCGTGCGCAGATGCCTGTGTGGCGCGAGCAATACAGCGGCGTGGAAGAAATGACCGTTGCTGTTATGGGCTGTATTGTAAATGGCCCCGGCGAAAGCAAACTCGCCAATATCGGCATCAGCCTGCCCGGTACGGGGGAGAATCCCGCAGCGCCCGTGTATGTGGACGGCGAGAAGACCGTCACTCTGCGCGGCGACAACATCGCGGCAGAATTTACGCAGATCGTGGACGAGTACGTGGCGCGCAAATATACCAAGCGTGAAGCGGGCGACAAACCAGGCAAGCATATCGAGATTAAAGCGATTTAATAGTTCTTTCCGCACAGCAGCGAGGGGATAGGCACGAAGTGATCGAGAAGGCTCATATTCCGTCGTTCAATAAGTCTGCTGAGCACAGGTGACTCGTGTTGTAAATCACAATCGGCTTCTGAAACAACGTCTTTCCTGTTAATATCGCGCCCCTGTAAATTTCTGTGTTCCGTTCACCTTCCGTATCCAATGAGTAATCCAACATTACAAGCCGTGCGCGGCATGAACGATATTCTGCCGGATGAGGCGCAACTGTGGCTGTGGTTCGAGGATACGGTACGCGAATGGCTGGAAGCCTACGGTTACCGCAACATCCGTATGCCCTTGGTGGAGCCGACGGCGCTGTTCAAACGCGCCATTGGCGAGGTGACCGACATCGTCGAGAAAGAGATGTACAGCTTTGAAGACGGTCTCAATGGCGACCTGCTTACCTTGCGCCCCGAGGGAACGGCTTCCTGTGTGCGTGCGGCTTTGCAGCATAATTTGCTGTATAACGCGCCGCAGCGTTTGTATTACAGCGGTGCGATGTTCCGCCACGAGCGTCCGCAGAAAGGGCGCTATCGCCAGTTTCACCAGATCGGGGTCGAGGCGCTGGGGTTTACCGGGCCGGATATCGACGCAGAGCAGATTTTGATGTGCGCGCGCCTGTGGAAAACGCTGGGGATTCGCGATGTTAGTTTGCAGATCAACACCCTTGGCGACATTGCTGCGCGCCAACGCCATCGTGAAAAATTGATCGCCTATTTTGAACAGCATGCGGCTATATTGGATGCGGACGCGACGCGCCGTTTGCACACTAATCCGCTGCGCATTCTGGACAGTAAAAATCCGGCGATGCAGGAGATCATCGTTGGCGCCCCCAGCCTGATGGCCGAGCTGGATGCCGAGGCCGTTGCACATTTCGAGGCGGTGCAGGCCATCCTCAAGCGGCACGGTGTGGCCTATGAGATCAATCCGCGTCTGGTGCGCGGACTGGATTACTACAATCGCACCGTGTTCGAGTGGGTCACCACGCGTCTGGGCGCGCAGGGTACCATCTGCGCCGGAGGCCGTTTCGACGGCTTGATCGAACAGATCGGCGGCAAGTCCGCTCCCGCTTGTGGCTTTGCCATGGGTATCGAACGTTTGCTGGCGCTGTTGCAGGAAGATGGCATGCAGAATCCGGGAGTGCCTTTGGATGTGTATCTGGTGCATCAGGGCGAATTGGCTAATCAGTTAGCGAGCAGCGTGGCGGAGCAATTGCGCGATGCGGGATTGAAGGTGCTGCTGCATTGCGGCGGCGGCAGTTTTAAATCGCAGATGAAGAAGGCGGATAGTAGCGGTGCGCTATGTGCGGTCATCATCGGCGACGATGAAGCGCAGGCGGGGCAGGCGACATTGAAGCCCTTGCGCGGTGGCGAGCAAGCCCGCGTGGCGCTGACAGAATTGCAGCAGAAGATTTCTGAACTTAATTAAATTTGAATAGGATATAAAAATGTCGACGCTCGATTTGCAGGAACAGGAACAGGTAGATGCGCTCAAGGGCTGGTGGAAGGAAAACGGCAAATGGGTGGTTGCGGCAGCCGTGCTCGCGCTGTTGGGCTATGCCGGGATGCAATTCTGGAAGAGCCATCAGGCGCTGCAGGCGGGCGAGGCTTCCAAGCTGTATGCCGAAGTGGAAAAGCAGACGCTGAGCAACGATCCCAAGCGCGTGAACGATGCAGTCGCCGCGCTGGTCGATAAGTTCGGCGGCAGCGCTTATGCGCCGCGCGCGCAATTACTGGCGGTGCAAGCCAATGTGCAAGCCAAGGATATGACCCGTGCGAAGACCCAGTTGCAATGGGTGATCGAACATGCCAGCGAAACGGGTTTGCAAGATACCGCACGTTTGAAATTGGCCAGCATCCTGCTGGATGAGAAGAATTACGACGAGGCGCTCAAACAGCTCAATGCCACGCATCCAGAAGCTTTCACCGGTTTGTATGCCGATCTGAAGGGCGATGTGTTGAGCGCTCAAGGCAAGACTGAAGAGGCGCGTTCTGCTTATAAGCAAGCGCTCGACAAGATCGAAGCGAAGAGCATGTACCGCAATTTGGTGCAGCTGAAGCTGGATGGTCTCGGGGACACAAAATGAAATTAAGTCGTGGCATTGCCATATCGTTGCTGGCCGTGTTTGCGGCGGGATGCTCCAGCGATAAGGAGCAAGCCAGTCCGGCGAGTCTGGTGAATTTCAAATCGTCCGCCAAGTATGAAGTACGCTGGAGGCAGAGTGTGGGCAAAATGGGAGACAATGTTTTGCTCCCCGTGGTTACAGCAGAATCAGTAGTCGCTGCTAACAACACAGGCATCGTTCAGCGCTTCGACCGTAGCAGCGGAAAGCGGCTGTGGCGCATCGACAGCGGGTTTGTGATTTCCGGCGGCGTTGGCGCGGGTGATGGAGCAGTGTTGGTGGGCGGCGAGAAAGGCGAGGTCGCTGCCTATGAAGAAGCTGCGGGCCAGTTGCGCTGGAAGAACAAAATGTCCAGCGAAGTGCTGAGTGCGCCGAGTTTTGCAGACGGAGTCGTCGTTGTGCGCACCGGAGATGGTCGTATCGCGGGCTTGGATAGTCAGAATGGCAAGCGCTTATGGCTGTATGAGCGGGCGACACCGGCGCTGGTCGCGCGTAGCAATGCCGGGGTGACAATACGCAACGGCATAGTGTACGCAGGTTTCCCGGCAGGGAAATTGGCGGCTATCGGGCTGCACAACGGTGTCGTCGTGTGGGAAGCCTCGGTTTCGCAGCCGCGCGGCAATACCGAGCTGGAGCGCGTCAGCGACATCACCAGCCTTCCAATCGTGGATGATAGCCAAGTATGTGCTGTCGCTTTTCAGGGGCGTCTCGCTTGTTTCGATGCCGAACGCGGGGGCTCGTTGTGGACGCGCGATCTTTCCAGCGACAAGGGCTTAACCATGTCGCGTAAATACCTGTTCTTGACCGATACCGCAGGCACCGTATTGGCGCTCGACAAACTCAGCGGCAGCTCGTATTGGAAGAACGATCAAATGCACTTGCGCAAAACCAGCGCACCGCTGGCGTTGGATAATTATCTGGTAGTGGCCGATTTTGAAGGCTATCTGCACGCCTTGAATCGTGACGACGGCAGCTTTGTGGCGCGCTTCTGGGCGGATGGCAGCGGGATCCGCTCGGCTCCCGTTGTGGCGGGCGACGGATTCGTGGTGCAAACCAGCGATGGCGGTTTGTTCTCTCTCGTGCTTCATTAAACATAATTTAAACTTATCATGCTACCCACACTGGTTTTAGTCGGTCGTCCCAATGTGGGTAAATCCACTCTGTTCAATCGCCTTACGCGCAGTCGCGATGCACTCGTCGCCGACCTGCCGGGGCTGACCCGCGATCGCCATTACGGACGTGGCAGGGTTGGCGAGCGCCCCTTTCTGGTGGTAGATACGGGCGGTCTGGAGCCTGTCGCCAAAGAAGGCATCATGCACGAGATGGCGAAGCAGACACGCCAGGCTATCGATGAAGCCGATCTCGTGCTGTTCATCGTGGATGGTCGCGAAGGCCTCACGCCGCAAGACCGCATCATCGCCACGCAATTGCGCAAAACCGGACGCCCGCTGATGCTGCTGGTCAACAAGGCGGAAGGTATGCAGCGCGCCCGCGTTACCAGTGATTTTTTTGAACTGGGCTTGGGCGAACCGATTCCCATTTCATCGGCACACGGCGACAATGTTTCCGAGATGATCGAAGTGGCACTGGATGAATTGCCCGTGCGCGAAGAGGAGCCGGAAGTTAAATCCGACCATCCCAAGCTCGCTATTGTCGGGCGTCCCAACGTGGGTAAGTCGACGCTGGTGAATGCCATTCTTGGCGAAGAGCGTGTCATTGCCTTCAATCTGCCCGGTACCACGCGCGACAGTATCTACATCGACTTCGAGCGCGGCGGAAAACCATACACCATCATCGACACGGCAGGTGTGCGCCGCCGTGGCAAGGTCGACGAGGCCATTGAAAAATTCTCGGTGGTGAAAACACTGCAAGCCATCGAAGATGCCAATGTCGTGGTGTTGGTGGTGGACGCGAGCGACGAGATCACCGAACAGGATGCGCATTTGGCCGACTTCGTGTTGCAAGCCGGACGCGCCCTGGTGCTGGCAGTCAATAAATGGGACGGTCTGGACGAATACAAGCGTTCCACCGCCAAGCGCGACATCGACCGCAAGCTGCATTTTTTGGATTTCGCCAAACATCACTTCATCTCGGCTTTGAACGGCAGCGGGGTGGACGCCGTATTGAAATCGGTGAACGAAGCTTATGCTGCCGCGATGACCAAGCTGGCCACGCCGCAACTCACACGCGTGCTGCTGGCCGCTGTCGAAAAACAACAGCCGCCGCGCGGCAGTATCTTCCGTCCCAAGATGCGTTATGCCCATCAGGGCGGCAGCAATCCTCCGCTCATCATTGTGCACGGCAGCGCCTTGGATAAGGTGCCGGACAGTTATAAGCGCTATCTGGAAAAGTGTTTCTGCGATGCCTTCAAGCTGCAAGGTACGCCGTTGCGCGTTGACTTCAAGGCCGGCAAAAATCCGTTTGCCGACAAAAAACCGCGCGCACTCACCGAGAGCGAGCAGCGCGCCGCCCACCGTGCCCGTATTCGCGGGCGCAGGCTGTACGGTTCATAATTGGCGAGGTGGGCATGTTTCTGTGTCCACTCGGTGATTGATATGGTGGGCAACAAGTTGCCCACTTTGCGGTTTCAGCTTGCTTTTCCCCGCTATTCGAACCTTCTCACTTTTCCTGATTCACTATCATTTCCTCAAGAACTGGCGACAGTTGCCGTAACTCTAGGCATAAGGGTTGCATTGAAGGTTGGCATGATAGGAGGCGGCTATGAGATACCCGTTTTTGTTTGTGTTTGTTTCGATATTGCTGGGCACGCTTGTTTTTATGATGTTGACGGGTGCGGTGCTGGCTGAGTTGAAAGGCCTTGCGGATAAGAAGAGGGGCGTGAGGCGTTAATCTGCGGCCCGGATGAAAAGGATGCGGTTCCGGCTCTTCCGTATCGGGCGGTTTTCCAGTAGAGTGGGCGCCCGTTTAATCACAAAAAGAGCACACCGCTATGAGCGTAAAAGGGCAACAACTACAAGACCCGTTCCTGAATGTATTGCGCAAGGAACATGTTCAGGTCGCTATCTACCTCGTCAACGGCATCAAGCTGCAAGGCCAGGTCGAGTCTTTTGATCAATATGTGGTTTTGCTGAAGAACACCGTCACCCAGATGGTTTATAAGCACGCCATTTCCACTATCGTTCCCGCACGCGCTGTCACAGTTCCGTTCGACGCAGACTGATGTCCCAGTCAACAACTGCCCCTAATACGGCGGTATTGGTCAGTCTCGATTTCGGCGCGCCGGACTACGCAGAAAGCCTGGAAGAGTTAAAGCTGCTGGCGGAGAGCGCCGGTGTGATCTGTGCCGCCCTGGTGGAGGGCAAACGCCAGCGCCCCGATGCGTCTTTGTTCGCCGGTAGCGGCAAGGTGGACGAGATCGCCGCTATCGTCGAAGAGCTGGAAGTGCCGCTGGTTATTTTCAATCACGATCTGTCGCCGGCGCAGATGCGTAATCTGACCGCCAAGCTACAGGCGCGGGTGATTGACCGCACTATGCTGATTTTGGATATTTTTGCGCTACGCGCGCAGAGCCATGAGGGCAAAGTGCAGGTCGAGCTGGCCCAGCTCAAATATATGTCGACGCGTCTGGTCGGCATGAATATGGATATGGGGCAACAGAAGTACGCGGTGGGCGCACGCGGTCCGGGCGAGACGCAATTGGAGCTGGACAGGCGCAAGCTGGATCGGCGCGTGCATCTGCTGAATGAGCGTTTGAAACAGCTAAAACGCCACCGAGAGTTGCAGCGCAAGGCGCGCAACCGTTCCGATGTGATGTCGGTGTCCATCGTTGGCTACACCAATGCGGGAAAGTCCACGCTGTTCAATCGCTTGACCCATGCCAATGTGTACGCTGCCGACCAGTTGTTTGCCACGCTGGACACGACTTCGCGCAAACTCTTTCTGGAAGGAGATAGCCCGGTGCAGGTGATTTTGTCCGATACCGTGGGCTTTATCCGTCATTTGCCGCACGGCTTGGTGGCGGCTTTTCGCAGCACGCTGGAGGAGACCATTCACGCCGATCTATTGCTGCATGTGGTCGATATGAATAGCCCCGAACGCCATGATCAAGTTGCCGAAGTGAATAAGGTGCTGGCGGAGATCGGTGCGCAGGATATTCGCCAGATTGTGGTGTATAACAAAATCGATTTGCAGGGCTTGGTGCCATCGGTGAAACGCGACGAATATGGTAATATCGCCGCCATTCATTTGAGCGCCAAAACAGGCGCGGGTTTGGATGATTTGCGCGCGGCTTTGGTTGAAGTGCGCGATACACCGGCAATATCCGCTCCGCCACAAGAGTGGCATCCGCTGAATAACAATTGAGATAAAAAAGGCAGAAACTTATGGGATTGAATGATCCGCAATGGGGTAACAAGAATGGTGGCGGCCCCCCCGATTTGGAAGAGGTAATGCGCAATCTGAATAAAAAGGTTGAGGCATTGTTTGGCAAATTAAGGGGCAAAGTGCCCAATACAGGAGGCGATGGCAAGTCGCCCGGTGGATTTGCTGGTGGTGTCGGTCTGATCGTCATCATCGTTGCCCTGATTTGGGTTGCGAGCGGTTTCTATATCGTGGATGCCAGTCAGCGCGGTGTCGTGCTGCGCTTTGGCAAGTATCTCGAAGCGACCCAGGCTGGGCCGCGTTGGCATTTGCCGTATCCCGTCGAAACGGTGGAGATCGTTAGTCTGAGCCAAGTGCGTACCGTGGAAGTGGGCTACCGCGAAAACGTGAAGAACAAGATGCTGAAGGAATCCCTGATGCTGACGGACGATGAAAACATCATCGACATTCAGTTTGCCGTGCAGTATTTCTTGAAGGATCCCGCCGATTATCTATTCAACAACCGCTCCGGGGACGAGAACGTGCGTCAGGCAGCGGAGACGGCTATTCGCGAAGTGGTGGGCAAGAGCAAGATGGACTTCGTGTTGTATGAGGGGCGCGAGCAAGTCGCCGCTGCAACGACCAAGCTGATTCAGGACATCCTCGACCGTTATAAATCCGGCATTCTGGTGAGCAAGGTGACGATGCAAAACGCGCAACCTCCCGAGCAGGTGCAGGCCGCATTCGATGATGCGGTAAAAGCGGGGCAGGATCGTGAGCGTCAAAAGAACGAGGGACAGGCGTATGCAAACGATGTGGTGCCCAAGGCCAAAGGTGCGGCAGCACGTTTGATGCAGGAAGCCGAAGGTTACAAGCAGCGCGTGATCGCGAATGCGGAAGGTGATGCCAGCCGTTTCAAGCAGATTCTGGTGGAGTATGAAAAGGCGCCGCAAGTTACGCGCGAACGTATGTACATCGACATGATGCAGCAGATCATGACCAGCAGCAGCAAAGTGTTGGTGGATCAAAAGAGCGGTAACGGCAGCTTGCTGTATCTGCCTTTGGATAAGCTGATCCAGAGCACGAATGCGGGTGCGGCTCCGTTGAACGAAGTGCAGACGGCTGCGGGCAGACCGGCGAACAATGCCGAGCAAGTCGCGCCTCAAGCGGCAGCGCTCAATGAACCAGTTATACCGTCCGGGCGGGAACCGTTACGCAGCCGAGACAGGGAGGCACGTTAATGAAAGCGAATATTGGAAATCTGTTGGTTGGCATCGTCGTCGTGCTGGTTTTGCTCAGCATGAGTGCTTTTGTTGTCGATCAGCGCCAGATGGCGATTGTGTTCCAGTTGGGTGAGGTGGTGGGCGAAAAGACCGCTCCGGGCTTGTATTTCAAAATGCCGCTGGTACAGAACGTACGCTTTTTTGATTCGCGCATTCTGACGCTGGATAGTGATGATCCAGAGCGTTTCATTACTGCCGAGAAGAAAAACGTGCTGGTGGATTCTTTCGTCAAATGGCGTATCGCCGATGTGAAGCAGTATTACATCAGCGTGGGCGGGGACGAGATGCGCGCGCAGACGCGTTTGACGCAAACGGTGAATGCGGCACTGCGCGAAGAATTCGGTAAGCGCACTATCCACGAGGTTGTGTCCGGCAAGCGCGAAGAACTCATGCGTGTAGTGCAGGAAAAGACCGATGTGGATGCGCGCAAGATCGGCGTGGAAGTTCTGGATGTGCGCATCAAGCGTGTGGACTTCCCGATGGAGATCAGCGAATCGGTCTATCGCCGCATGGATGCGGAGCGCAAGCGTGTAGCCAATGAACTGCGCGCAACGGGTAATGCCGACAGTGAAAAGATTCGTGCCGATGCCGACAAGCAGCGTGAAGTGACCTTGGCCGAAGCTTACCGTGATGCGCAGAAACTCAAGGGTGAAGGTGATGCCAAGGCTGCCTCTTTGTATGCATCCGCGTTTGGTCGTAACTCGGAGTTTTTTGCGTTTTACCGCAGCATGGAAGCGTATAAACAGACTTTCAAGAACAAGAGCGATGTGATGGTGCTGGACCCAAGCTCTTCCTTCTTCAAATACCTGAAGAGCCCGCACAAAGGTGGCAAGTAGTATTGGAAATGGAATACTGGCTGGCGGCATTGGGTTTGATGTTGGTGCTTGAGGGGATCATGCCGTTTCTGTTCCCTTCGGTCTGGCGTCAAACATTGGGTAAGCTGGCGCAGCTTCAGGATGGTCAAATGCGCTTTGTCGGGTTGACGCTGATGTTGAGCGGGTTGTTGCTGATATTTTGGATGAGTTAAAGAATGCCGAATTGGTTGTTGCCTGAAAATATACAGGACATGTTGCCGGACGAGGCGTGGCGCATTGAAGGTATGCGTCGCGACGTGTTGGAGTTATTGCGTTTGTCCGGCTATCAGTTGGTCGCTCCTCCGTTGCTTGAATACGTCGAGTCGTTGCTTATCAACGACAGCGCGGATATGGATTTGCGCAGCTTTAAGCTGGTGGATCAACTCAGTGGCCGCACCTTGGCATTGCGTGCCGACATCACACCTCAGGTGGCGCGTATCGATGCGCATCTGCTCAACCGTAAGGGTGTGACGCGTTTGAGCTATGCGGGCAGCGTGCTGCATACCCAGCCTTCGGGTTTGATGCGCACGCGTGAGCCGCTGCAAATCGGGGCCGAGCTGTACGGCCACAGCGGTCTGGAAAGCGATTTGGAAGTACAGCGTTTGATGTTGCAATCCTTGGCGCTGCTCGGCATTCAGGGCGTGCATCTCGACCTCGGACACGTTGCCGTATTTCGCGCTTTGGTGAAAGGCGCTGCAATCGACGACGATCTGGAATCGGCTTTGTTTAATGCACTGCAACGCAAAGATGTACCCAGCCTGAAGGGCTTAGTTGCCGGTTTGCATCGGGATGTGCAGGCAGCGCTGCTGGCATTGCCGGAGTTGTATGGCGGAGTCGAGGTGTTGCAACGTGCGCGCCAAGTCTTGCCCAGAAGCACTCATGCCGCACTGGAAGAACTGGAACGCGCAGCGTCACAATTGCAGCCGTTGGCACAGCATGTCGGAATTGATCTGGCCGAGTTGCGCGGCTACCATTATCACAGCGGCATGGTGTTCGCGGCGTATCACGCGGGCAGTCACGATGCGATCGCAGTCGGCGGACGTTACGACGATGTGGGTAAAAGTTTTGGACGCGCCCGTCCTGCCACAGGGTTCAGCATGGACTTGCGTCAATTACATGGATTGCTGAGCAAGCAAACTATGCCAAAAGGCATTCTTGCACCTTACCGCAGCGATGCTGCATTGGACGCAGCGATTGCGCAACTGCGCCAGCAAGGACATATGGTGGTGGTCGACTTGCTGGGGAGTCCGGCACATCGTGCCGAACTGGATTGCGACCGTGAACTGGTATCGCGCAACGGTGCGTGGATCGTAGAACAAATTAAATAGTCATAGAAAATTGGGAATGAGCATGTTTAAAAACGTGGTGGTGATCGGTACGCAATGGGGTGATGAGGGCAAGGGCAAGATTGTCGATTGGCTGACCGATCACTCGCAGGGTGTGGTGCGTTTTCAGGGCGGACACAACGCGGGACATACGCTGGTCATCAATGGCGAAAAAACCGTGTTGCATTTGATTCCTTCCGGCATATTGCGCGAACATGTGATGTGCTATATCGGCAATGGTGTGGTGCTTTCTCCTGCCGCGCTGCTCAAGGAAATGGATCAGCTGGCGGCTGCGGGCATCAAGGTGTATGAGCGTCTGCGCATCTCCGAAGCGTGCCCGTTGATACTGCCGTATCACGAGGCGGTAGATAAGGCGCGCGAAATCGCCAAGGGCGCGGGCAAGATCGGTACCACTGGTCGCGGTATCGGCCCTGCCTATGAAGACAAGGTGGCGCGTCGCGCGATACGCCTGCAAGATTTGTTTTTCCGCGAACGTTTCGCTGCCAAGCTGGGCGAGGTTCTGGATTTCCACAATTTCGTATTGAAGAACTATTTCAATGCGCCCACCGTCGATTTCCAAAAAACGCTGGATGATGCATTGGCATTGGCCGAGCGTATCAAGCCGTTGGTGATGGATGTGCCGCGCGCGCTGTATGAAGCCAATAAAGCAGGACAGAATCTGTTGTTTGAGGGCGCGCAAGGCACACTGTTGGACATCGACCACGGTACTTATCCGTTCGTTACATCGAGCAACTGTATTTCCGGTGCGGCCTGCGCCGGAGCAGGCGTCGGCCCGCAGACGCTGCATTATGTTTTGGGTATCACCAAGGCCTACACCACGCGGGTGGGTTCAGGCCCTTTCCCGACCGAACTCTACGATGCGGTAGAGAAGCAAGATCCGGTCGGTAAGCATCTGGCCGATAAGGGGCATGAATTCGGTTCTACCACCGGACGTGCGCGCCGTTGCGGATGGTTCGATGCCGCAGCGCTCAAACGCTCCATTCAGATCAATGGCGTGTCCGGTCTGTGCGTGACCAAATTGGATGTCATGGATGGCATGGAAACGGTGCGCATCGGCGTGGGTTACAAGATCAACGGCCAATACAGCGACATTCTCCCGGTTGGTGCCGAATCACTGGTTGGATGCGAACCCGTGTATGAAGATATGCCGGGCTGGAGCGGTAGCACGGTAGGTGTGAAGAATTACGATGACTTGCCTTTGCAGGCAAGAAATTATCTGCAACGCATCGCGCAGATTTGCGAAGTGCCGGTGGATATGGTCTCGACTGGCCCGGATCGTGATGAGACGATCGTGTTGCGTCATCCGTTCGGAGTGTAGCGGCTGTCGTTTAGCACGAATAATTCTTTGGAAATCTGATCCCCCTCAACCGTTCGTAAAACGGACGGTTGAGGGGGATTTTACATGGGGCATTAATAATGAGGTGTGCGGGCTGGCTGCTCTTTGTGGGATGCGTAATAGCGTGCATTCTCGTTTAGGGCGCGGGCCGCATCGCCGATAGCCGGATCGCCGCAAGTTCTGTTTTCTCCGCAACGCTTATCGTGTATGCGCGGGTTGGAAAATATAGGCAGATTGCCTTTGTCGTTGCCCATGATTTCCCGCATCCCGCCGCCTACCATGATGTCGCCGAATTCTGTCGGCTGCGGCTTGCCATCGCAGTTCCCTTCAGCGTAACCATTGGCATAGGGGGCAATTGCCGATAAATTGGTTTTATCATGCCGGCATTGTGCGATGAGCGCTCCATGATTCAAACCCATCAGGTGCCCAAGTTCATGGGCAATAGTATGCGCACCGCAAGCGAAGTGGACGACAGCGAAGGCTTTGCGCGGATCAGAGATTGCTGCGACGGATTGGTTCACCGCATAAGCGCGCCCACACCCCGGTCTTCCTTGAACTATCAGTTTGCTGACGATGGCGATGGTGTAGTCGGCACCAGAGTCGTGTGCCTTTTGGAGCATGGCTTCAAAGCCGTTTCGCTCGTGCGCCATGTCGTCGATGATCTGCACATCATTCACCGCTGCGATCCGGGAAAATTCGACCTGCACTATCTCCGCTCTGAGGGCGACTTCGCTATTGCGATAGTAGCCGTTGAGTACATCCACATAAGTTTTCAGTCTTTCCTGAGTGGTTTTGCGCTGTGCTTTAGTGACACCAAAATCATCGCTCACGATGAAGCGGATGTCGATGGTTTCTGCCCCTGCGTTTGTGGCAGCGCATAGCGCAAATGCAAAAAATGTGGAAATGAAGCGACTCAGTGGCATCAATGAGTGTTGCGCGATAGGACGAATTCAGCGATAGCCAGAGCACGTTTTTTGCGTAGTTCGTCCCCCGGATGTTCCAGTAGGGCACGAATTTCCCGGGTGAATTTGATCAGTCCGATCAGATCTATCCATTGCGGCAACTTTTGGTTTTCTTCAGCGGTGAAGGGACTGTGGGGGGTATAGGCCGCAATGAAGGCATCGAATCGGGAAAAGTCGGCCAGATGAATATATTGTTCGGCCAATGAGAACTCAAAAGCACCATCCAATACATCGGCGATACGCGGGCCAAAATAGGCATTGTTGAAATCGAAAAATATTGCCCGGCCTTGCTCGTCGGTAATCACATTCTTGGGCGTGACATCGCCGTGATTGTGGACCGCAGGGGCTGCGGCATATAAGGCGTTGCGGTGTTTGTCGCTATTGCACAGTTCGGACAATGGGATGAACTTTGTCAGCGCCGCAGCGATTTCGGGGCTGTGCGTGGTGTTGTGCAAATACTCTGTGAACAGCGGCAGCCAAATGGAGCAGATATCCTCAAAGGAAAAGTCTTTAATCAAGTCCAGAGGCTGGTTGATCTGCACCTGATGGATATTGGCGAGTGCGGCACATGTCTTGTCCAGGGGGTACTCGGGTTGCAGTTGTGCCACTCCGTTGATGCGCTCGAACAACAGGGCAGGGTGCCCCTCAATATTTGCGTCACTTTCTGATGTGGTGGGAATGATGCCCGCAGTCAAAATGCCGCGTTCTTTGAGTTGGGTGATCAGCTTGTCCTCGTATGCAGTGTGTTCGGCGATGCGGTTACGTTTGTAGTTTCCCGAAACTTTGAAAAGTTTGAGTACGTAGTTATATTTACCGCTGGATACTTTGTACAGGGCATTTTCGGTGGCGACATTCAGTTTCTCAATAGCGACTTGCGGGAGGGCATATAGCTCGGTGACACGCTGCGCGATATTGGCTTCTTCGCCTGTGCGATTGATGATTCCGTCACGTGCGCGGTCATAGAATAGTTGGGCATCGAACTTTTTCAGGAAGGCATCCTTTTCCGCCTGATGTCCGTGCGACGGGAAGAAGACATAGGCATCGATCAGATGCTCGATGAGGGGTAAATGGGGGTAGCTCTTTTGCCATTCAGCGATGCCACCCGCAATAGGTATCTGCGTGATGTGATAGATGGCGCACTGGTTGGAAAGCTCGTTTTGTTTGATGAGATGCCAGTGCGCAGGGATGTCTGCTTCGCGTGAAGGATCGATCTCGATCAATATATCCACATCCGATCCCAGCTTGACTTGAGGGCCGTTTACGAACGGTGCAAGGTAGCTTCCCATTTCGCCGCGCAATGCCGAACCCATCAGGTAAACCTTATCAACAGCGGAAAATGCGGCAACATCATTTCTGAGTGTGTCGGTAACTTGCTGTAACAAGGCCTTCTGTTCTGGGGCTGTAAAATTTCGTTTGGTCGGTTTTATAAACCATAGTTTTAGGCTGACCAAAAAATCGCCCCAAGTCTTGTAGAGTACCGCCGCTGCATTTTTTCCGCCCTGGCCAGATACGCTGTAGGGAAAAATAACCTGTTGGTTGGCGGGGGAGTACAGCCAAGATTGTTGGTTGATATCGACATTCAATTGCTTTCCTGTGCTGAGCGCAAAATAAAGATCGAGTACTTGGCATTTGATGCGATTGAGTTCATCCGGGTCGATGCTGCTGGCGTTGTGAGACAGAAAATCAAGCAGCCTTGCGGTGGTCTTGTTGCCGCGAATGCGCTTGTAATCCAATGCGGACAATTGATTATTGACTTTGGCAATCACCTTGAGTGCGGAGCCCTGATAGCGGTGTTCATATTTTTGCGCATCCAAAGTGAAACCGATGAGTTTGAATATCTCGCGTATCTTGGGGAAGTGATACGCGGCAACGGCGATAGCCAATAACTCTCCGGGTACATTGCCGGCATCCAAGGTGAAGTCGACATCGTTGTCCTCCAGTAATTCAAGCACCTCATCATAAGTGGTGGCACAGGGGCTGTCCACATCAAGGCTTTTAAACAATTTTGCTATCTGGCGAAATTCTGTTTCGTTGAATAGCAATTTGTAGTTACGGCAGTGGAAATGAAATCCATCGCTGCATTCTTCCAGAGAGAAACGTTGTTGGTGGTATTTGACATCGTGTTTGAGTAGCGACTCTGTCCAGATGCGTACATCATCCTGATTGGCGTTGGGGAGCTTGCCGTCCTGATAGTTTTTTTCGTGGATGATGGTTTGCAGCTCTTGCGATTGCTTGCGAAATGCATCGCAAATATCCTCAAATTCGCCACGGCTCAATTCGATACGCAAGTCGCGATAATGGATGTGGATGTTTTCCTCCATGTCGAGGAAGAAATGCTGGTGGCGCTGTTTGCCCAGCAGGTTGCTACGATATAGCATTTTCTTAATAACACCCATGATGCTTAATTCTCCAGAACAAATTCAATAATCAATGCCATTGATCGGGCTTCTTGCTCGGATTTTAAATCAAATTGACGTGAATCGACTTGGTTCTGATGCAGCAAAGTAGTTCTCAAAAATTTGGCAGGTGATGAAAGTTAATAAGCAGATGATCGGCAGCCTTCTTACACAATAAAAAAGCGGGATTCCTTTCACAGGAATCCCGCCAGTTTATGTCATTCAGCTTACTGGATTACCACTCGATTTTATCAATGTTAGAGAAGTCGATCGTTCCATTCTCGGTAGTGATATGGCCGGACATATTGTCACCGACAATGTTTCCGTCTTTGTCAGTGCCATGATCCCCATCAATCTCGACTGTCCAGCCGCCTGAAGAAGGCCCGCCTCCCAGATCGATTTCAATTGTGTCAGTCCAATTGCCGCTGCTACCGCCATCTACTGTTGAATCACCGGAGAAATCGCCGAAGGTGAACACATCGTCCCCCTGACCGCCATTCATGACATCGTTACCGTCAGAAGCCTCAAAGGTATCGTCGCCCTTTCCGCCAGACAGCGTGTCGTTACCATCGCTACCCTTCAGGTGGTCGTCCCCATTGGTGCCATTGTCAGTGTTGCCGTCCTTGGAATCGTTGCCGTCCTTGGAATCGTTGCCGTCCTTGGAATCGTTGCCGTCCTTGGAATC
>JBAZYW010000018.1:0-19867 GCA_041659125.1 Gallionellaceae bacterium | reverse complement strand
TTCGCCCCGCGGAGTGGACTGCTGCGATGAACAAAAAAATGCAAATCCAAACCTTGTGCGACTGACGCATCCAGCGTGGCGCCGGACACCAGAATTGATCCCACGGCGAGTTGCGTCGGCGGCTGAGTTAAGGCGGGCTCATATATTTCCGTTGTATGTATATCCCGGAGCACCGTCATGGTAAGAAGATCAAGCGGGTACATTCTTACCTGGTTAGGCGGCAGCACCCCCAAGACCCTTGCCAGTGAAGCACGGTAGATATCAGCACAGAGCGGATTTCTTGCTGTGCGTGGAAAGTCGAGGTAACCGGAAATGATGCGATTTTGGCCGTCATCGCCTGTTCCCCAAATGACATTTTCGGGAATGAACATCGACCCCCGTTTACTTATTTCTTTCCAGAGCAAATTTGAATCGTGCCACTTCAACCAACGCACAATGGCGAGCCTAAAATTCTTGGGTCTTGGGTCGATCTTGGGCGGGGCCACCTTCCAGTCGTCAAAGTTTTCACGGAGCTTTGAGAAGCCGTGGCGAGTGGACTTCGTCTCGTAATCCAAGGCGGCAAAACGCCACCGGTTGGTAGACAAAATGATGTGCGCAAATTTCCGCGGCCACGGGTTCTCATGACCGGTCCTATATTCCGCCAGCGCTGCCGCATAGGTTTCCGCTTCGTAGCTCGGAATATCAGCGATGATCAAAGTTGCCTGTTCTGGCGCGAGCGGGGCAACGGTGCGCTCAAGAAAGGTCAGAATATCCGCTTTCATCCGATGTTGACGGACCAACCAGAGTATCCAACCACTCTTTTTCGGCGTGACGCTCTCATCACCAAAGCGCTCATCGATGACTGTCTGCTGGTCAAACCACACAAACGAGGATGCTGACTCAGCTTCGTGCAACATCAACTCCGGCCAGACTTCACTATTTTGTCCCTGGCTAAAGGTTGCCCACTTGTCCCCATAATCGGTTTCAGCTTTCCAGCCAAGTCGGTAGTGCATCGCCAGTCCGCGCATGCGAACCTGGTTTGCCGTTAGGGTATGGGTTTGTTTACCGACACGAATGATGGGGGCGGCGGTGGCAAACCACGTCCCCACCTCCAATCCTCTAATGAAGTCACCGGCATCGGAAAGCAAGTTATGCAGCAGATGAAGACCGCCGTAGGCTGTATGCCGCTCCAATTTTCTGCTTCGACCATCCAAAAAAGTCTCTTTCATGACCTGGTTGAACTTGTAGGTCTCGGTAAGCGGGCTATTGCCCTGTTCGAAGCTATGGACCATCCCCATTCCTCGGTCCAGCACGAAGACCTCTAGGCAACCTTGCCGTGTGGCCAACCATTCGTGGTCAAGGCCAGGACATTGGGAGCGCTCTTCCTGCGCATGTTTGTCAAACACTTCCCGGGCACCGGAGTCCAAGCCAATGCCACCGATCCGATAGCGGACATAGATGGCCAAGAGGCGCTGCGAAGCGCCGAGGTCATAGGCATGTTCCTGCGCATTGTGGAGCGCTTCCTGCAAAACAACACGCAATTTGTAGGTTAGTCGCTCTCTCGTCTGGGGTGCGACTTTGACATCAAGTTTCGAGTCAACGCCGCGCAGCAATCTCCCGACCGAATCCTGAGCAAACGTACCGTCGTCTGATTCAACCGGCACATTGAATAGCGTAACCGGAATACAGCGGGCATCCTCATACGACGGCGTCACCGGCAATGCTCGATAGGCCTCCCGACCTGCCTTGGGCATATAAACCAGACCATCGTCGGCAAGGCTATCAAGACAATCCAGAAACCCCTCTTCATTGAGAAACCAGAGGAGGCGATTTGGCGACCCTTGGTATGGCCCGACCTCCGTTGGTTTTGGACCACTATCCGGTTCTGGAAGACGGACTTCGATAGTGATGCCCAGACTCCGTGCATTGGCGATTTCCAGAAGCAAGGACATCAATGGCAGGGGATCGATCCAGCAACACTTGGTGAAATCAAGCACCAATTTTCCCTTTGGCAACCCGTCGCTCTGCGCCATTTCCATAATGGTAGCTTGAACGTCCCCCATTCCATTTGCCCAGGCCTTATCCCGCAAGTAGGGTGGCAATACCACCACATTGCTATTGGTTCGTCGCGTAATTATCAAGCCAAAAGAATCTCCACCTCGGGCCACTATTCGTTCCCCTGAATACCGTTTGCTATTATTTGAAATACACCCCATCCGACGCATGGCATTGCTACGACACTGTCGGCAACATATCTCAATAGGGGCTGTTAGACAATGCATTTGACGTATTCGACACAGGACGCCAACAGCGGCAATAGCCAACGTGCTGCCGCAAGGTGACAACTCCCGACGACTGTTCCGAACAGAAAGCTGTCGTTCAAGCCCCTTAATTACTAAACGGCAGGTAAGCGACGTATAGCTGTCCGATTCAAAGCGATAACCCAAAGTCGGCTATGGCCGAGAAAGTGACATCTAATTATTCATGTGGGCATCTGATTAGTATTGTTCAGCATACCTAAGAAAATTCAACTCGATGTGGAATTGGGGATGTGCTCCACAAGCTGTTCGATGCGACAGCCGAAAAATGTACACAGTCGATCCAATACATCAGCTGTTGGATTGTATCCGCGATGATTGGCAATCTTCGAAAGGGTCATGCGGTGTATCCCGGTTGCATTTGCAACTTCCACCATTGTTACAACCCTTCCCTCTTTAAATTCCTTTTCGGCAAGTAACTCTTTAAGTCTGAACCGTAGCATGGTGATAGCCCATCAGCTGCAAGTGATGCGTAAGTGTATCAAAAGATGTTTGCAAAAGTCTTCGGATATGTATAATGAGCTTACAGTGATAATTATAAGTATCATTGGAATGTTAAACATATCAAAGGAGTTTTGCTATGAATCAAACTTATTTAACTACGGAAGAGTTGTCCGGCTATATTAAGTACGACAGCCGCACTATTCGCGAGCGCCTAAAGGACAGCGTATTGCTTGAGGGGGTGCATTACTTCAGACCTTTCGGCGGAAGGAAGATCCTCTATATTTGGGAGGCTATCGAGCGTGATATGCGTCTGAATGGAAGCTCTATGGCTATTCCGATGGCAAATGGAGAGGTGTGCCATGGCTAGCATTCAAGTACGTAAGGAAACAGGTTGTCTGATAATTGATTTTTATTTCAAGGGAACTCGCTGTCGCGAACAAACTGCTCTCACCGATAACGCAGCGAATCGAAAGAAAGTGCAAAAGGTACTCGACCGAATCGAAGCAGAGATTGCTGCGGGCACATTCGAGTACCGTCGCATATTTCCCGGTAGCAAGAATGCAGAAAAGTTTGATGCGGAAGCCAAGACAAATGCTGCTGCTGAGCAGGTCACGCAGTCCGTTGCAAGTACGTTAGGGAAAGAGGATCGAACGGTTACATCAGGAGTGGCCGGCACTCCATTGCTGCAAGAGTTTGTCGAGACTTGGTATAACGAAAAAGAGGTCGAGTGGCGCAGATCGCACAAAAAGGTCATCCGTTCAGATTTGGACGGGCGCATCATTCCACGCTGGGGGCATTGGGAGGTCGGCAGAATCACCAAGGCAGATATCCTTGGATACCGTGCTGATCTCGCCAAAGTCCAGGCACGGAGCAAGGGAAGCGTTCTGTCGAATCGCCGCATCAACAAGTTAGTCAACCTGTTGAGGCAGATTATCAATGAAGCCGCCGACCGCTTTGATTTTCGCACGCCGTTCCAGAATATCAAACAACTAAAGGTGAGACGAACGGATGTCGACCCTTTCAGTCTGGAGGAAGTAAAGCTCATGCTTGAAACCGTCAGACCCGATTTTCGTAGTTACTACACCGCGCGCTTCTTTACGGGAATGCGCAGCGGCGAAATAAATGGCTTGAAGTGGAAGTATGTCGATTTTGAGCGTCGACTAATTCTTGTGCGGGAAACTTTCGTGCTGGGTGAAGATGAGTACACCAAGAACGACAGTTCACAGCGCGATATTCAGATGTCACAAGCAGTCTACGATGTACTTAAGGCTCAAGAAAAGGTGACGCGGAAAGAATGCGACTATGTTTTCTGTACGCGAAACAAGACGCCGCTCGACAACAAAAATGTAACTGATCGAGTGTGGCATCCCTTGCTGCGGCATTTAAACCTAAAGCAACGGCGGGCGTATCAAACTCGCCATACTGCAGCCACCTTGTGGCTGGCTGCAGGAGAAAATCCAGAGTGGATTGCCCGACAAATGGGGCATACAACAACGGAGATGCTGTTTCGAGTTTACTCACGCTTCGTACCAAATCTGACCCATCAGGACGGAAGTGCATTTGAGAGGTTGCTGATGCAAAACGGAGCAGTTAAACAAAGCACACAAGTTAATTCAGGCAAACAAGAAGAAACGCATGACGAGGAGGTTAGTCATGAGTGTTAATAACGAGCTGCCTTCTATGAACAGTTTGCCGAGTGTCTTCCGGATTGTATCAACAGCCTGTGTTCCGATATCGAATGGGCGAGGTGTTTCATATCATGTAGGGCTGTATCACGACGAGGCATGCATGACTGTCTCATTTAATCGATCGCATCCGGATATTCAGCTTCGTGTAAGTCAACTGGTCATGGTGAGTTGGAAGTATCCGCTGAGAACCACAAATGGCGCAGTAGAGGTATCAAGCCTTGTTGTGCTGGAGCTGCCAATCAAAGGCGTAAACTTATTCGAGACGGTGCCACCGAGCTGGATAAAAGATCGCAGACTGGTCAATCAGGCGAGGTGGCAGCTCTACCTACTCCCAGCTGGATTGAGACTAACTATTAAAGCCATCCTCTGGGATGGTCGCAGATTTAGGGCATTTTTAGAACAGTCAGCATCAATTCGAGCGCAGCATGTTCGTCTAATCGATAAGCAAGGCCATGCCAATAAAGAGGTTGGAAAAGTAAGTCTGCACGATGTGCGCTTCCCGAGAGGGCTAATGCATCTTAGCCATGCAGAAGCGCTCCTAAATGATGTCAGCAAAGTAATTGAATACGAAAGCTATGCCTGACAACGACAGCGATATGATCAGCTGGAGTAATCCAGTTGGTCATATCGGCTGCTAATCGTATCAAATGGTCAGAATGGTATTGCCTCTTTTTTGCATGTAATCATGAGCGTCAAATCCATGCAATTTATGCAGCAAATGGACACACAATCTTGCTAAATCAGTCCAGCCGAAGACCCGCAACCCTTCTATAATCCCGCTGTAACCACTTAAACCAACAGAACATCCATGATCGAAGACATCAAGAAAACCCTGTGGGCAGCCGCCGACAAGTTGCGCGCCAACACCGATGCCGCCGAATACAAGCACCTCGTGCTCGGCCTAATCTTCGTTAAATACATCTCCGACACCTTCGCCGCCAGACGTGCCGAGCTGGGGCGCCGCTTTGCCGACCCCAAAGATGACTATTACCTCGACGATGCCGAGCTTAAGGCCGGCGAGTTAGAAGACCGTGACTACTACAAAGAAGTGAACGTATTCTGGGTACCGGAAAGCGCACGCTGGGAAGCGCTGCGTGCCGCTGCCAAACAGCCTGACATCGGCAAGCGCATCGACGATGCGCTCTTCGTCATCGAAGCAGAAAACCCAAAACTCAAAAACATCCTCGACAAACGCTTCGGTCGCGCACCGCTGCCCGATGGCAAGCTGGGCGAGCTGGTCGATCTGATTTCTACTATCGGCTTTGGTGACGACCCACGCCTTGCCCGCGATGTGCTGGGGCAGGTGTACGAATACTTTCTCGGCATGTTCGCCAGCGCCGAAGGCAAGCGCGGCGGCCAGTTCTACACGCCCGCCAGCATCGTCAAAACGCTGGTCGCCGTGCTTGCGCCGCATCACGGCAAAGTGTACGACCCCTGCTGCGGCAGCGGCGGCATGTTCGTGCAATCGGAAAAGTTCATCGAATCGCACGGCGGCAAGCTGGGCGATGTCGCCGTGTTCGGGCAGGAGTCCAACCCCACCACTTGGCGCTTGGCCGCGATGAACCTCGCCATTCGCGGCATTGATTTCAACCTGGGCCGCGAACCGGGCGACACCTTCACCAAAAACCAGCACCCCGACCTGCGCGCCGATTTCATCCTTGCCAACCCGCCGTTCAACATCAGCGACTGGTGGCACGGCAGCCTCACCGGCGATCCGCGCTGGATGTATGGCGACCCGCCTGCGGGCAACGCCAACTACGCATGGTTGCAACACATGCTCTATCACCTCAAACCCAATGGCCGCGCAGGCATTGTGCTGGCGAACGGCTCCATGAGTTCCAGCCAAAACAGCGAAGGGGAAATTCGCAAAGCCATGGTTGAAGCCGACGTGGTGGAAGTGATGATCGCACTGCCCGGCCAACTCTTCTTCAACACCCAGATACCCGCCTGCCTGTGGTTCCTCGCCAAACAGAAAGCCACGCGACAAGGCGAAGTGCTGTTCATCGACGCGCGTAAACTCGGCACCATGATCAGCCGCGTGCAAACCGAGTTCACCGATGAAGTGATTGAGCGAATTGCTGCCACCGTTGCCGCATGGCGTAAAGAAAAAAACGCAGGCGACTACGCCGACATCCCCGGCTACTGCCGTAGCGTCAAGCTCGCAGAAATCGCCGAACACGGCCACGTCCTCACCCCCGGTCGCTACGTTGGCGCGGAAGAAGTGGAAGACGATGACGAAGCGTTCGCCGAAAAAATGCAAAAGCTCACCGAAAAGCTGGGCGAGCAAATGGCGAAAGGAACAGAACTCGATGCTTTGATCCGACAGAAGCTGGGAGGGCTGGGGTATGAGTTCTGAGTGGCCATTACGTCCGCTTGGGGAGCTAACAATCAACCATGACGGTAAGCGCAAGCCAGTTAAAGAATCAGAGCGAAAGCGCGGCCCTTATCCGTATTACGGTGCCTCAGGCATAGTTGATTACGTGGATGGATATCTCTTTGATGGTGACTATCTGTTGATTGGTGAAGATGGCGAAAACATGCGTACTCGCCAAACACCGATTGCTTTTATGGCGAACGGAAAGTTCTGGGTCAACAATCACGCCCATATCGTTACAGGAAACCATCTGGCCGATACAAGGTTTCTGATGTATGCCGTGCTGAATGCAGATATCCATGCTTATCTAACGGGCGCTGTAATGCCCAAGCTTACTCAGGGGAATCTGAATAAGATTCAACTTAGATGTCCTTCTCTTGATGAGCAAAAAGAAATCGTCAGTATGTTGGGCGCACTCGACGACCGCATCGCCCTACTGCGCGATACCAACGCCACGCTGGAAGCCATTGCGCAGGCGATGTTCAAATCGTGGTTTGTCGATTTCGATCCTGTCCACGCCAAACAACAAGGCCGCGCCCCCGAAGGCATGAGCGAAGCCACCGCCGCACTCTTCCCCGACAGCTTCGAGGAATCGGAACTGGGCTTGGTGCCGAAGGGGTGGAAGGTTGCGAAGTTTGGTGGCTTCATTAACCGCATTTCGGTTGGCAAAAAATATGATCAAAAATCGGCTTTACCCGAAGGGGAAGTGCCGATTCTTGACCAAGGAAAATCAGGGGTTATAGGATTCCACAACGATGCTGCGGGTATCGAAGCCAGCTTGGATGAACCCGTTGTCGTTTTTGCAAATCACACTTGCTACATGAGACTCATTGCCTTCCCATTCTCGGCGATCCAGAATGTTCTGCCATTCAAAGGAAAAGACGTTGATACAATTTGGGCTTTCTATGCAACGAAAGACCGCTTAAGTTTTTCAGAATACAAAGGGCATTGGCCAGATTTTGCCATTGAGAAAGCTGTCGTTCCAAACACCGATCTGACACAGGCATTCCGAAATATTGTTGATCCTCTAGTGCGACGCATTCGGATAAACGAAGTTCGGTCAGAAACCCTCACCACCCTCCGCGACACGCTGCTCCCTCGGCTAATCTCTGGGCAGCTTCGCCTTGGTAACGATAACCAAGAGGTTGAGACGACCCTATGAATCATCTCCGCCAATATTTTCTGGAGTCATTGTCGGACGAATCAAACTGTTTTGTGAAGGATGGGTATGTACACATCCGCTCACGTTATTGGTCGCCTGCAGACTTGCTTGAATTGTTTGCTCAGCATGATGGGAAGAACGAGGTTTTTGATGAGTTGTTCTCAGAATGGATTGAAGAGCATCGGGAGGAAAAGATCATCGAGGCAAATGAAATTCTGGAACAGTTTGGACAGAAGGACAGGTTCATACGATTGATAGAAGCATATAAATGTGGAGCCGTTGTCCCATTCGTTGGCGCTGGAATGTCGTCACCTAGTGGCTACCCAGGATGGACAAACTTTCTTAGGCAACAGAGACGCCAGACCTTAATTTCTGAACCACAGCTCGAAGAGTTGATAAGCAAAGGGTTGTACGAGGAAGCAGCGCAACAAATATCCGATGCAATGGGTGTAGGATTTAGCGAGGCAGTTGATGCGGCTTTTGGATGTTCACGCGATCTGTGCGGGCCAGTCGAAATGCTGCCTTATGTGTTCGATGGCTGCGTCGTCACAACTAATTTTGACAACGTGCTTGAGCGATGTTTTGCCAATGCGGCAATGCAGTTTTCAGAAAAATTTGATGGCTGTGAGTCTCAAGAGATACGCAGAAGTTTGGCTGCGAATAAAAGATTTCTTTTAATGCTTCACGGCAAAGCAACATCAGGACGCGGAAGAATTCTCACGAAGTGCGAATATGATTCACACTACGTCGGAGAAATTACCCTCGCCAAGTCTATTAAAATCTTTTGCGACAGTAAAAGTTTTTTGTTTCTAGGGTGCAGCTTATCTGTTGATCGGACTCTGACTGAAATTCAGAAATACGTAAATGAGGAAGGGCATGATCAATTGCCTAAGCATTACGCTTTTCTGGCTGCACCGACAACCGACGAAGAACGCCTTGAAAGACAGCAAAGTCTTGCAGAAAGCCACATTTATCCAATATGGTATCCGGCGGGATGTCACGATGAATCAATCGAGGCTCTACTAACAAAACTTCAGAGTTCAGTCCTATGATGGTCGAAACCGAGGATATATTCATGGAGCGACAAACATGAGCATTCCTGATAATGCACAAATTCTCGCCCTTCTTGATCGATTGACGAACTGCATCGCCGATGATTTGGAAAGTCAGTTTCTCGATTTCAAACCTTGGCAGGGTCCGAAGGAAGATTTGAAGCTGGCCTGCGAATACGCTGTCTGTTTCGCCAATGGCGCGGGTGGCGTGCTGGTCTTTGGTGTGGACGATAAAGTCCGTGGCCGTGCGCAAGCGATTCATGGCGCCAAAAGCTATGACGTAGATATTTTTCGTCGCAGCATTTTCGATGGAACTCGCCCTGGCATTGATGTTGAGGTTGAAGAAATCAACGTCCAGGAAGGAACTGGGAAGGTGCTGGTTATTCGAGTACCAGAAGGAAGTAGGAAGCCTTATGGAACCGCAGCGGGGTTGTTCAAGCAGCGTGTAGGCAAAAATTGTATGCCGCTTGATCCCACCACTTTTCAGCGTGCGCAGGTGACAACGGCAGCCGTGGATTGGAGTGGCGCACCGGCGACAGGTATTGGACTAAAGGATATTGATCCGCTTCAAGTTGAACGAGCACGTCAAATTCTGCGCAGCAAAGCGCCATCTTCCGGCTTGCTCGACCTTCCCGATCCAGAGTTCTTGCAAGGGCTTGAGGCAGTACGTGGTGGTCAGGTTACCCATGCTGGGATGTTGCTATTCGCACGGCGTGAAGTGCTGGCACAGCATTGTCCGCAAGCGCAGTTTCACTATGTATTCCATGACAGCGAGACGACCGTAGCACGCAACGATATTGAGCGTTTGCCTTTGCTTGAAGCTGTAGATCGGATGGAGCAAATTTTTCAGGGGCCATTAAACCCTGAGAAAGAGATCGAAATCGGTCTATTCAAGTTACGCATCCCGCAGTTTCCTCTTGAGGGTGTGCGTGAAGCGGTGCTGAATGCACTGACTCACCGCGACTATCAGAATCCCGGAGAGGTGCTGGTGCGACATTCTGCCCAGGAGCTGGTGGTCACTAGTCCTGGTGGTTTCATGGACGGAATAACCCCTGAAAATATTCTGCGACATGAAGCGGTGCCACGAAACAGAACATTGGCTAATGCATTAGTGAAGCTGAGATTGGTTGAGTCTTCTGGCGTTGGTCGCAAGCGTATTTTCAGGTCTGCATTGGTGTACGGAAAACGTCGGCCAGAATACACAACCGACGGACATTCGGTAACCTTGCGAATATTCAATCAAGGTGCGCATGAAGCACTGGCTCGATTAGTTGCGCAATTAGATGCACAGGGCGCAGAAGTTGGATTGGATCAACTACTTGTGTTGGATGCTTTACGCGGTCAGGATTTCATTGATGTTGGGCATGCGGCGGACGTTTTGCAATTAGCTAAAGAGGACACTCGCCGGATATTGGAGGGAATGTGTGCGCCCCCATTGAGTCTGATCGAACGTAAGGGGCATACAGCATCGGCAACATTCCATCTCGCTAAGGGAATTGCAAAGGAGCTAAAGGGCAAAGCGGCCTATACTAAAACGCGAGGATTGAATCCTGTTCGCTATGCCGAGATGGTGCGTGAGTATTTGAAGGATCACCAAAAGATCAGCAATGCCGAGTCGAGAGAGTTGCTCGGCTTAGGTGACTCGGCATCGGCTCAAGTGGAGGCATCTCGCTATCTAAAAAAATGGAGCCAGCCGGAAGGTTTTCTGGAGAAGAAAGGGGCTGGTAGCAGTGTCTATTACATCCTACGGAACGCTTCTTAGCAATCATTTAACAAGTGGCTTGACTTGACGACTTTGTCAATTTAGACATAGCTAAATCAATGCGTTACGAATTTAGCATGCTAAGCAAAGTGTTAATAAAGTGTTAATTCATAGATTAGAAATAGACACGCTCAAGACAAATTATTTGCGCACAGGAATGCCAACATGACCGAAGACCAACTTGAACAGGAAACGCTAGGCTGGCTGACCGAGGTTGGCTATTCCACGTTGTACGGCCCGGACATCGCAGTAGATGGCGATGCACCTGAGCGCAGCGATTACCGGCAGGTGGTGCTGGTGGAGCGGTTGCGTGCGGCGGTTGAGAGGCTGAATCCGGCGATACCTGCGGCTGCGCGTGAGGATGCGATCAAGCAGGTGGTTGATCTAGGCACACCGGTGCTGCTCTCAGCCAACAAGCGCTTTCATCAATTGTTGGTGGGCGGTGTGCCGGTGCAGTATCAGCAGGGCAATGAGACGCGCGGCGACTTCGTACAGCTTGTGAATTGGGCAGAGCCAAGCCGCAATGAGTGGCTGGCAATCAATCAGTTTTCAATCAAAGGCGCACACCACACGCGCCGCCCGGATGTGATTCTGTTCGTGAATGGGCTGCCGCTGGTGTTGCTGGAACTCAAAAATCCCGCCGACGAAGCTGCCGACATCTGGAAAGCCTACGACCAGATTCAAACTTACAAAGAGCAGATTCCCGATGTGTTCCAGTACAACGAGGTGCTGGTGATTTCGGATGGCAGCGAGGCGCGGTTGGGCTCTTTGTCGAGCGATGCCGAGCGCTTTATGCAGTGGCGCACGATTGATGGCGTGATGCTTGATCCGCTGGGGCAGTTTAATGAGTTGGAGACGCTGATTCGCGGGGTGCTGGCTCCGGCTTATCTGCTCGATTACCTGCGTTACTTTGTGCTGTTTGAGGATGACGGCGCGCTGATTAAAAAGATCGCGGGTTATCACCAGTTTCATGCGGTGCGTGCGGCGATCAATCAGGTGGTGGCCGCTTCACGCCCCGGCGGAACACACAAGGGCGGCGTGGTGTGGCACACGCAAGGCAGCGGCAAGAGCATCACCATGACGTGCTTTGCCGCGCGGGTGATGCGCGAAACGGCGATGGAGAATCCGACCATCGTGGTCATCACCGACCGCAACGATCTGGATGGACAGTTGTTCGGGGTGTTTTCGTTAGCGCAGGATTTGTTGCGTGAGCAGCCGGTGCAAGCCAACACGCGGCAAGACCTGCGTGCCAAATTATCCAATCGTCCTTCCGGCGGCATTGTGTTCGCCACCATTCAGAAGTTCATGCCGGGTGAGGATGAAGATACCTTCCCTGTACTTTCCGTGCGCAGCAATATCGTGGTGATTGCCGATGAGGCGCACCGCACGCAATACGGGTTTGAGGCAAAGCTGAAGACCATCAAATCCGCCAACGATGAACAGGCGCTGCTGGCGGCAGAACCGAAGTCGATTTATCAGGTCGGTTACGCACAACACCTGCGCGATGCCTTACCCAATGCCACGTTCGTCGCGTTTACCGGCACGCCTGTTTCCAGCGAAGACCGCGACACGCGCGCCGTGTTCGGCGATTACATCCATGTGTACGACATGCAGCAGGCGAAGGAAGACGGCGCGACGGTAGCGATCTACTTTGAGTCGCGTCTAGCCAAGTTGTCGCTGAAAACGGAAGAGCTGACGCAGATCGACGATGAGGTGGATGAGTTAGCCGAGGACGAAGAAGAAAGCCAACAAGCCAAGCTGAAGAGCCGCTGGGCTGCGCTGGAAAAGGTGGTGGGGGCAGAGCCGCGCGTGGCGAGTGTGGCGGCGGATTTGGTGGCGCACTACGAGGAACGCAGCAAGGCGCAGACGGGCAAGGCGATGGTCGTGGCGATGAGCCGCGAGATTTGTGTTCACCTTTACAATGAGATCATCAAGCTGCGCCCCGAGTGGCATGATGCCGATCCAGAAAAAGGCGCAATCAAGATCGTGATGACGGGGTCGGCCAGCGATAAGGCGCTGCTGCGTCCGCACATCTACAGTGGGCAGGTAAAGAAGCGCCTAGAGAAACGCTTCAAAGATCCCGCTGATCCGTTGCAGATCGTGATCGTGCGCGATATGTGGCTGACGGGCTTTGATGCGCCGTGCGTGCATACCTTGTATGTGGACAAGCCGATGAAGGGGCACAACCTGATGCAAGCGATTGCACGGGTGAACCGCGTGTTCAAGGATAAGCAAGGCGGCTTGGTGGTGGATTACATCGGCATCGCGAATGAATTGCGCAGTGCGTTGAAGGAGTACACCAACAGCAACGGGCGCGGTAAGCCGACGATAGATGCGCACGAGGCGTATGCGGTGCTGGAAGAAAAGTTGGACATCTTGCGCGGTCTGTTGTCCGGCTACGACTACAGCGACTTCTTAACGGCCAGCCACAAACGTCTTGCGGGTGCAGCCAACCATGTGCTGGGCGAGAAGGATGGCAAGAAGCGTTTTGCCGATACTGCACTGGCGATGAGCAAGGCATTCACCTTGTGCTGCACCTTGGACGAAGCCAAAGCCGTGCGTGAAGAGGTGGCTTTTTTCCAAGCTGTGAAAGTGATCCTAACAAAGCGCGAAATCAGCCAACAAAAGAAGACCAACGAGGAGCGCGAGCTGGCGATCCGGCAGATCATCGGTTCGGCAGTGGTGTCGGAAGAGGTGGTAGATATTTTCAATGCGGTGGGATTGGATAAGCCGAACATCGGCATTCTGGATGATGCGTTTCTTGCCGAAGTGCGCAACCTGCCGGAGAAAAATCTGGCGGTAGAATTGTTGGAGCGTTTGCTGCAAGGGGAGATCAAGACTCGCTTTGCGGGCAACATCGTGCAGGGCAAGAAATTCTCCGATCTACTGACGGATGTGATCAAGCGGTATCAGAACCGTGCCATCGAAACGGCACAAGTTATCGAAGAGTTGATCGCGATGGCGAAGAAATTCCGCGCGGCAGCAGAGCGGGGCGAGGAGCTGGGGCTGACCGAAGACGAGATTCGCTTCTACGATGCGCTTGCCGACAATGAATCTGCAGTGCGCGAATTAAGCGATGAAATATTGAAGAAGATCGCCCATGAGCTAACCGAGAATCTACGCCAGAATTTGAGCGTGGATTGGTCTCAACGCGAAAGTGTGAGAGCGAAATTGCGTTTGATGGTGAAACGCATCCTGCGCAAGTATAAATACCCGCCGGATATGCAGGATGCAGCTGTTGAGCTGGTGTTGCAGCAGGCTCAGGCTTTGGGTGAAGCATGGCTGCCTTAGGCAGGGATCAAACCCGCGTACGTCCGGTTCGCGCTTAGGTGAGGATGTGGTCATGGCGATGACTGGAATCTCTTCGAACGGACAATGGCTGCAAGCACCAAAACTAGTCGATTCGTATCCCGGTAATCCCCAATCTTTGCGCCGTGCTGTTGTTTTACCTTCACGCCGACTTCGCAAACGCGTGCATTTCTAGGTCCTGCGCTGACACGGGAAGTTTGTTCCCTTGCGCTACTAAGCTCAGGCTTGGTGAGTACACCACTTAGTTTCGAGATGCCGAAGTTGCATGAGATGAAATCAAACTGATCGCGAGTGACGCCCAGTTCTGAATCATTGCTTGATGGCGCTCAGCCAAACCGCTGTGACGAACAAAGCTCGGTTAAGGGTTTGCTGATATCCCAATTCATGCGAGGTGCTTGCCCGCAAGATCAGCCCAACTCGGTTGTCTGCATTTAGTCTTGAAGCGCTGAGTGGCAGGCGGCTCTTCTTGTGTATGGCAATGCCAAGCGTACCAAGCCAGCTCTTTGTCGATTCCCATCGCGCATGATTGCCTTCAAGCTGGTCATCAGGGATATGCACCTCAAAATCGTTTGTTGGAATGCCGACGGACTTCATACAGGTCAGCAGCCGCTCCAGATCACTGCGCTTATTGAGGAGCAGGCAATTCGAGTTGGGATGAAAGGAGCATTCCCAGATTCGCGCGGCATCACCAAGCTCATCGGCAGGCAGGCTGGCCTGAACGATCCTTTCTAGGAAAGCGCGGACACGTCTGGATTCCTTATCAAGTGTACCTTGTCGTACCCCCTTGCTGAATGTCCAGAAATCATCTGAGGTGGTAGATGGGATTGAGAATGCGGTATAGCCCGTCTTCTCTTGAATGGCTGACGCAGTCAGCAAGACCATCACAACCTTTTCCTCTGAGATCAAGAAGCGATCTGCTATTCCATCTATAGAGTCGCGCATCGTGGCAATCGCAAGCAAACGATCAATGTCTGAGGGCGTGAGGAGCGACTGTGCTGGGATGGCCATGTCTGGCTCGGGAGCATCTCGTTCGGTGAGAAAATTGAGCGTTGGTACTGGTAGGTCAGACTTGCGCGTGAAGCGCTCCAATAGGGACACCAGAGAGGCATCCTTGCCGTGGCGTGATCGAAGCTGTCTGACGTTCGCATACGATGTCTGGCAGGCGTATGCGAGGATCTTGTCATCAATGCCGGGCGGTTCCCTGTCTATCCATTCCTTCAGCAAAACGTCAGCCAGATGAATATAGTGGCGATGCGTGATATCCGGAGACCCATGTCCCATGTACATGGCCATGGCATATAAGCCGCGTCGCGATACTCGCGCATCACCAATCAAGATAGATCGAACAGCCTGAGGCGTCATTTCACCCCATAGCGCGTTGTATAGTTGGTCGACAAACCCAGATGGGGTCTCGTCGAAGAACATTGCCAGATAAAGACGGGTTGCGCAGGTATGTCGCAGATGACGTAGCCGGGTCTCAGGTTCCCCGGTTACCTTTCGCAGAACCTCAACGACGGCGCTCACGCACGTGCTGCGATTGGCGATGTAACGCTTCGACTCAACATCCGAGAACAAGGCTGCCAGATGATCACCGTCTGAAAATGTTTCGATGTGAGATAGCCATTGTTTGACCAACTCGTGCTCTGCGATACTCAATGCTCCCAGAAGAGGCAGTTGACGCACGCCATTGCTTGACTTGGTTTCTCCGTAAATGCTGTTTCGGACATAAACGATCAATTCGCCATCAAGCAGGATGATGTCTGAAACGGTAAGTCTAAAAATTTCACCGGTGCGAAGTCCAAAACGATATGCAAAGAACAGGATTGTCGCGCGTAGCAACTGGTTGCGCCTTGTACACGACTGAACGGACAGAATGGCTTCAAGCGCGTCGTAGTATTCAGAGAGTGAAACGATGCCGGCATCTACCGTATCCGCTTCAAGCGAGTCTTCATCGACGATCTCGCTCCAATCCAATGTCGGCATCGCATAGGAGGAAACCAGGAATGCATGGAATTCCTTCAGTCGGCCGGCTACATAGCCGCGATTCTCGCAAGAGACTGTCTCCAGCACATTGCGATAGACCTCCTCAACAGCAATGTCGGACAGAGATAAGAAATCCGCATCATAGGCCAGCGCATTCAGCTTTTCGCCTATGGTACGTGCATACGTCGCAATTGTGCTCGCGCGCACATCAGGGGTTGTGGATGTCCCACTGCGGGATAGGTGGAGTATCCAGGCTGCGACCAACTGCAAAATCGGTGGAACATCGCTTTTACCGTTCTTCAAGTAGGAAGAGATTCTTGTTTCGATGACTTTCTTCCGGGCGTTGGATCTGGCAAGGGCATCTCCAGACTTCGACTCAGATGATTTCCCCAAGCATCGTGTAAGGTCTGCCCAACATTGTTTGGCCTGTTTGTAGTCAATGGCTGCCTGCTCCGACCTGAGTATTGGCTGAATGTCATCGATGTAAGCGAGGGGATCGGGCGCGCGTAAATGTGGCTCGAACGTGCCTCGCTTGTCGGACACAAAACGTACCCAGTTGGAGAGGGGTATCGACGCACAGGCATATTCGCCCTCGACGTAGGCGCGGACGGATCCTGGCAAGCGGAACCTCCAGTATGACCGTGCAAGACCGGCTAGATGGTCAAGCAAAATGCGGGGTTGGCGCTTCGAAGGGGGCTTCCTGGGGTGGGGGGCATCGATGATGTCCAGGATTTCGATCAGATAGTCATTTATCTTTTCGGCTGATGGCATAGCAGAGTCAGCACTAACCAGCTTTGAATAGCCGACGATCAATGGCCAAGAGACGTTATCTGGGAACCATCTGCGCACTGGAGCCGTTGGGCCACGCGAGACGTCGACAAACACCCGGTCACCATGCCGACAAATGCGATCGCGAAACCCTTTCGCCACCACGTCAAGGAATTGCGGTGATGTTTGTGCGCCAAATATGCACGACGATATCAGTATCTCAGCGAGGCGCAATTCGGGCGTCGGGGAGTGGCCTGATTGTGATGACAAGTAGGTAAGGAACCGTTCTCTGATTCCCCTGAATTGAGCTGCATCCTTGGATGATTCGATGGTGAAACATGCAGGTTCCCTGCTGATCAATGCAAGTCGCCCTGGTATCTTTACCTGATACCCCTTGCGCCTCAGAGAAATGAGGTGTCTTCGGAAAAGTGAGAGTCGAATCAACACCCGGCCATCGTCGGAAAAATCGCCAAGAAGTTTGTCCTGCAAGGAATCGATAAGCTCATCCGGAATGATCTTGGATGAGCCAGCGGGCATCGCATTCTCAATCAGCGAGATGACCACAGTTGCATCTTTTCGCCATCCAGCTTCGCGGTTTGCACTTCGAGCCTGTGGGCCGAAGAGCCGGGTCGGCTGCAGATCCTTGGACTTTGAAGAGGGCAGTATGATCGGGTACCTGCTAGGAGCCTCAATTCCCTTGATTGCCTTCCACCCTTGTTCGACGAGATAGCGTTGAAGAAGAGGGCAAATGATTTTGCCGATACCTTCAGGGCTGAGAACGGATCTTCCGGAGAAAGGGTAACAGCCGGCCTCAACGTGACCTAGCTGTGCATCAATCAACTCTGATGGGCATCCATTCTTGTGGAGCCACGTCGAGAGTAGATGTCGATTTGTGTTTAACGGCAACTGCCACTTGTCTCCGAGCATGGATTCAAGTGTCGCTGGTTGAATGCGTATCCATTCCAACTTTTCATCATGTACCTCAAGAAAAAAGAACAGAGGGATCGGGTGCCGGAAATTGGTTTCAGTGATCGCCCATATCTGATTCGCCAAAGCTGGATCTAAGCCTCTCAGTAACCGAGAGAGGCTGCGAAGATGAGCGAGATAATGTTCAAACTGTGCTATCGCGAGCGGCGGCAGCCATGCTAACCGTGTTGCATGGGAAGCACTGACTACCTTTTCCTCGATCAGGATCATTTTTTCTGTCAGGTCGAAGCAGTGCAAATCAAAAAATGGATCGCTTACCGCTCGGTGTCCAGTCGCTACGTTCAACATCTGTAGCGTATAAAGTGCTTGGGAATTGTGAGACTTGGCTAGCGAATTCACATCACCCGATGAAGATTTGGCACAGTCCTGCTGTAGCTTACGGATGAATTCCTTGATATACGACTCTTGCGGAGCAAGCCGACTGCCAACAGCGAATGTCAGTTGAGAGGACTCTGTCATGTATCTCCTCCCAATACGCGCGCCAAAGCTTCTGCGTAAATGCTTTCTAGCTGTTCTTTCGAATATGACGTGTAGTACACCCCAGCAGGAGGCATGTCAGTGGGCAGCGATGAAAGGATATGAGTGGCCACGGGGTCATTGGTTACCCGCATGATCTCCTTGGATAAAACTTTTCGTATGCGCCCTGGAAGGAGGCGAAAACTACGCGTTCGGTGATTGTCCAAGAACGACCTTACTGCCTGTTCTGCTCGTGCTGAATCAAGATTCAAGCAAGCTCCAATGGTCGAATTAGATTTAATCGGAGTGATGTTGGAGTCGACAAGCCCAAGTTCGGTTACTAGCGCCGGGAATGGACAGGGCAGTGAAAGTGAAACAGATGAAGAAAAGCCTTGGAGATGGTTCTGTTGCCCTGATTTTGGAACAAATGAATGCGGCGGAGAAAATACGTTTCGAATGTATGTTGGTCCGGAGACTATCGCGCTCCGGTTGCTTTGATTGAGGCCCAGATCAAATTTCAATATCTCATCGATTGTCTGCCCTGTTGCTAGCAAGAGCCAAACGATAAACGCTCCTTGCTTCTCAGATAAGGAGGTTCCTTGTGTTTCCGAACTGTCCAAGAGAGCAGCCCGCACAGCTTTGATCTCGAAAGCGTTCAGGCAATCCCATTGCCAAGGGAGTCGTTGGTTGTCCATCGCAGTGCGGTAGTTGGTGTAGCGGACATCAAGCGATTGGACGGATGAGGGAGGCGTTGGTTGGTCTGAGTGAGTATCGGCCTGAGGAACTACGTGTACGGACTCAGGGGCCAAGCCTACAGCATCAGAAACGGCCGCCGCTGGTTGATTGTAAATATAGTTGAAGGCAGTGCGCTTGGCTCGATTCTTATTTGTTAGGGCTTTCTCATGTGCGTCTGGAGGCTGAAAGATAATCGATTGGTTTTGCTCTTTGAGATGTGTCTCTAAGGAGTGGGACCGGGTTGCTGGATGATGGGGGTTGCCATTCGTGTCGAGGCCATCTTTTCTCGATACAAGTTCCAACGTTTTTCTTAAGGTCTGAATCACTTGGAAGTTTGTTCGGACTGGATGCTGGAATTGAAAAGATACAGATCTAAAACGTTGAGTGCTATGTAAGAATGAACTGTGCCATGCAGCATTATCTGAGCTATTCCATGGAGGGACTAATTTCCAAAATGAATCCACTCGTCCGCTACATGATTTGCGTATCGAATCTGCTAGAAACTTTTCGAAGTCAGGATATTCAGCTGAGAATGCTCCGTCATTTTGTGTGCGGCCATAAGAACGGATAAGTAAAATTGCTTTAGCTGGAGTGAGTCCTGAATGGGCTGTGCTTTCGACTGAAGTGCAAAGGCAGGCTAATAACGGATACTTTCCCATTTTCCCGTGCCAAGGATTTGTGGGCTTCCCATTCTTCTGAGTTGCTTTTTCTGGATTTTGATTCTTCAGAAACTCACGAATCTGTTGAATCGTCGATGCCCAACGGGACCATACGTTTGTATATTTTTGGTCGAATGATTCCGCGATGGGTAATAATGTTTCAATGGATTGCAACGTCGAATCAAGTTGGC
>JBAZYW010000017.1:0-20367 GCA_041659125.1 Gallionellaceae bacterium | reverse complement strand
CGTCGCTGATGCCGCAGCGCTCGGCTGCGCCGGCCGCGATGGCATTGATGGCGTCATTGTGGCGCTTGATCTGCGCATCGATGTCGCTGATCTCGCGCATGGCGGTGTCGTACTGGTTCTGCAGTTCAGGACCCCACTTCGGGTTCTTTTCCTGATCGACCAGGTCGTTCAGGTTCTTTGCCAGGGAGTCACGACGCTCCCGCAGAGCTTGGATGCTTTTACTCATTTTCACTTCTCCATAAAAAAGCCGCCCAGAGGGCGGCGGGTTGTGCCTAGCGCGGGAGCGTCAGGCGGGAACTGCGATACGCACTGCAGCGGCGCGAGCCAGTGCAGCGCGATCGGGTTGTACTGGTTCGTGCTTGGCAACAGGTACGGGCTGTGCAGCGCGTTGTTTTGGGGCGTGTTCGAATGCGGACAAATCCCATGCAGCATTCGATTTGGGCGCATCAGCTTCGGCAACGCGATCGACAAAGCCAAGCTCGGCAGCCTTGTCGGCTTCGAACCATGTTTCTGCTTTCATCCAGGCGGCGATCTGCTCGCTATCTTGCTTGGTACGCGCCGCGTAAGTCTTGACCAACGAACCATCGATTTGCTCAAGCAATGCGGCCGTGGATATGAGATCGTCAGAATTGCCCCAGGCGATGGTCCATGCCTTGTGAATCATGATGAAGCTGCCGGGCGCGGCGATGACTTCATCCGCGCCCATAACCAAGAACGATGCAGCGCTGGCCGCAAGCCCGTCGATGTGCGCGATGATCTGGCTCTTGTGCTCGCGCAACGCTTGCTCGATGGCGCGCGCGGCAAACACGGAACCTCCTGGGCTGTTGACGCGCAGATGGATGACCGGCGCTGACAGGGCATTCAGCTCCTTGATAAAGGCCTGCGGGCTGACGCCACCCCACCACTCCGCTTCATCGTCGGTGTCGACGATCATGTCGTACAGATAGATGGTTGCTTCATCGCCCTGCATCTCTGCGCGGAACGATCCCTTGCGGCGGTTACTTGCCAGCAGCTTGAGCATCGGGTGCATCGTCTTCCCCTTCCTTATTGTCCTGGTTTTGTTTCGGCTTTTGCTGCGCGGCGCGTTGAACCTTGCTTGTCCAGTCTTCTTTCATCGGCGATAGATTCTTCAGCCGGCGCACCTCGTCGACAGTCATCCAGCCTTGTGTTCCGGGACCGCCAAGCGCCTTCGCGAAGTACTCCGCCTGCGCCTTGCTGTCGCCATCAAGCAGCGCATCCCGGCTGAATTCTCCGAAATAGGTACGGTTGCGCGGCCAGATCTTGCGGTTGATCTCCTGCGTGATGGAGTCGATATAGCGCCCTAGCGTATAGCGCACGAACGCGATGGACATTTGCTCGATGCCGGTTCCCCAGCTGGTGGTCTTGCTGGTCGCGCCGATCATGTGCGGCGGAACGCCGAAGATGCGAGCGATATCCTCTACCTGGAATTCGCGCGTCATCAGGAGCTGGGCATCCTCCATCGTCATGGTGAGCTGCTGCACTTCTAGTCCGCCAGCCAACACGGCCGGAATGTGCGCATTGCTTGCCCCTCCGTGTCGCGCGACCCAGGTCTCGCGCAATGTCTTCACCTGCTGGTCATCCAGCTTGCCGGGTGTCTTCAGGGCAAAGTCCGGACGCGCGCCGTTCTTGAAGAAAGCCCCCGCATATTCATCGGCAGCGAGGGCGATTCCTGCCGCCGGTCGTAGCGCTGCGCGGATCGGCGTGATGCTTCGGAAACCATCGAACCCGATTCCATGGAAGTGCAGCATGTCAGCCTGAGGCACAGGCTCCAGCTTCCCTTCCAGCGTCTGAACCAGATAGAGATTCTCGGTGCCATCTCGATAAACGACGACGCGATCAGGGTGGATCGGCTCCAGTCCTGCGATGGCATTGGTATAGGGCGAAGCGCGATGGATGCGCCAGAATCCATCACCCTTGAGCGCAATAGATTGGACTGCGAATTGCCAGGCAGCCGTCGATGTCCACGACCCCCATGGAGATTCGTTGAACAGCCACCATAGATCATTGTCGTAGCGTTCACGCCCGGCATCAGTGCGTTTGAACAGATGGAACGGCAGGGATGCCAGCGCACCGCCGATCAGGCTGACGCAGGCATATACCGCGCCGATCGCCATTGCCGTCTGCTCGGTAACAGGCATACCAGATCCACCGAACCCCATGTTCCCGGTCATGATGTCGTACATCTCGGTACCGGTGGTTATCTTGGAGATCGGCGTCGAGGCTTGTGGGCCTACGCGGCTGGCTGCGCCGCGCTCTGCGAGCCAGTTCTGTAGAACAACGCTGCCCTTGTGGGCAACGCGCTCTTCGTTGTACCAGCTCGGTGTTGCATTCATAGAATGATTATCTCCGGTGATGCGTCTTGTTCTTCTGCCTCAAGCATCATGCGCGAGTGCGCGATGATCAGCGCGGTGGCCGCGTCGATCTTGTTCTCTTCGCTCGATTTACGCGGGAAGATGTTTTCGTTTGCATCTTCTTTGCATTCAACGTTCGAGAGCATCCACACGAACGCCGGGTTGCCGTCATGGTGAAAACGCCCAGCGTCGACCAGCGCCGCGATATCTTTCATCGGGTCGCTCAGGTATTTCGAGATCTGCGGTACATCGAGGACGGTCAGTCCTTCCTTCTCCAGGTTCGCGCCGAGCTGGGCGCTGTTGTGCTGGTCCTTTGCGGCTTCTCGGATAGATACCTTGCCGGCCGCTTCGAGGATGTTCTCCTGGATCAATTCCAGGTCGGTCATGCTGCCGGGTGTTTCGATGATGTAGCCCTGCTCTACCCAGCCACGGTAGTGCGCATTCTCGGGCTCTTGCACCGCCGACTCCGGCAGGTAGTTACGGCTGATTGCGTAGTAGTGGCGCTTCCCACCTACCATGCGGCTAAACTCGTACACCTCCGACGCGATGTCTTTCTTGCTGGCCAAATCCAGCCCGAGACAGCATTCCTCGCCTTTGAAGCTATCCAGCGTCAGCGTGTCATCGGCACATGCCTGCAAGTTTTCCAGGTTGAGCCATGGATCTCGCGCATTCGTCCAGATGTTGAGGTGCTTGGTTTTAAATGTGCTTTGTTTTCTCGGGTCGGACAGCGCTTTGGCGAGGTTGCCAAGAACGATTTCCGTATTGATCGAGATGCCCCAGTTCGGGTTTGCCTTACGCAATCCGAGTTCTGTTGCCCACTCCTTCTCTGGATCATCTACGGTATAGATAATCCCGAAGCGTTGTTCGTCAGGGATGGTTCCCTCAAGAACCTTCTGCAGCTCGACCTGATGTTGATAGCACGGACCACCGATGCTGCTTCCTGCGGTGGTGATGGTGAGCAGGATTGGTTGCGCCCTGGCCAACATTCCTGTCTCGCCGGTCTCATACATCTCCGCCGTTTTATGCTCGTGGTACTCATCCACGATCCAGCAGCTGGGTGATGCGCCGTCGCCCGGCTTGCCGATCACCGGCTCAAACTTCGAGTTGGTGTCGATGATGGCTAGGTTGCTGATGTTCGGTACCACGCCGTAATAGCTGCGGTACTCAGGCGTAGAAATCGCCATCAGCCGTGCGGGCCGGAACACTTCCAGCGCCTGGTCCTTACTTGTTGCCCCGCTATAGACCTCGGCGCCGAACTCTCCATCTGCTGCCAACATGTACAAACCAATGACCGCAGCAACCGTCGATTTGGAATTCTTGCGGGGGACAAACAAGTCCACCACGCGGAAGCGGCGTGTTTTTGTGGCAGTGGTAATCCACCCAAATACGCATGCAAAAATAAAAACCTGCCATGGCTGCAGCTTTATCTTCTCGCCACGGCCAGCCCATGCTCCCTTGATGTGCGGCATCCGCTCTGCGAACTCGCAGATGCGCTGCGCCGGGCGGTAGGTCTTTCCCTTGTTGTCCTCCAGCTTGGGGTTGAACTGGTAAATCCAGCCAGCCTCGGCGCGAGCCAGATCGTTGAGGTGGCGCTGGCATGCCAGGCGAACCCACTTGCAGGCGATCTGTCTTCCTTCGACCACGTCGCGCGCGTACTGCGTCGCGATGGCCGCGAAATCCTTCTCGCTCATATCGCGCCGAAGCCGCCGGCGCTCTCGCCACCTTCCTCGTCGTCGAACAGGCTGCGCTGCAGATGGTTGCTGGGGTTAACTCGGCCGCGCGAGCTGGGCGACATGCCGAAGTTCGCCAGGAAGCGGTCTACCTGCTGGCGCGCCTTGTTCGCAATCACCCACCAGTGGGAGTAGACCAGGTTGCCGTTGACGGTCTTCACCATGAACCCGTCGCCGCCATCGTACTCGGCGCCGGCAGCCTCGACCGTTTCCCGCTTTTGGGCCTCGCGCTTGATCTCGGCATTCAGTCGCTTCTCGGCGAACACCATCTCTGCGTAGCTTTGGCAATACGCCTGCAGCGCCGCACGGTCGAGTTTGCTGATCAGCCCATAGCGCTCCAGCTCGGGCGCGATCCTCTTCCACTCCTTCTTCGCGTCGGGTAGGAGGTGCGTCGGGCAACCGGGTATCTCGATCTCCGGCTGCAGCGAATCCATCAACTGGCCAGCTGGCTTCTTGCTCGGATTGTTCCGCAGCATGTGCACGTTGGACGGCAATGGCTTCGGTCCGCGTGCTCCCATGATTGGAACTCCTGAAAATGAAAAACCAGCCGGAGCTGGTTTGGTTTTTTGTCTGTGCGGACGTCTGGACTACCCCCCGGGGGTACCCCCCCCTCCCCTGAAACCCCCGCACGTAAAAATTTGACTAAGCGCTCGGTCTAGAGGGCGAGGGCTGTGGACTTTTGATGCCCCCTACCCTCTGGTACTTCTGGTGTTGCCGAAGCCGCCGTCTTCTGTCGCTGTCTTCTTGTCGTGGCACGTCTTGCACTGTGACTGCCAATTATCCTGATCCCAGAACAGCGCCTTGGCCTTGGCGATGCGGTCGGCATCGCCGCTGCTCATCGCTTCGTCCAGCCTGTGCGGGATCTTGTGGTCGACCACTGTGGCCTGCACCAGCTGGCCGGCCTTCTGGTGATCAACGCAGAACGGATGGCTGCGCAGGTATCCTTCGCGCGCCTTCTGCCACTTGTAGCCGTAGCCTCGTTTGGTCGAGGATTCTCGCCGCGAGTCCACTTTCTTCTGCACCACACGCTTATGGGCTGGGCAGTAGCCGCCACCGTCGCGTACCAGTGCGCTGCATCCAGCGTGGCGGCAGGGTTTGGCGGCTAGTGAGGGCATGAAAAAACCCGCTCAGGGCGGGTTGTGGGCTTGCTGCAGAGGCACTGATAAACAGAGTAGCCGAAATGTAGTGATTTCACGGCGGCGTGTCAACAGGTTCGTGAAAGATTTTTTACCCTGCGTTTCCGACTGACGTCATCCAGCAGCTGCATGATCTGAACATGGGCGCGCTCTACTCGGCGCTCCATGGTGCGCACATGGCACTTGAGGTACTGGGCTTGAGTCTCCCGAGTTGCGCTTGCCAGGTAGTACACCTGCACCGCCAGCTTCAGATCCTGCTCAAGCGCCTGCACCGCCTTCTCTGTCTCGGCCGATTCCAGATCAACCTCGGGCGAGCAGTAGCCGCCGTCGCCCCTTTGCTGCATCCGCGTATACGAACACTCGCGCGGGAATCCGAGTCCGCCACCATCACCCCGCAGCAGCCACTCTGCCCATCGGATCATCCTCTGTGTGATGTCATCGTTTGCCATGCTTATCCCCACCGTCTCTCATCACCTTGCGCACCGATGCCTGAATGCGCATGCTCTTGTGCCGACGCTCACGGTCTGCCTTGCGCTTTGCCTTGGCCCTCTCCTGCCGTATCTTGTCGACACACTCAGCTGGATCGCCGTACATCATCGACGGCAGCGCATTCTCGATCTCATTCATCTCCGGCCACCTTTCGCCTGCTCCTTTTCCGCAATCCTCGGCGACCTCGCCATCCGGTACCCACAAAACACCTTGCTCGGCTCCGGCCTGTCGTGCCCCTCAGCGATGTAATCCATCCGGCTGCAAGCGCCATTCCCCTCGCGCTCATCGTGGCCGGTACAGGAATCGCAGTTCGGCGATGGCGGCCTCACCCAGCCGAAGCTCTGCCCCGTGGTGAACTCCGTGCCGCCCAGCACCTTCACCGCTCCGAACGCCGCCGTGAACTCATCCACGATCTGCGCCACAGCCGGAAACGCCTCGCGGTTCGCCTTGCGCCGCGCCTCAAGCGCAGCGGCCTTATCCTGTAGTTCGCTCATCCTCTAATCTCCATGGCGTCATTCCCACAAGCCGCCCATGCTCCATACCTTCTTGAGGTGTGGAGCAGGTATGGAGCCTTGGACTCCTTATCTGGTGCGGCTTTCCATACCTTCCAAACCTTCCATACCAAAAAATTAATTACATGCGTGCGCGTGTGCGCGCGTGTGCGCCCGCCTATGTGCGCAGGTGTCGGAAAGTATGGAAGGTATGGAAGGTATGGAACCACCAACAGGCTCGCGGCTTGTAGCCTTCCATACCTATGCGCAGACGTCTGGAAGGTATGGAAGATCGAGACCTTAGAACGGCTCATAATCGTCCTCCATGGTTGGCTGTGCTGACTGACTCGTCGACGTTGCCCCATTTCTAACGGGGGGCTTGTACAAGAATCTAACCGCACCATTACGCCGCTCGACACGCTCGCACCCCAACTTTCGGAGCGCTGTCCCTACCCTAGTCTGAATGTCTCGTGTCATCTTCGATGCATCGAGGTCCAACCCCTCCATGATCGCTTTAGCAAGCGAAAACTCCATGACCTGCTTATTCACCCAGTCATGCAATACATCAATAAATCCATCCGGCTGTTCGACGCGCAGTTGCTCAGGGTCAAACAGGGTTTTTTGTTCATCCGCTGTTGGCCAGTATTTTTCACCCTCCAATACTCGGTGGTGTGCCTCAGCAAACAACTGATCGCGAGCGGCGATAAGACCTTCGATGTTGATGTCACCGCATTCAATCGGCCAGAATCTCCGTCCTCCAGTTGGGTCCTTATTCCATTCCCATTCGTTCGTGCTACCACCGAACACTAGCTGACGCGGCGATTTGATATATGTCCTGCCGTAAGGTGGGCGGAATTCGTCATAACGCCTGGACAGAAACGACTTCTGCCGGCGTTCATCTGTCCGGGCCAAAGCACCCAGTTCTGCCAGCTCATAAACCAGCTTTCCGGATAGCGCGATCATCGAGTCCTTGTTTGCGAAGTCCAGATCGGTATCGCCGAACCATTCGCCTCCGATCACCGAGAATGCGCTGGACTTCTTTTTCCCCTGCTCACCTTCAAGCACCAGGCAATAGTCGAACTTACAGCCAGGCTGCAGGACGCGCTTGACGGCACCCATCAACCACCAACGGCTGACAAGCCGAACGTATTCACGATCTTTCGCGCCAAGAAAGTCAGCCAGCCAATGATCCAGCCTAGCAATGCCGTCCCATTTCAGTTTTTGCAGGTAATCGCGAACTGGGTGGAAAGCATGGGCCATGGCCAGCGTACGGACGGCCTCCGACACCAGCGCCGACGAAGGTGTGAACCCATATTCCCGCGACAACCACATCGCCGTGCGCGAATCGTCAACGTCAGTCCACTCTCCGATCGCGCCACCGGCGTACATCGGCTCCTTGCGCTTCACCACACGCAACGAAAACTCGTCGTACGCGATCACGCCAAACCATTCCTTGCGATGCGACAGGATCTGATACACGTTGGATAGGCAGGCCGCCAGCTCCCCCTTCTTGTAAATCAAGTCTGGTATCCACGGCGCCTTATCCGCATCCTCTGCGGAAGCTGCAGTTGCGGTATAAATGCTTTCTTCAATTGCGAGTTCGCGCATGTTTGAACGAATGAATTGCGCAAGCTCATCACCATGCAGTCCTTCTTCGATGGCATCAGCAACATCCCAACCATCAGGCTTCTCTCCAGGAGCGGGAATCTTCATATCCCACCAACGAGCAACGATTGGAGTGACTTTCTCGCGGATTTTGCGCATCGCTGCAAAGCCCGGCTGCTTCTCTTCCGGCATGAAAGGCTTGTCTTCCTTCAGCAGCCCCGCATCCTTATCGTCCTTAGTCAGCTTCTCGCGTTGAGAATCACAATCTGGCCACGCGACCACCTTCCGACCTTGAAGCGGAGACCAGTCGGCCTTGTCGACTGCCTTGCAGCCACCCGGCCAAGTAATCACCACACGGTCAGGGAATTGTTCCTGGGCCGCGTCGGCGCACTTCTCGCCCTCCACCAGCAAAACATACGCTTCCGGATTCGCGGCGAGCCTATCCAATCCATACAGCGGCCGCATAGGCTCAGGGAAAGACAGCCAGCGCCAATCATGAGCGCCAGTCTTTTCGTTCTTGCAGAACGTCAGCGGCAGCGTCTCTTTTCCGCCGTCAGATTTTTCAAACCTGCAGACGAAGCCCAGCAGCATTCCTTCAGCATTCCTGTATGACCAATGTCGCGAATATTTACCGCGGTAGGTATGAGCAATAGGAGGCTCTGGCGCATCTTTAGGTACTGGCAAAATCGGCACCCAAACGGCATCTTTCTTCTCTTTTTCTTCGTCGGGGACATTCTTTGGCGGGGTAGCCGAAGGCATTTCTACCCCTTTCCCAGCTTGCGCAGGCCGCGAACTAAGTCTTTCGGATTCGATACGGATACCGACCTGCTGCGCAACCTCCCGAGCCGCTTCGAGCGGTTCAAGATTGTGCAAATACCCGTAAAGGCTAATAAGGTCGCCGCCTTTGGCGTCGGTATCAGCGTCTGCGAAATCAGCCCAGCGGCCGTTTGACAAGTTGATGGAGAAACTACCGACCCTTTGATCTGCGCGATTGGGGTTCAGTGCTTTGTACTCGTGCCCCTCGCGCTTACCGCCCGGCAGCCATGCACCGAGTAGGCGCTCGATAGAATCGAGCGCGGCGGACGCAATCTGTTTGAAGTCGACGCGATCAGCCATGCGCCGCCTTTGTATGAGGGCAAACCATCCGGCCAATGCCTACGCTATGGCTCCGCGCTGATCGGCGCGGTGGTTGCTGCGGTACTTCACCTTTCCTAAGGAGGAAGGAGTTCATTGCAGGAGCCATCAATTAACCAGCCCCTTCTTCTTCGCAGCCATGTGCAGCGCTTTGTAAAATTCGCGCGTCTCGGCGATCTTCTTCCACTCGGCCGTGGTGATCTGCCGGCCGCCGTCTTTTCCAGAATCTGTGCCGTCCGACAACGCATGCGCGATATCCGCCACCTCCTGCATCATCTCGCTCACCTGCTGCAGCCCGGCCACATCGCCCAGGCGCATCGCACGCGGGATCGGAACCGCCAGATGGTCCAGCTGGTGACAGAACACCTGCACCGCCTTCTGCCAGCCAGGCACATCCTGCCCACGCATAAAATTCAATATCTCCACCGCCTCATCGATGCCGAGCGGATAGCCCTTCTCGTTGCGCAACTTGGCATACAGCGTCGACTCCGGCATATCCATATCAGCGGCAAGCTGCCTGATTCCACCCGGATACTTCTTCGCCGCGCCATACAAAGCCCCCAGCACAGTCGAATCATCAAGTTTTAGCGTCACAATAATTCTCCCTGTCGATTACTGTTTTTATCGTTCTTGCATCCGCGTACCTTTCGGCACATGGGGAGCGGCGCACCCGCCGCTCTGAAAAAGTGGGAGATCCCAACCGTGCTAAGCTTCAAATCGCCAAACCTGAAACCGAACAACGAAAGGAACCTCCGATGCCAACCGCCCTGCAGGGCGACAACTTCGTCCACACCTGCCGTCACTGCGGACACTCAAACACCGAGCGCCGCGACAAACTTCTACCCTTCCACTTCAACGGCTACCGCTGCACCAGCTGCGGCCGACCGCTGGACGATCTCGATCACAGCCTGCTGGCCAGCAACACGAACCCGCCAAAATAAAAAAATGCCGCCCAGCGCAAACTGGACGGCACAGAGCCGCTTAAGACGCGGCACCCGCTCAGGGAGGAGAAACGGGGTTTGGTTGAGGTGCGCATTACGCGGCCTCCTGAATCTTTGGCGCCGGGTAAATGTCCGAACGCAGCTCGTGTGGCGCATAACCAGTAATGGCAGACACCTCCAAAACGCGGCCAACCGGGATTTTTTCCCACTGAGATACAGCGCCCTTGCTGATCATTAGCTTGCGCGCCAGCGATACGCACCCGCCACCAGCCTCAATAACTTTTTCGATTGGAATATCCATGCCGAATAGTTTAATGCCACTAAACAATGGAAGTCAAGCGCAGCTAAACCACGGGGCTTTAGTTCGGCTATACACTTCAAATATGAGTATTGGTGCCAGACTTAGAGAACTAAGAAAGCAAAACGAACTTTCCCAAGAAAGATTCGGTGAATTGTGCGATGTGTCGAAAGGGATGGTGTCCCAATGGGAAGCCAATCTCACCACCCCCCCATCAGATCGCCTTATTGAACTTCGAAAGCACCTATCATTTTCGGTCGACTGGGTACTCACCGGTGAGATTCAGGACTACACGACAAAGATGAAACAGCCAGTGAGAGAGCTGCTTAAGGTCGCCGAAAAATTGCCCGATGATATGGTTGCCGAGTTGACGCGCGAAGGGAGTGTATATTCTGAACTGCTGGCGCGCTCAAAGAAGGATCACAACGGCACCCAATAACGTGATCCAACTACAAATTCAACTGAGCTTTGATTTTATGCGGACTTGGTCATGAAATTTTTAGCGTTTGTTATTTTGCTTCTGTCCCCAGTAATAGCCCATTGCGACCAATTTAGCCGCTTCGAGTACGAGTGTGCACACCTTGATGCCGAGCGCGATGGGGTTACATGCAAGATCACGCCAGACAATATCAGAGGGTCGTACCTCTGGCTCAAACTACATACCACCGTGCACGACGCCAAAGAGCGGCGCGAAAGAACAAGCTACATCAAGGATACGGTAGTTCACAATTATCTAGTCGTTGGCGGTACCGGAGTATTCCAATGGGTACGCAATCGGAAAGGTATTGCAGTACAACGCTTCTGCGGAAAAATTAAAGGCCAAATGGAGGTTTTCTGCAATGAGTGGGAGCAAATTCCAGATGACGAAAAAGCTAGGTGGCGATGACCACAGCCCCCTATCGCTATCGCCTCCACTATCTTTGCAATGAAGGCGACTGCGGCCAAAAAACTTACGACTCGCCCATCGAAATTAATCCGGGTATGGTTCTTCGTCTCGACACGGGATTCTGGCATCTTGTTGTTCGATCTCAAGCACAGAAGACAGGCGCTCGTCTTGATCTTTCAGAATCTGCTCAATCCGCTCAGGATGCGATTCTTGTAGCACACCAGTTAGGACATGTGAAAGAAAAGTAGCCGCCTCCGCGCGCACCTGCTTGTCTGAGATGTTCTTGTATGGCCACATCAGTGTTCCCTTAAGAGAAAGCCCAACGTCACCAACACCGTAGATCAATATCGTTATCGCAGCACTGACCTTGTGCTCAAACTTCGGTTTTTTCATATTCATCCCAACCTCCAATAAAAGCCGCAGGACACCCCTGCGGTTTGCATTTTGCCATAATGTTTAGCCGAGCTTGACTTTATAAGTTTAGCCGCTCTATACTTTCCGCCACGTTAACCCCCAAACGGAGGCGAAGATGGCACAACCGGTCAGCAACAAAGTCCACACCCACATCGGGCACCCGCGCTCTTTATGCGGCCTCGCGCCCAAGAATGGCGCGCACTACCGCATCGTGGACTTCCCCAACTTCTTCACCGCCCCCGAAGAAAACCAGTGCGGCAAATGCCTCGAGAACATCCGGCGCCGCGGCTACAACATCGCCGCCCTGCGCCGCCAGCACCGCACCCAATACGAAGTACACCAACAACTCGCCGCCTGATCGGAGACCGCATGCTTATCGAAACCGCACAACTCACCATCATGCGCGACGCGCTGCAACGCCTCGACCGGCTCAACAAGGCAAGCCCCAAGGTCGCCAAGTTTGAAGAGCTTTGCAGCGTGCTGCGCGAACAAGGCAGCGTGTTCTTGGCCAAGATCGACGTGCAGGAATTCGCCATCGTCTACTCCATCATCCCCGAGAACTACGGCGACCACCTCGCCATCGTCGAGGCGCTTTCCGCCATGGGCGCACATCGCACGCCAGGCGAGGTTTACGACCTCATCAATCCAGAGCCGGATGCACCGCTCTTTCTGCTTTCCGTCATACCAACCAAGGGAGAACTCAATGGATAACGCAATCGCGCCGGCCTTCCCCTGCGCAGACAAGATCGCCAGTGCAGCCCGCGAACTGGACTGGCTCAAGAACCTCGGCAACCCCATCCAGGCAGCCGAGGCGCAGAAGCACATCAACACCCTGCACGCCCGCGCCATCCACCTTGCCGGCCCCCGCGCGCACGAACTCTACGCGCCGGATGACGAGGCCGACCAGCTCGAACTCGCCCTCGCCGCCGGCATGGCCTGCTGCAGCGATGAAGTCACCGCCGGGCCGGGATGGTCCGGACTCGACACTATGGTGCCGGCATGAAGCTCTACACCGTCACCGTGTTCTTCGCCTCCGGCGCCGTGGCTTACGTGATCGCGGCCATCAACCCATTCAAAGCGATCTGCGAAGTGCTGAGCGATCTGCACAGCATCCCCGCGCAATTCGCCATCGTCTGCAAACCGGAGGCCGCATGAACATCATCCGCCTACAGCCCCAGAGCAACACCCGCCCGATCGGGCAACGCCTGCGCAAACGCGTTCTAAACGTCTGCACGTTCTGGCGCAACTTCTCCCACTACCTCAAGCGCGGCCACCGATGGCGCCAGGCGTGGGCAATGGCAGGAGACACGCTGCCGTGACCCGCGCCCTGCTCGCCATCGCCGCACTGCTCTGGTCGCACACCGCGACACCCGAGCAAAGCATCAGCGAATGGTGGCACCCCTGGGCGCTTGGCGCGCCATGTAGCACAGAGACGGATCGGCGGGAAGGCACCTGCCAGTTGGAAGTTAAAACGAAACCGAGGTGGAAATAAATGTGTAACTGCCATCCTGAAACATGCTGCTGTGACCACGAGAAGAACGAGCATCTTGCATCGCTTGAACGCCAGCTCGCGGAAACAAAGGATTCTGAGAAATGCTGGATCGCCAACGCTAAAGCATTGCAGGTCGGATATAACGAACTGGATGCGAAGCACCGCAATGTGGCTCAACAGCGCGACAAGCTGCTGAACATACTTCATGGCGCATTAGTCGAAGATCTGCTCCCGAACCACTCGCAAGAATGGGTCGACAAGGCACGTGCCATCATCGCCGAGATCGAGGCCAACCCATGACCGCCTCCACCAAAAAGCGCCGCAAGCCATACAACCCCAAACGCTTCCAGGCGCGCATCCCCATCACCAAATCGCTGCTCGATACCTTCGGCAAGGATCTGCATTACTCGCTGATGATGGCCCGCCTCGGCCAGTTCAGCAAAGACCAGTTCGACAAGATCGGCGGCTCGTTCAACATCATCTGGGCGGCGCTCTACAAACGCCCGCCCAAGACCCCGCCATCATGGTCGTCATCGAAGGTGCCATGCGCGCCATGAACGACTGCGGCGCACGCGGCGATCGCACTGGCGTCTGGACACTCACGTTCTTTGAACAAGCCGCCGTCCTCGCCGGCGCCGAAAAGGCCGAAGAAGCCCTGCCCTACCTTGACGTGCTGGCGCTCTACAAGGCACGCGAGACCTGCGAAGAACTGCGCGCGCAGGAACGGGAGGCAGCATGAATCTGTTCGACAACAACGATGCCATCTATCAGATGGTGGAGGCTTCAAATCCAACCATGGGGAGCGATCCAAATTACCAGGTTGGCTACTTGGCGGGAACCTTGCGCATGCTCATCACTGGAGAAATGACCATCGACGAGGCGCGCGAACGCGTTGAAAAACATGCTGCAGAGAGGCAATCATGAGCCACACCATCCTCTCCGCCGCCCCATCCGAACGGCTCAAGGCACTGCGCTTCAAACGCGGCACGTATCGCCTCGGCGAAGACGGCGAGCTGGAGAAACGCTGCACCAAGTGCCGCGAGTATTGGCCGGCAGACAGCGAGTTCTTCTATGCGGCCAGCACCGGCGATGGCCTGAACGATTGCTGCAAGGCCTGCTATATCGAAAACCGCTACCCCGAATCACGCGGCCAAGTCGGCCACCAGTTCGGCGCGCACAAGGTTGAGTGCCATGCATAAGGCAGACCTCCGCGAGAAGATCCTCAAAGCCCTCGCCGGATCGTCCGGCCAGAAGCCTGTGATGCTGGATGCCCTGCGCAAGATCGCCGAGCCGATCTGTGACGACATCCAGGAACTCTACGACCTCATCGAGCAGCTTTATGGCGAGAAGGTCATCAACCGCTGCTCCGGTTTCAAGGAAGGCAAGAACTATCTCGCCTACTGGCTCACCGGCAGCGTGCCCGCCTATACGCCGCCATTCAGCATCACGCCGCAAGCGCCTCGCTCTTTCATCATCCGGCCAGAACTCAAAGTGCAGCCAAAAACTGCAGAAGTGAAGCCGATTCCTTCAATTCAACAGGAGACCACCATGGGCAGTTCCAAAGGTATCACCCCCGCGATCATCGAGATCGTCAAAGCACAACCGGGCATCAAGGTCGACGCCTTGCATGCCGCCGTCGAAAAGGAAGTGCCAGGCACCACGCTGCAGCAAGTGGTGAACCTGATGTACACCATCAAAGACATCAAGCGCGAAGGCTCCGGCAAAAACGCCGCACTGTATCCAGCCCCCCCCCCAAGCGCCTGCCGCACCAACCAAGGCCAAGCCGCAGACCGCGAAGAAGCCCACGCCGGCAAAACCCGCAGCCGCACCGGCGCCTGTGACCGCCAAGCATCCCATCGCCGCATTCGACGCGGAATACAACTTCGCCTTCGGAGTCCGCAAGGACGGCGGCATCGCCATCTGCAAAGACGGCATCTCGCTCGTGCTTGCACGGCATGAAGTGCAAACCATCCTCGCCCACACAACTCAGGAGTAAGCCATGAACGCAACCACCACCCCCGCCCAACTCGAAGCCATCCTGGTCGACCGCACCAAGCTGCGCCCCTCGCCCACCAACCCGCGCAAACGGCGCGGACTGGACAGCGCCAGCCTCACCGAGCTGGCGCAATCCATGCGCCCGCCGATCGGTATCGCCCAGCCCATTCTGGTGCGTGAAAGAACCGAAGTCGTCGACGGAGCGGAGATCGTCTGGTATGAGATCGTCGCCGGTGAGCGCCGCTGGCGCGCATCCGAGATCGCCGGTCTGGCAGAGGTTCCCATCCTCATTAAACAACTGACCGACCTAGAAGTGCTGACCATCCAGCTGATCGAGAACGGCCAGCGCGAAGACCTGGACGAACTCGAAGAAGCCGAAGGCTATGAGAAGCTCATGCAGCAGACCGATGCCGAGGGCAACCGCTACACCGCCAACACCATCGCCGATGCCATGGGTGTCAGCCGCGCCACCATCTACGCCCGCCTCAAGCTGCTCGACCTGTGCCCGGAAGCGCGCGAGGCGTTCTATGCCGGCGAACTGGATGCCAGCACCGCGCTGCTGATCGCGCGCATCCCCGTGCACAAGCTGCAGATCGAAGCGCTCAAGGAAGTGACGCGCAAAGTGGAAAACGATTACAGCTCAAGCGGAGCGGTCAAAGGCGACAAGGCACTCTCTTACCGCAAAGCGCGCGAGATCCTGCAAGACCGCTACATGCTGGATCTCGCCGACGCACCCTTCGACATCAAGGATGCCGCGCTGGTACCGAAGTCTGGCAGCTGCACCGACTGCACCAAACGCACCGGCAACCAGCCCGAACTATTCGACGACGTGGACGGTAAAAACGTCTGCACCGACCCCGTCTGCCACGCGATGAAAAAGACCGCGCACGTGCTGGCGCTGCAGAAGGCGGCGGAAGAGAAAGGCAACAAGCTGCTGCTCGGCAAGGATGCGAAGAAGCTGATCCCCAATTGGATGAAGACACCGGAAGAGCACCTGCAAGACCACGGGCTGATTCCCCTGGATGCCAAAGTGCCGGGCGACGAACAGAAGCGCACCTACGGCCAGATCCTCAAAGAAGCGAAGCTACTCACCCCGGCCAAGGACACCGGCAAAGCGGCGGTGGCCAAGACCATCGTCGAGAATCCGCACCGCACCAACACCATGATCGAGACCGTCAACATCGAGCAGGCCACCAAAGCCCTGCGCGAGGCCGGATTCGAGATCACCATGAAGAGCAAGGCATCGCCACAACAGGATGACGACAAACGCGCCAAGGAACGCGAGAAAGAGAAACAGGAACTCGCCGTCGAGAACCTCTTCCGCAGCCGCCTCTTCGACACCCTGCACGCGCAGATCGAGGCCGACATGCTCGACCCCAACTCGGACACCTTCCCGAAGCTGTATCGCAGGCTGGCCGTTCAGATGTGGGAAGACGCCGACTACTACGACACCGAAGATATGGTCGCGCTGATGCGCAAATACACCACCCTGCCCAACGAGCAGGATGGCGAAAAGATCGACTGGCAATCGCATATCGTAGAGTTTGGCGACAACCTCCCTAACCTCACGCCAGCGCAACACCTCATGCTGTGTATCGAGCTGCCGCTGCTCGTGCAAGAGATCAGCACTGGAAACTCTAGCTACGAAGCCGAAACCATGCTGGAGATGGCTGGTGAACTCGGCATCGATGCCGAAGGCATGCGCAAGGAAGTGGCCGCAGAACACAAAGCCACGGTCGCAGCGGCGAAGAAGGCCGAGAAGACCAAGCCAAAGAAGGCAGAGACGGCAGCTGCACCCGCTCCTGCTCAGAAGGTGCGCCCAGCCGCAACGTGGCCTTTCCCAACCCCGAATTGATGGGATGCGGCATGAAAACTAAAACCCTCTTCTACCCCAACCCCAGCTGCGCAAGCGCAGAAATCGGACGCGCCGAAAACCAAAGCTGCGCCCGCGAAGGCGAAGGGGCCACGAAAGGGAACCAAAAAGGAAGCCGCTACCGCGGCTAGTGTTTGATTGCCGAAGCCGCGCGGCGGCTTCGGGTGGAGCGCCAAGAGCGCAGGATGAAAAGGAGATCAGCATGAACAAAGCAATTGAAGACGTACTGGCAGAGCGCCAGAGACAGATCCAGCAGGAAGGCTGGAGCGCAACCCATGACGATGAGCACGACTCCGGAGACCTGTGCTGTGCCGGATCGGCCTATGCCTTGAACGCTGGCTGCCAGATCAATCCGTACATGCAGCAGAGCCTTGAACATCCACCGGCGATGTGGCCTGCAGCGTGGGATCGTAGCTGGTGGAAGCCGAAAGACCCGCGCCGCGACCTGGTGCGCGCTGCAGCTCTCATCATCGCTGAGATCGAGCGGATGGATAGGAAGGCGGGGGCAGCATGATCGTCTGCCTCTGCGGCTCCACCCGCTTCCGCACCGTGTTCCACGAGCTCAACCGCATCGAGACGCTGCGCGGCAACATCGTCCTCGCACCAGGTGTGTTCGCCAACGACGGTGACAGCATCACCGATGCAGAGAAGCACGCCCTGGATAACCTCCACCTGCTCAAAATCGATCTGGCCGACAACGTCCTGGTGGTGAATCCCGGCGGCTACATCGGCAACAGCACCCGCCGCGAGATCGAGTACGCCAAAGGCGCCGGCAAGCCGGTGCGCTACTCGCATGTCAATCCGACAGGAGCATCAGCATGACCAAGCGCCCGGTCCTGATGAACGGCGCGATGGTACGCGCGACGCTGCGCGAGGTTGACCCGAAGACGCAGACTCGGCGGGTTGTGAAGATGAAGCAATCCGACTGGTGCAAAGAGATCAAGGGCGACTGCTGGCACCCCAACGAGATCGCCGAATGGCGACTGCAGGAAGGCCGCTGGTTTGGGCTGGCGGGATGGTACACGCTGGCTTTTGCGGACTGCCCCTACGGCCAGATCGGCGACCGGCTATGGGTGCGCGAGACGTGGCAAGGCCCGCTAATGGATGCAGAAATGATGGAGAACGAATACCGCGCAAGCCCTGATGATTTTCACAATCCGAAGTATTGCGAATACGCCGCCGATGGTGGGCCTGCACCTGAGTTTATTACGCTGGATGACGAACTCGTGCAGCGCTGGAAGCCATCCATCCACATGCCCCGATGGGCATCGCGCATCCTGCTGGAGATCGTGAGCGTCCGCGTTGAACGGCTGCAGGACATCAGCGAAGACGACGCCGAAGCGGAGGGTATTGAAGGGCTGAGCCAGCCAACCGGCGGAGACGACTATCAAGACTATTGGCGGAATTATGGAGTGACCGAAAAGCAGGCAGACGGCTGGCCATGGTTCACCGGCGACCGGATTGCCTCTTATAAATCGCTATGGGAATCCATCAACGGCCCCGACTCATGGGACGCCAACCCGTGGGTGTGGGTGATCGAATTCAAGATGGTGAAGCCATGAAAACCCTATTCGGCATCCCCGTGCATATCTCCAATCATCCGATGATTCGCCCAAAGCTGCAGCTGATGCCGAACACTCCAGTGAGCGACGAATTTAGATCGGAAATGAACGCATGGCTCCTGGAGATGTTTGGCATGGAACGGTATGCGATCGAGCTGGGCAAAGAAAAGGGCCTTTTGATAGACCAAGAAACCCTGCGCCTGCTGCAGCAAAATAACATGGCTTATGCACCATTTAAGGAGAATCCATGACCTACTCCTGCAACGTCCTCAACTGCGGAAACGGCAAGTGCGTGCACAAGCTGCTCGATGAGAAATGCCCGCTCTGCGGCAAACCGCTGGTTGAAGTGACCACCACAGGCTTCAAGTTTTGCAGCGATACCCCACGGGGGCCATACGGCTGCGAGTACGAGAAAGATCCCGCATGACCCCGTGGCTCGCACAATCCGAGATCGACGATCTATGCGAGCCACTCACCCAGCACGCGGCACAGATGCGCTTCATCCGCAGCCTCGGCATCACCGTGCGAACAAAGCCGAACGGTGCGCCGCTCGTGATGCGCAACCACTTTGAAGAAGTAATGAATCCCGCAGGAAAGAACCGCAAGCCCGCCAAGGTAGAGCCCAACCGCGCCGGGCTGCATTTGGCATTCTCCAGCTCGAAAGGTTAGTATGGCTCGCATGGCAGGTCGCAGAAAAGATAATCCGCTCGGTCTCGAACCACGCGTCTATGCAAAGCATGGCGCGTTTTATTACGTCCATCGCGACAACCGCTGGGAGAAACTCGGCACCGACATAGAGAAGGTGAACGAGCGCGCCAAGCTCTACAACGACTCGCTCGGCCTGTTCGGCACGATGGAATATTGGCTGGACATGTTCATCGTGGAATGTGAGGCACGGGTGAAAGCAAAAGACCTGTCGGCACGCACGCTGAAGGACTACACCCAGGATATCAAACCGCTGAAGATATTTTTCAAAGCGCCAATGCTGCCGACCGACATCGAGCCGAACCACGTGCAAGAGTATTTGAAGATCGGTGCACAATCCGGACGCCCCGTGCGCGCCAACCGCGAGAAGGCCGCGCTCTCGTCCTGTATCTCATGGCTGATTCGCGCCGGCAAGGTGGATGGCTTGGTAGTCAACCCATGTATGCGTGCCAGCGGCATTGAGCGCAACACCGAGAAGAAGCGCGAGCGCTATGTCACGCATGATGAGTATCGTGAGGTGTTCGCAGAAGCGCCACTCCAGGTGCAAGCCATGATGGAACTCACCTACCGCACATTACAAAGGCCGGAGAGCGACATCATCTACTGGACAGTGGCCAACCTCCCGAAGAAAGACGGCAAGCGGATCATCCGAAACATCCAGAACAAGACCGGCAAGACCGTGGATATCGAGATCGCCAGCGATCTAGAGCCGCTGATCAATCGCCTGGTAGGAGACATCCCCAAGATCGGCCGACCGCTGATCTGCACCAATCGTGGCCAGCAGTACACCTACGACGGTCTCAGCTCGATGCTCAAGCGCGCGATCGCTGCGGCAAACAAAAAGCGCACCAAGACCGGCACCGAGAAGATCCCGTCGTTCGGATTTCGCGACCTGAAAGGAAAAGGGGCGACCGACATGTGGCAATCCGGCGTTCCGATCGAACAGATCCAGCTACTGCTCGGCCATGAAGACAAGACCACCACCGAGATCTACATCAAGCAGCGCTGGCGTGAAACTGCGACCGCCAACCAAGTCGTGATGGCTGTCTAAGATGGTCTCCAATCGCCCTGAATCCGCATGTTAAAATCACACAAAATGGCGATTTATCTTAGACAGGGTCTGCATCAACCCTCAATACTGGCAAGGCAGAATGGCAAATTAAACCGCCTGACTGTTAATCCGCAGGTCCCTGGTTCGAGTCCAGGTCGGGGAGCCAGAATATTGAAGGCCATCTTTCGGGGTG
>JBAZYW010000016.1:20523-20821 GCA_041659125.1 Gallionellaceae bacterium | reverse complement strand
AAAAGGTTGATCGTGACATGATCCGCGTACTGCTTATCGACGATTCCCATATCGCGTTGCACATCCTGCAACGCTTGCTGTCCCGTTCGCCCGATATTCAGGTGGTGGGTACCGCCTCCAACGGCAAAGAAGCGCTCGATCTGCTGCCACAGCTGAATCCCGACATCATCTGCACCGACCTGCACATGCCGGTGATGGACGGGCTGGAATTCACCCGCACAGTCATGTCGAAACAGCCGCGCCCGATTCTGGTGTTGAGCGTGTCGGTGGAGGCCAATTCACTGAACGTCTTTCAGCT
>JBAZYW010000016.1:13720-20513 GCA_041659125.1 Gallionellaceae bacterium | reverse complement strand
GGTGGATGTCTTCTCCAAGCCGCGCGCTATTCTTGAGGCGGATCAGGAGAAGCTGGCTAAAGAACTCGCCAGCAAGATTCGCATTGTCGCCGGCGTGCATGTATTTCTGCGCCGCACGGTGGCCGCGCCTCGCCCGCTCTTACCTCCCCCCGCACTGCCGCCCCATACTCCTGTGCGCATCGTGGTGATCGGTGCTTCCACCGGCGGGCCGCAGGCACTGCGTGAGATTCTCGGCAACTTGCCTGCCGACTTTCCGTTGCCGGTGGTGTGCGTGCAGCACATTGGCAGCGACTTTCTCTCCGAGTTGGTCGCATGGCTGGATGAAGTTACCCCGATGCAGGTACGCAAGGCGAGCCAAGGCGAAATAGCGCAAGCCGGAGTTATTTATTTCGCTCCCGAGGACGCACATCTGGAACTGGACGACGCTGGCCGGTTTGATCTTTCGCATGCGCCGCTCTGCGATGGTCACCGGCCTTCGGTGACCGTCACCATGCGCGCGATGGCACGCTATTTTGGCGCTGACGCAGTCGGTGTCATGCTCACCGGCATGGGGCGTGACGGTGCCGATGGCATGCGTGACATTGCTGCATGCGGCGGTGTCACCATCGCCCAGGATGAAGCAAGCTGCGTGGTTTATGGTATGCCCAAGGAGGCGGTGGCATTGGGGGCTGTGCAGAATGTGCTGCCCTTGGAACAAATTGCCCCGGCACTGAGCGCCTTGGCGAACAACCGCAACAGCGTGAGCAGCGCACCTCGACGCAAGGAGCCGACATGAGTGAACAAGCGCAAGGCAAACTGCCGGAAATCTTGATCGTCGAAGACAGTGCGGTGGAGGCCGAATTGCTGCGCCGCACTCTCAGCAAAGCGGGCTACGCGGTGAGAGTAGCCCGTGACGGGGAACAAGGTCTGCAAATGGCGCGTGCCCGCAGGCCGGCTTTGGTGATGAGTGACATCAACATGCCATTGATGAACGGCTTTCAGTTATGTCGTGCGATCAAGTATGACGATGAACTGTGGAGTATTCCGCTGATCTTACTTACGGTGCTGTCGGAACCGAAAGACATCATCGAGGCGATCAATTCCGGTGCCGATGCCTACATCGTTAAGCCCTTCACCGAGGGAAATTTGCTGGGGCGCATCAGCTCTCTGCTGTATGCGCCGATTGAACGGCGGCGTGAGGATGAGCGGCGCGAGGAGGTGGTGGGTTACGGTGGCAAGAACTTTACTATCGTTGGCGGTGGCCAGCAAATACTGAACTTATTGCTCTCGGTATACGAAAATACCCTCAATCAAAATCTGGAACTAACTGCCATTCAGAGTCAGCTCAACCTGCTAAACGAGAGTCTTGACAAGCAAGTGGGCGAACGTACCTCCGCACTCGCGGATAGCATGCAACGTTACTACAATCTCTTTGCTAACGCACGCGACGGCATCGTACTGATCGATACTGCTACTGGCTTGGTGGCCGATTGCAATACCGAGTTTGAGAAGCAAAGCGGCAGGACATTGGCAGAACTCAAGAACCTGCATATCTGGGAATTGTGGCCAGCGGCGTTGCGTGAGGCGGCACGGCACCAGTTCGAGGAAGTCGTGGCGGCAGGCGAAGGGGGATCCAACGCGCTTGGCTTCGAGCGCCCGGATGGCAGCTTAATACCGATTGAATTCGTATCCCGTCTCATCACTCTCGACAGTGGTGATTATATCCAAAGCATTGCCCGCGACATCAGCGAACGCAAGCTGACCGAGCAGGCGCTGAACCGCCTTAACCGGGCGCTGCGGACGCTGTCGGAGGGCAATCGGGCGTTCGTGCGTGCAACAAGCGAGGAAGCGCTGCTGCAAACCGCCGTGCGCAATATTGTTGAAAATGGCGGCTACTGTATGGCAGCCATTGTCTATGCCGGGAACACTCCGGAAAAAATCATCACGCCGGTTGCTTGGTCGGGAGGCGAGAACAACTATCAATCACAAGAGCACCCCACTTGGGGCGATACGGAAAAGGGCCAAGTGCCGATCGCCCGTGCCATCCGCAGCGGGTTACCGCAGATATGCCATGACATCGCCAGCGATCCGGGATTCGCAGCATGGAAAGAGGATGCACTGGCCCGTGGCTACGCCGCAAACATCGCGCTGCCTCTCGCTGACGACGGTAGGGTTTTCGGCGCCCTGAGCATTTACGCTCCCGATAAAAATTCTTTCGACGCAGAGGAAACGCAACTTCTGGGTGAGCTAGCTGACGACATTGCCTATGGCATTATCAATCTGCGCGCGCATGCCACGCTGAACAAGCTCTCGCTTGCCGTCGAGCAATCCCCGGAGAGTATCTTCATTACCGATCTTAAGGCCGATATCGAGTATGTAAACGAGGCCTTTGTCCGCAACACCGGCTACAGCCGTGAGGAAGTACTCGGCCAAAACCCGCGAATCTTGCAATCCGGCAAAACGCCGCGCGCAAATTACGATGCCCTGCGCAACGCACTGACTAACGGCCTGTCTTGGCAGGGCGAATTTATCAACCGACGCAAGGATGGCAGCGAATACACCGATTTCGCCAGCATCGCGCCGATCCGCCAAGCCGACGGACGCATCATCAACTATGTGGCGGTACAGGAAGATGTCACCGAGAAAAAACGCCTTGCCGCAGAACTGGAACAACACCGCCATCATCTGGAAGAACTGGTCGAGACACGCACGCACGAGTTGAGACAAGCCAAAGCGGCTGCCGATGAGGCGAACGCAGCCAAGAGCGCTTTTGTCGCCAACATGAGCCACGAGATACGCACGCCCTTGAACGCGATTGTCGGCCTGACTCATCTGTTGCGGCGCGGTCATGCCGATCCCTCCCAAGAAGAAAAGCTGGAGAAAATCGTCAATGCTTCCCGGCACCTGCTCTCGGTTATTAACGATATCCTCGATTTCTCCAAGATCGAGGCGGGCAAGCTGAGCCTCAATATCGCCGACTTTTCTTTCAACCGCATGCTCGATAACGTCATTTCCATGATCGGTCCCAAGGTGCGCGACAAGCATCTGGAAATCGTCGTGGAACAGGATGAGCTACCGCCGGTACTGGTGGGTGATTCCACCCGGCTCGCGCAAGCGCTACTCAACTATCTCTCCAATGCTGTCAAATTTACCGAGCGCGGAAAAATTACGGTACGTCTCTCCAATATGGAGGAAACGGCAACCGACCTGCTGCTGCGCTTCGAAGTGACGGATACCGGGATTGGTATTGCGCCTGAAAAAATCGCGGATTTATTCGCCGCCTTTGAGCAAGTCGACGTCACTATCGCGCGCCGTTTCGGCGGCACCGGTCTTGGACTTGCCATTACCCGGCGATTGGCTCGCCTTATGGGGGGAGAGGCGGGAGCGCAGAGTATGCCTGGTCAAGGCAGCACCTTCTGGTTCACTACTCGCCTAGGCAAGAGCAAACTCAATGTGGAAGAATTGGCCGAGGCCCCCGCCGTTTCAGAGCAAAGCTTGCAAGCTTTGCCAAGCGGTGCCCGCATCCTGCTGGCCGAAGACAACAAAATCAATCAGGAAATCGCCGTAGAGCTCCTGACTGAAGTCGGATTAAAGGTGGATGTTGCCAACGACGGCTATGAGGCGCTGGAGAAAGCGCGTAACGGCGGCTATGACCTGATTCTCATGGATATGCAGATGCCGGGCATGGACGGTCTGGAGGCAACGCGAGCCATTCGCGAACTTTCCGACTGTGCCACGCTCCCCATTCTGGCGATGACTGCCAATGCCTTCGATGAGGATCGCGAACGTTGTCATGCCGCCGGTATGAACGATTTTATCGCCAAACCAGTCGATCCCGAGCAACTGTTCGGTGCGATTCTGCGTTGGCTACCGAGCGCAGGGATTATTCGACCCGTCACTACAGCCTTGGCTGAGGCGGTACCCGGCGAACTCGCGACTATCCCCGGTTTGGAAATCGAGCAGGGGCTCAAGGTGCTGAACGGACACTTGACTGCCTATAAGCGCCTGCTGCGCCGCTACGCGGCTGATCATGCCAATGACATTATTCAGCTGCGCGAGCGCATGGTTCAGGGAAATCGGGACGAAGCCAGACGGCTGGCCCATACATTGAAAGGCAGCTCTGGCAATCTGGGAGCGACCGGCATGCAGCGCTTGGCCGCCGAACTGGAGACGGCGATCAAGAATGGCCGCGATGCGACGGAAATCGAGCAACTGGCAGGCACTGCCGAAACTGGGTTGCAGCGGCTGATTGCCGGGATACTCACCGCTCTGCCGGAGGAGGCTACGGCTCCCTATGCGGGTGAATTGGACTGGGCGGCAGTGCGGCAGATACTGGCCAAACTGGAGCCGATGCTGACGGCGTCCAGCGTGCAGGCCAACCAAGTCTTTGAGACGCATGCCGCGCAACTCAAGGCCGCGCTCGGCCCTTTGGGGGAAGAATTGCAACAGCAGATCGAGCGTTTTCTTTACCCCGAGGCTTTGGAAACATTAAAGCATGCGCGGGAGCAACACGCGGAACTAACGACGCAGGCCGATGTAGCACAACGTGCGGGAGACAGGACATGATCGATAAGAATACCGTATTTCTCGTCGTCGACGATTTTGAGCCCATGCGCAAAGTCACTTCGGGTCAGCTGCGTTTGATGGGTGTCAACACCATCATAACGGCGAACGACGGTGCAGAGGCTCTGCGCATACTGCAAAATCGGAAGGTGGACGTCGTGCTTTCCGACTGGAATATGCCGGTCATGACGGGACTCGATTTGCTCAAAGCGGTGCGCGCCGATGAGCGGCTTGCGCATCTGCCTTTTATTATGATTACCGCCGAAGCCGCGCGGGAGCACGTCGCGGAGGCCATTGCCTGCGGCGTCAGTGAGCTATTGGTCAAGCCCTACACCACGGATCGTCTTGCCATACGCGTTGAAAAAGCCATGACGCAGCGCCCCCGCTCAAGCACGCCCCGACCTGCCACACCGGCAGCAATGGACGAGACGGCCGCGGCGCCACCTGTTTCCGTAGCGCCGAGAGTCGCCGTCGAACAGGTGCGTCCGTCGATTCTCATCGTCGACGATTCGCCGGACAACCTGCTCGTGCTATCGCATCTGTTCATGGAGGAATATTCGGTACGTATCGCACATACCGGCGAAAAAGCACTGAGTATATGTCAATCGAACGACCCGCCGGACTTGGTGCTGCTCGACATTATGATGCCCGGCATGGATGGCTTTGAAGTGGCTCAGCGCATGCGTGAACATCCCACCTCGGAAACCATCCCCGTGATTTTTGTCACCTCCATGACCGGAGAAGACATGCGTCACAAGGGTTTGGAGCTGGGCGCGGTGGACTTCGTCACCAAGCCCATCGATCCCGATGTGCTTAGGCCGCGCGTGCGCAATTTCCTGCGCTATGTCGAACTGCACAAACATTTACAGGCCGACTACGACGGCATGCTGGAGAGTGCACGCCTGCACGAAGATATTGAACACATCACGCGCCACGATATAAAAAGCCCGCTGGCGGGCTTGATCGGGCTAGTGCAAGTGCTGGAAGGGGAGGTGAGAAACAGCAAGCAAGCCGGGCAATTGCGCATGATCGAAGAGACCGCGCTACAGGTGCTCGACATGATTAATCTGTCGGAAGAACTCTTCAAGATCGAAACCGGACGCTTCCAGCTGGATGCCCAGCCCGTCAAAATCGGCGATATCTTGCGCCGCATCAGCGAGATTTCGCGCACGACCTTCGCGGAGAAGCACCTCATTATCTCCGTTGACACGGATGTGCCGCTCGGCGAAGAGGTGCCGCAGGTGTTGGGCGATGCCATGTTCTGCAATTCCCTATTTCAAAATCTGATCAAGAATGCCTGCGAAGCGGCGCCCCAAAGAACCAAAGTGAGTATCACTCTGATGGATGAAACTCCGCTGCGCATCATGATCCAAAACAAGGGAGCCGTTCCTGGCGAGATTCGCGAGCGCTTCTTCGACAAGTTCGTCACCTACGGCAAGCAAGGTGGTACCGGTCTTGGAACCTATTCGGCAAAACTGCTCACCGAGGCGCAAAACGGGGAGATTTCGTTAGAGGTTTCCGATCAGGAAAACCAGACCACCCTCATCGTGACGCTTCCCCGCTATTTGGAATCGTCTGCATCAAAGACGCTGCGCTTGCTTTAGTGGGGCAGTCAGTTTGACGTGTGTTAATCGGCGCTAGCCGACAGAGAGGGGCAGACAAATGAGTATGGATAAGCAGGTTGAGACACCCCAAGCCAGAATTCTGGTAGTGGATGACAATACGATTGACTCGACCGTCCTCTGTCGCATTCTATCTACGCATTACGACGTGTTAGCCGCACCTTCCGGGGAAGGTGCATTACAGATCGCCATTAGTGTTCCGCAGCCGGATTTGATTCTGCTCGATGTGGTGATGCAGGGTATGAGCGGCTATGACGTGCTTGCACGTTTGCGCGGCAACCCCGCCACCCGCGATATTCCGGTCATCTTTGTCACCGGGCTGGACTCGGCAGAAGATGAAGAACGCGGCCTCAAACTGGGTGCTGTGGATTACATCAGTAAGCCCTGCCGCGCGCCCATCGTGCTGGCGCGTGTGCGCACCCGGCTTGAACTTAAGCGTGCACGCGACAGACTGGCGAACCAGAATGCCTATCTGGAAGCCGAGGTTGCACGACGCATGCAAGAAAACCAACAGGTTCAACTTCAATTATTGCAGTCCGAAAAGATGGCCGCTATTGGCCAACTGGCGGCAGGCATCACTCACGAGATCAATAATCCGGTGGGTTTTGTCACCTCTAATTTAGGTTCGC
>JBAZYW010000016.1:0-13710 GCA_041659125.1 Gallionellaceae bacterium | reverse complement strand
GATATCTTCGATCTGCTGGATGCCTATGAGGTTCTTGAAAATATTTGCCCGGAGGGAAATACCGCTCTTGCGGAAGTACGCGAGCTAAAGCAGAAGAAGGATATTGGCTTTCTGCGCACCGATCTTGTTCAGCTCATTGAGGAAACCCGGCAAGGACTCGTTCGTGTATCCAAGATCGTGAATGATTTAAAAAACTTCTCGCGCACTGAAAACAATGATTGGCAGTGGGCGGATTTACACAGCGAACTAGATTCCACACTCAATATTGTCTGGAATGAGATTAAATACCACTGCACCTTGAACAAGGACTATGGCGATCTGCCCAAAATTTACTGTATTCCTTCGCGGATTAATCAGGTCCTGATGAATTTATTGGTGAACGCTGCGCAGGCGATTCCCCAGGAAGGCAAAATCACTATTCGCACCGGGCATGCGGGAGATGAAGCTTTCATTGCGATTGCCGACACCGGTACAGGTATTCCTGTCGGAAACTTACCTCGCTTATTTGAACCTTTCTTTACGACCAAGCCTGCGGGCAAAGGGACAGGACTGGGCCTCTCGATTTCTTATGGCATCGTGCAGAAGCACGGGGGGCGCATTGAGGTTGAAAGTACGGAAGGTATGGGAACGACATTCACCGTCTGGTTGCCGATCAAGCCGCTTGCGGAGAGTTCAATCGTTACGTCGAATGAAAGCAAGGCGTGAGCGAATAACCATGCTACTTCGATTATTCGTCTTCCAGGCAGCGGCGTCCGTCTGTTCAATTACAAGACATTAATACCTTGATTTTTAAGCATGGTAACAAGGCTTATCAAAGGCAGTCCGATGAGTGCGTTGGGGTCGTCGCCATCTATGCGGCTGATCAACGCGATTCCCAGCCCTTCGGATTTCGCACTTCCGGCACAGTGATAAGGCTGTTCCTTAACAAGATAGCGCTCGATCTCGTCGTCGCTGAGCTGGCGGAAGCTGACTTGGGTTTCCGCGAGATCCGTCTGCATCGTGCCATTGCGGGCATTCAGTAGGGTCAGCGCAGTGTAGAAAGCCACGGTTTTGCCGCGCATAGCACGCAACTGGCGCACTGCGTTATCATGCGTGAGCGGCTTACCCAGCTGCTGTCCATCCAATAGAGCGACTTGATCGGAGCCGATAATTAACGCGTTAGGGTGATCCTTGGCAACGGCCTGCGCTTTAAGCTGCGAGAGGCGTATTGAGGTTTGCTTGGCATCCTCGCCGGGAAGCGGGGTCTCATCGACGTTGGGGGCTGCGACTTGGAAGGGTATTTGCAGGGTGGATAATAGCTCCCCCCTATATATAGAGGTCGAAGCTAGAACAATCGGCTGAGAATTCAAGATATTCCTTGTGCGTCTTTGACAGAGTGGGGCGGAATATATATCATGCGCGCCTCATGTTTGCACGGCCTTTCATAGATAGCTTAGTTTTTGCCCGTAACGGCGAGGAATTGTGCGGAAAAATTCCGCTGGCAGCGATGCCCAGACTGAGTGACATGCTGGCGAATTCGGATGGGACGCTGACTTATAAAGTCAGCGGATCAAAAGAAAATGATCAGCATATGTTGCAGGTCGAGCTGGAAGGCGTGTGTCATCTGCGTTGTCAGCGTTGCTTGGGAGAGTTCGCTTATCCTATCGAGGTTGCTGCGCATTTGCAGTTGCTTTCGCCCGACAAGTTGGATGAGGTTGAGGCGGATGGTATCGAGGCGACTCCGCATTTGGATCTGCTTGAGCTGATCGAAGATGAGGTGTTGTTAAGTCTACCTTTCGCGCCCAAACATCCCGAAGGGACGTGTAGCACGGCAGTAGAAGGTATAAAGCAATCGGACAATCCGTTCGCGGTATTAGCCGGTTTAAAGAAGAAGCAGTAATTAGTTTTTGTGAGGAGTTGTTACCATGGCAGTTCAGCAGAATAAAAAATCCCCGTCTAAACGCGGTATGCACCGCGCGCATGACTTTTTGACCAGCCCCTCTTTGGCGGTTGAGCCTTCCACTGGTGAGCCGCATCTGCGTCATCACATCAGCCCTAGCGGATATTATCGCGGCAAAAAAGTCGTCAAAACCAAGGGCGAATAAGCTCATTTGGCGTATTGAATGGGCTCCCATCCTTGGGGGTCCGAATTCCGTCTATTTCTCGTTCGAGAGGATCGCCCAGTGGATATCACGATAGCCATTGACGCCATGGGCGGCGACCACGGGACACGGGTAACCGTTCCTGCGGCAGTCGCTTATCTAAAAAAACATCCTAACGACACCGTAGTTTTGGTTGGTTTGACCGACGTTATCGAAGCAGAGCTGAATAAGCTCGGCTTTGCCGATAAAACTCGCCTGCGTATCCATGCGGCAAGCGAGGTGGTCGGTATGGACGAGTCTCCCCAAATTGTATTGCGCAGCAAAAAAGACTCGTCTATGCGCGTTGCAATCAATCTGGTGAAGGGCGGCGAAGCCTCTGCTTGCGTTAGCGCGGGTAACACCGGCGCACTGATGGCCACCGCACGTTATGTGCTGAAGACTTTGCCCGGTATAGATCGTCCTGCTATTGCATCATTTTTGCCTACAGTAAAGGGACAAATCTGCATGCTCGATTTGGGCGCGAATGTCGATTGTTCCGCCGAGCATCTGTTGCAGTTCGCGCTGATGGGCAGCACCCTGGTGTCTGCGTTGGAACATATCGAACGCCCTACGATCGGGTTGTTAAACATCGGCAGCGAAGACATCAAGGGTAACGAGGTGGTGAAACAAGCCGCCGAATTGCTGCAAGCCAGCGATTTGAATTTCTATGGCAACGTCGAGGGTGACGACATCTTTAAGGGCGTGACCGATGTGGTGGTGTGCGACGGATTCGTGGGTAATGTGGCATTGAAGACAGCCGAAGGTGTGGCCAAAATGATGGGTGGCTTCCTTAAAGAGGGCTTTAGCCGCAATCTACTGACCAAACTTGCCGCACTGGTGTCCATGCCGGTACTCAACGCTTTCAAGCACAGACTGGATCATCGCCGCTACAATGGCGCAAGTTTCCTCGGCCTAAAAGGGATCGTGGTCAAAAGTCACGGCTCTGCCGATGCATTCGCTTTTCTTTGTGCTATCGAACGGGCGGCTGAAGAGGCGCGCGGAGGTATGTTGCAGCATATCAGTGAGCACGTTGAAAAATGGCATCATGCACGTCAACAAAATGCAGGGGAGGCGCTTTGATTCATTCAAAAATCATCGGCACGGGCAGCTATTTACCCGCCAAGGTTCTAACCAACTATGATCTGGAAAAGATAGTCGATACCTCGCACGACTGGATTTTTTCGCGTAGCGGTATCGTCGAACGCCACTTCGCGGCTGAAAATGAACTGACCAGCGACCTTGCGCTGCAAGCCAGCCTAAAGGCGATTGAAGCAGCGGGCATCAATGCGGACGAAATTGATCTGGTGATCGTGGCGACCACCTCGCCCGATATGGCGTTCCCCGGTACTGCTTGCGTCTTGCAGGACAAGCTGGGTATTAAGAATGGCGGCCCTGCTTTTGATATTCAAGCGGTATGCGGCGGCTTCATTTATGCCCTGAATACGGCGGACATGTACATTCGCGGCGGACAGGCCAAGACTGTTCTGGTGGTAGGCGCCGAAGTGCTGTCGCGCATGCTGGATTGGAACGATCGTACAACTTGTGTGTTGTTCGGGGATGGCGCGGGCGCAGTAATTTTGCGTGCCAGTGCAACCCCGGGTATCGTTGCAGCCAAGCTGCACGCGGATGGAAGCCATCGCGATATGCTGAAAGCAGACCCTTTGATTTCAATGGACGGTAAATCTGTATTTAAGTTTGCAGTCAAGGTATTGAGCGATGTTGTTGAGGAAATTCTTGATGATAGAAAATTGACCGGTTCGGACATCGACTGGCTCGTTCCGCATCAGGCAAATATCCGCATCATTGAGGCAACAGCAAAAAAACTCGGCTTGGGTATGGATAAAGTGGTGGTCACCGTTGATCGCCACGGCAACACTTCTGCGGCCTCGATTCCCTTGGCATTGGACACGGCAGTACGCGACGGACGCATCAAATCCGGACAAAATATCCTGATCGAGGCTGTGGGTGGCGGATTTACCTGGGGCGCAGTTCTGATTCGCTGGTAGCCAAAATGTCGGGTTACGCTACGCTAACCCGACCTACCGACTAACGTCTATCAACTAACGACTGATTCTAATATGACCAAATTCGCATTTGTATTCCCGGGGCAAGGTTCCCAATCGCGCGGCATGATGAATGGCTATGCAGATTTTGCTGCCGTACGCGAGACCTTCGCCGAAGCATCCGATGTGCTGAAACAAGACCTGTGGCAACTGGTTGCCGAAGGCAGCGATGCTGACCTGAATGCCACGGTGAACACCCAGCCCGTCATGCTGACAGCGGGTGTGGCGGTGTACCGCGCTTGGCAATCGCAGAACGGAGCGAAACCAGCCATCATGGCCGGACACAGCCTAGGTGAATACACTGCGCTGGTCGCAGCAGGCGCATTGAGTTTTGCCGATGCGTTGCCGCTGGTGCGTTACCGTGCGCAATGCATGCAGCAAGCCGTACCGGAGGGTGTGGGCGGCATCGCTGCGATTCTCGGTCTTGATGATGAGGTAGTGCGTGCGGTGTGTGCTGAAGGCGCGCAAGGCGAAGTGCTGGAAGCCGTGAATTACAATTCTCCCGGTCAGGTGGTGATCGCCGGAAATCGTGCTGCGGTGGAGCGCGGCATGGAGTTGGCCAAAGCCAAAGGCGCAAAACGCGCCATCATGCTGCCGATGAGCGTGCCATCGCATTGCAGTTTGTTGCAGGGCGCGGCGGAACAGTTGCGCGACTATCTCAAGAATGTCGCCGTGCAAGTGCCTGCCACTCCAGTGCTGCACAATGCCGATGTCGCTTCATACAGCGATGCAGCTGCCATCAAGGATGCATTGGTACGCCAGTTGTACTCGCCAGTGCGTTGGGTCGAAACGGTACAGGCGTTCGGTAAACAGGGTATCACCCATAATGTGGAATGCGCCCCCGGCAAAGTGCTGGTCGGGCTAAACAAGCGCATTGATACTAACCAGCAGGCATTAGCCATCAACGATGGCGAAGCGCTCAAAACAGCATTGGCTGCACTCGCATAAGGGGAGGGAATATGACGCTACAAGGACAAATCGCACTGGTGACAGGCGCTTCACGCGGCATCGGTCAGGCCATTGCACTGGAGTTGGGCAAGCAAGGTGCTACTGTGATCGGTACTGCCACCAGCGAAAGCGGGGCGCAAGCTATCAGTAACTATCTGCAAGCAGCGGGCATCAAGGGGGCTGGCATGGCATTAAATGTCAACGATGCCGCGCAGATCGAGCAGGTGCTGGGCGAACTGCGCAAACAGTTCGGCGAAATATCGATCTTGGTCAACAATGCCGGTATCACCAAGGATAACTTGTTGGCGCGCATGACCGATGAAGAGTGGGATGATGTGCTGACCACCAACCTCAAGTCCGTATTTCGTCTGAGCCGCGCCGTGTTGCGTGCCATGATGAAGGCTAGGGGCGGGCGCATTATCAGCATTTCTTCGGTAGTCGGCAGCATGGGTAACCCAGGTCAGGCCAACTATGCGGCCTCCAAGGCAGGTATGGCAGGCTTTACCAAGTCGCTCGCTCAGGAGATCGGCAGCCGCAATATCACGGTGAACTGCGTCGCGCCCGGCTTCATTGACACCGACATGACACTGGCATTGGGCGAGGAGCAGCGTAGCAAACTGGTCGAACATGTGCCGCTGAAACGCCTCGGGCAACCCGCCGATATCGCGGCCGCAGTGGCGTTTCTGGCCAGTCCTGCAGCTGCCTACATCACCGGTGTCACGCTGCATGTGAACGGCGGCATGTACATGGAGTAATCAAGCAGTTTGGAAATCGGCGCGAGTTTGGTAGAATGCACGCGCATTTTGAATTTTAATTAAAACGGGAGTAATGGAATGTCTAACATCGAACAACGTGTAAAGAAAATCGTAGCTGAGCAACTCGGCGTGAATGAAACAGAAGTCAAGATCGAGTCTTCATTCGTCAACGATCTGGGCGCTGACTCCTTGGACACCGTTGAATTGGTGATGGCGCTGGAAGAAGAGTTCGGTTGCGAGATCCCTGATGAAGATGCAGAAAAGATCACTACCGTGCAACAGGCAATCGACTACGTCAACGCACACCCCAAGTAATTCGTCCTTTTTTGATCGTTTCTTTCCTGGTTAGTGGAGCACAGATTGGCTAAACGCAGAGTCGTTATTACGGGTTTGGGTATCGTATCGCCGGTGGGTATTGGCGTCGCCCAAGCTTGGCAGAATATTGTGGCTGGTCAGTCTGGCATCTCACGCATCACGCATTTCGACCCGAGTGCGTTCGCGTGCCAAGTCGCCGGGGAGATCAAAGGATTCGATGTTACTCAATACCTGCCCGCGAAAGATGCGCGGCGCATGGATCGATTTGTTCATTTCGGCCTTGTGGCCGGGATGGAAGCGTTCAAAGACTCCGGTCTCGCCGTAACCGAGCAAAATGCCGAGCGTATCGGCGTGTGCATCAGTTCCGGCATCGGCGGTCTGCCGATGATTGAAGACACGCACAGCGACTATCTGGCAGGCGGCCCGCGCAAAATATCGCCGTTCTTTATTCCAGGCACCATCATCAATATGATCTCGGGCAATCTGTCCATCATGTACGGATTGAAGGGGCCTAATTTTGCCGTCGTTTCAGCCTGCACCACCGGCACGCACAGCATCGGCGAGTCGGCGCGCATCATCGAGTACGGCGACGCGGATGTGATGATCGCTGGCGGCTCTGAAGCCACCATTTCGCCGCTGGCGATAGGCGGTTTTTCCTCCGCCAAAGCGCTTTCCACCCGTAACGACGATCCTGCCACATCCAGCCGTCCTTGGGATAAGGACAGGGATGGATTCGTGATGGGTGAGGGTGCCGGAGTATTGGTGCTGGAAGAATATGAACACGCTAAAGCGCGCGGTGCCAAGATATACGCCGAACTATCCGGCTACGGTATGAGCGCGGATGCTTACCATATGACCACCCCCAGTGCAGACGGCCCGAAACGCAGTATGGTCAATGCATTACGCAATGCGGGGCTAAACCCTGATCAAGTGCAATATATCAATGCGCACGGCACATCCACACCGTTGGGCGACAAAAACGAAACTGAAGCCATTAAACTGGCTTTCGGCGACCATGCCAGCAAATTGGTGGTGAGCTCGACCAAGTCGATGACGGGGCATTTGCTGGGCGGGGCTGGCGGCATCGAGTCCCTGTTCTGTGCTTTGGCGCTGCATCATCAGGTATGCCCGCCAACCATCAATATCTTCGAGCAGGATCCTGAATGCGATCTGGACTATTGCGCCAACACGGCACGCGAGATGAAGATAGATGTCGCGGTAAACAACAATTTCGGCTTTGGCGGAACTAACGGCTCGCTGGTGTTCCGTAAAATCTAATTAAAATCCCCTGCTGTGAAGACGCTAATCAATGGAGCACCATGCGACACGATTAGCGTAAATGATCGCGGTTTGCTCTATGGTGACGGTGTGTTTCGCACGTTACGACTGTGCGAAGGCAAAATTCTGCAATGGCAGCGCCACTACGCCCGGCTACTCAAGGATTGCAACTCGATCCGCCTGCCTTGTCCCTCCGAGTCTCTTCTGCTGGGAGAGTTAAAGTGCCTGATTCAGGGGAATGCGGACGGCATACTTAAGATCATCGTGACGCGAGGGGCGGCGCAACGGGGTTACACCCCGCCTCATCAAGCAGATGCAACGCGTATTTTAAGCTTAAGTCCCACTCCCGTTTTTCCGCAAACATTTTCAAAAGCGGGGGTGCGGATGCATCTTTGTCAGTTGCGTCTGGGGCATCAGCCGCGCTTGGCCGGCGTGAAGCACCTCAATCGTCTGGAGAACGTACTTGCAGCCGCAGAATGGGATGATCCCGATATTGGCGAGGGATTGCTGCTAGACGAGTCCGGTTATGTCATCGAAGGGGTGCGCAGCAATATTTTTATGGTCAAGCAGGGTGATTTGATCACCCCTCACCTATCCCGTTGCGGCGTCTCAGGAGTGCAGCGCGAACGCATAGGTGAATGGGCGACACAACAGGGCATGGCGTACAAAAGCATTGATGTGACTTTGCAAGACTTGCTGGATGCGGATGAGGTATTTTTGGCGAACAGTGTGATCGGCGTATGGCCTGTGCGGGAAATTTCAGGCTGCCAGTGGCATCATCATCCCGTTGCTAAAACAATACAGGACTGGTTGGCTCATGACTCCCATTAAAGAACTCTTGCTGTGGCTGCTATTCATTCTGGTGATCGTTGTCGGCCTCGCCGGGTTTTATGCTCTGCGACCGCTGCCGTTCCCAAAATTACCTTATGAGTTTTCGCTAAAACAGGGCAGTAGCCTGAAGAGCGCTGCCCGCCAAATGCAACAAGCCGGGGTGCTGCCCAGCGACATGTTGTTCGTATTGCTGGCGCGTAGCTTGGGTAAAGCTGCTCAAATTAAACCGGGTAATTACGAAATTGAAACGCCCGTCAGCCCGCTACAATTGCTCGACATCATCAGCAAAGGACGCGTGGAGCAGAGCGATATAAGCATCATAGAGGGCTGGACATTCAATCAGTTGCGCGCTGCTTTGAATGCTGAGCCTAAGCTGCGCCACGATACCCAAACTCTGTCAGAGGTCGAAATTTTGCAGCGCATTGGCGCCTCAGAGAAAGAGGCCGAGGGCTTGTTTTTTCCCGACACCTATAATTTCGCAAGCGGCAGCAGCGATTTGGCCGTGCTTAAACGCGCCTACCAGTTGATGCAACGCAACTTGCAAGAAAGCTGGAAAACCCGTGCGGCCAATCTGCCACTGGAAAATCCTTATCAGGCTTTGACTCTGGCTTCCATCGTGGAGAAAGAAACCGGACAGGCCAAGGATCGAGGCATGATTGCGGCAGTGTTCATCAATCGCCTGCATAAAAAGATGCTGCTGCAGACAGACCCGACCGTGATTTATGGCATGGGCAGCAAATTCGATGGTAATTTGCGCAGGCGCGATCTGCTGAGCGATACGCCCTACAACACCTACACGCGCGCAGGGCTGACGCCCACGCCTATCGCCTTGCCGGGACTGGCGGCCATACAGGCTGCCTTGCATCCCGCACAAACCAACGCGCTGTATTTCGTGGCCAAGGGAGATGGCAGCTCGTATTTTTCCAGTACATTGACCGAACACAATAACGCGGTGAACCGTTACCAAAAATGAGTAAAGCAAAATTTATCACCTTTGAGGGCGTGGATGGGGCAGGGAAGAGCACCCATCTGGAGTGGTTTGCCAATGCTTTGCGCCAGCGCGGTATCGACCTGTTAGTCACGCGTGAGCCCGGCGGGACCCCTCTGGGCGAACGCTTGCGCGAGATATTGTTGAATCATCCGATGCATGCCGAAACTGAAACACTGCTGATGTTCGCCGCCCGGCGCGAACATGTTGAGCAAGTGATTCGCCCTGCCTTGCAACGCGGCACCTGGGTGATCTCAGACCGTTTCAGCGACGCGAGTTTCGCCTATCAGGGCGGGGGCAGGGGGGTTGCGTTGACTAAACTGGAGCAGCTGGAGCAATGGGTGCATGGCGACCTGCAACCCGATCTGACCTTGCTGTTCGACATTCCTATTGAGGTTGCTCGGCAGCGTTTGGCGAATAACCTCTCGCTGGATCGCTTTGAACAGGAGCAGGGCGCTTTCTTTGAGAAAGTGCGTCAAGCATATTTGGCACGAAGCCAAAAGACCCCTGCAAGATTTGCGGTTATTCACGCAGAAAAGACGCGCGACGAAGTTCAGAAAAGCCTAGAGAAAATAGTTTCATCAATTTGATATGAAAGAACTTTATCCTTGGCAGCAAGAGGCATGGCAAAGCCTGCAAGGGCTGCGTAGCCGCTTGCCGAACGCGCTCCTGATCAAGGGAGCGCAAGGCATTGGCAAGCTGGATATGGTGCTCAGTTTTGCGCAATCCTTGTTGTGCGAAACGCCATTGGAGTCGGGCATGCCTTGTTGCCAATGCGATTCCTGTCACTGGTTCGAGCAAGGTTCGCATCCGGATTTTCGTTCGGTGCAGCCGGACGCATTGAGCAATATCGATGACGGCAAAGACAGCGGAAAAAAGCCTTCACGCGAGATCAGCGTAGACCAAATTAGAGCCTTGGCGAATTTTGCCAACCTATCCGCACATCGGGGCGGATATCGCATCGTGCTGGTTCATCCGGCGGAGTCGATGAATAACAACTCGGCCAATGCGCTGCTCAAGACACTTGAGGAGCCCACAGAAAAGCTGCTTTTTCTCTTGGTTACCCACAAACCGCAGCAACTTTTACCCACTATTTTGAGTCGCTGCCTGAGCTTGAGTGTAAACACTCCTGATAGAGAGGCTGGCATTGCATGGCTTAAACAGCAGGGAGTGACCAACCCGGAAAATGCCTTGGCACAGTCCGGCTTCGCGCCATTACAGGCACTGCATTGGGCCGAAGAAGGAGAAGGGACGGAGGAAATCAGCATTCTGCTGTCCGCCATTCAACGCCCCGCACAAATGGATGCCTTGATGCTGGCCGATAAACTACAGCGTTCCGCTCCCGTACAAGTCGTCCACTGCTTACAGCAATGGTGCTATGACTTGGCCAGTGCCAAGCTAACCGGACGTGTCAGGTATTTCCCGGAACAGATGGACGTAATAAAACAACTGTCCGCGAATATCCCGTCGATGCGCTTGTTGCGCTATCAAAAGGAATTGCAGGTCGCGAAACGCGAAGCCTTTCACCCCCTCAATCCAAAGCTGCAATTCGAGTCTATCTTATTGTCTTATCGACAAGTCTTTGCTCAAACGGGCGCATAAAATAATATGTTTATTGATTCGCATTGCCACCTTAATTTTCCCGAGTTGGCGGAAAACCTCGACGACATACTGGCCAACATGAGTCTCAATCAAGTGACTCAGGCATTGTGCGTTTCAGTGGAACTGGAGAAATTCCCGCAAATCCTGCAATTGGTGGAGGGACACGAAAATCTATACGCCTCGGTAGGCGTGCATCCCGATTATGAACTGGAGGTCGAACCCACGCAGGCGGAGCTGGTGCGCCTGGCGCAACACCCTAAAGTCATCGCCATCGGCGAAACGGGCTTGGATTATTACCGTCTGCAAGGTGATCTGGAGTGGCAACGCGAACGCTTCCGTACCCATATTCGCGCTGCACGCGAATGCGGCAAGCCGCTAATCATCCATACCCGGTCAGCAGCGCCGGACACCTTGCGCTTGATGCAGGAAGAAGATGCGCAGCAGATCGGCGGCGTGATGCATTGCTTCACAGAGAATCTGGAAGTGGCACTGGCGGCTATCGAGATGGGCTTCTATATATCTTTCTCGGGCATCGTAACTTTCAAAAATGCACTTCAGATCAAACAAGTCGCCGCATCCATTCCGCTGGAGAAAATTTTAATTGAGACAGATGCCCCCTATCTGGCTCCGGTTCCTTTTCGTGGAAAACTCAATCAACCCGCGTATGTAAAGCATGTGGCGGAAGAAATAGCCAAATTGCGCAATATCCCTGTGGAAGAGGTCGGGCTGGTAACCAGCGAAAACTTCAAGCGTTTGTTTCTAGGCAATTCTTGATGAATTCAAATTTTGAACGGCTATCATTTGCGCGCATTCTTAGTAGTTACGGGGAAGTGTTGCTAATTACTATACCCAGTTTTTAAAAGATTTCAGAGCATTGTTCAAAAAATTACTGTTGCACATCTTAAAGCTAGCTTTGTGTTGCAGAGCTAAAGCAAGTGGCGCGCAACACTTATTAGTATTTATTGATTAAATATCGACTATTAAATATTTTAGTGTTGCATTACCTTCCATTAACCTGCCAAGTTCAGGAGGACGGTAGCAAAAGCGCGGGAGTTGTTCAGCGGTTAACTCAACCTAGCATTTTTGCTAGATATTCAGAAATGGTCTTTGCCGCTAGTCTTGTCGCAGGCAAATGTTGCTACAACCTCAAAATGCAATTACGGTAGATGCTGGCGTGTAATTTAAAGATATACGGGTCAGGATATTGAAATCCCATGGTGTATGCTACTGGGTGCCAATTTACAACGATCAATTTTTCCCTTTGGAGCTGCCACTTGGATACTTTTCATAACCCAGACCGTTTTGACACCTTTCAGCCTAAAATTAGGGCTAAAAAATAGGTGTTTATGAGCAGCAAGCGTACCAAAAGAATTCAAGAACGCAGATTAACGAAAAACGCCGTAGTGTCAACGGCTGAAGTCCATTTTTTGCCCTCTTATCACCCAAAAATAATCGTTTTTAACGAAAATGCAAAATCTAAATAGCAAATTTACCCTGCGGAAAATTTACCATCAAGCTAGAGCAACCCATTCATTAGTTCGAGTATATTTTCGTGCTGCTAAACGATCGCTGACTATAAAGCAGAAAGATAGTTTAGCCAGAATTTCAGCCACACTTTTGTCATTGCTATTTTTTAATTACTTTCCATACATCGTATTGGCTTCATATATGAGCTGGTCTGGTTTTTTTTCCTATGACATGTTTACGGAGGGGGTAAGTGGTGCAAAAGCATTTTACTGGTGGACAGAAGGAATTCTTATTATCGGTGCTTTGTATATGGCTGGCAGCCTCTATTTTATTATTGAGAGCAAGGTGAAAAATGGAAGCTATTGGCCGAAGAGCTCAGCCGAGTTTTGGTTATTGCTTATGGTCAATATATTAATGCTTGGAACTATTTTTTGTAGTCCTTGGACGCAAGTTGATGGCTTTAAAAAAATCTATTTTTTAGGTACTTTGTTAATTTGCATATGGATTATTTTTCACATCGCAATTGTTGTAAATTGCTCTGGAAAAGCAGCGTTCAAATCTTTGTTTTATGGTGCAGTTGGTTTAATTACAATTTCTTTTCTTGTGCCTGGTGCGTTGGCAATGCCATATAGTCGAGCTCTTCAGTATTTTGGTAATGGTGGCAAAATACACGCAACAGTATGGCTAAAGAATAATCATGCAACGATTCATGGGAAACTCGTTATTCAAAGCCCTAAACACATATACATTTATCCTGATGGAAGCAATTCCATAACTGTAATTGCTCAAAATGATATAGAAAAAATATCCACAGATAATCTGTCTGGTTTTGGGCACAAGGAATAATTCCGGATATTACTCAATAAAATGGTGCGCCAATGTCGTTGTGTATCGAGGATGTCCTTGCCTGTGCTGACGCAGGACTCCCAGAATTTCGAACTGGGAGCCTTGCTACTACCGTCTGCATGTCAGCAGATTTGGTACTTAAGCATTGCTGATACTCTGGCCGGCTACGCGCACGGGGAGAAGATAGTATGGGTAAAAAGTCACGGGAGAAACGCGACCGAAGAGAAGCACGGATGTGCGCCGATCAAGGCCACCTGCTACACAAGTTTCGTGAATATCAGGGGCGAAGTGCAAATGAGGATCAAGTGGCGAAATCATTTCATGAGAGGCTCGATGCAACACGCGTGCTGATCCGCCAATACAAGCGTCTCGATGCAGCAATAGCGCTGAGTGTCTCCGAGTTGTGGCCTGCCAATGCTGGAAGTCCTATCAAGCACATCTTCGCTTGGGGAGTTCTGCTAGACCTCCCTGACGATGGTCAAGGAGAGATGCTCATC
>JBAZYW010000015.1:0-21018 GCA_041659125.1 Gallionellaceae bacterium | reverse complement strand
GGATGAAGCGCTCAAGGTGAGCAATCAGGACATCGCCGATTACCTCGACGGCCTGCCGCCGGAGAAGATGCACTGCTCGGTGATGGGGCGCGAGGCGCTGCAAGCCGCCGTGGCCAACTATCGCGGCGAAGTGTGGAGCGACGATCACGAAGAAGGCGCGCTGGTGTGCAAATGTTTCGCCATCGACGCCGTGCTGATCGAAGACACCATCCGCGCCAACAACCTGTCGTCGGTGCAGGACGTGACCAACTACACCAAAGCGGGCGGCGGTTGTTCTTCGTGTCACGAAGGCATCGAAGAGATATTGGTGAAGGTGATGACCGAGCGCGGCGAGTCATTCAAGCCGGGCGCGCAGCCCAAGGAAGAAGCGCCATCAGGCGGCATGACCAACCTGCAACGCATCCGCAAAATCGAGGCCGTCCTCGAAGCGGTGCGCCCGCAACTCAAGCGCGACGGTGGCGACATCGAGTTGGTGGATGTGGACGGCAAGACCATCTACGTCAACATGACCGGTGCCTGTGCCGGTTGCCAGATGGAAGCACTCACGCTGCAAGGCATACAGCAAAAACTGATGGAAGAGCTGAAAGAGTTCATCAAAATCGTGCCGGCCAAAGTCAGTTCGCTGACAAGGGCGATGAAAGGCTAATCACTCATGTAGGTCGGGTTACGGCTACGCCTAACCCGACCTACGAAAAAAGGACACAAAATGACCGGCATCTATTTCGACAACAACGCAACCACACGGGTAGACCCCGCCGTGGTGGAAGCCATGCTGCCGTATTTCACCGAGCAGTTCGGCAACCCCTCGTCGATGCACAGCTTTGGCAACAAGGTCGGGCTGGCGATCAAGAAGGCACGCATGCAGGTGCAGGAGCTGCTTGGCGCGGAACACGACTCCGAGATTATCTTCACTTCCTGCGGCACCGAGTCCGATTCCACCGCGCTCATTTCGGCCTTGAAGGCGCAACCGGAACGCAAAGAGATCATCACCACCACGGTCGAACATCCGGCCATTCTCACGCTGTGTACCCATCTGGAAAAAGAGGGCTACAAAGTGCATCTGCTCAAGGTGGATAGCAAAGGCCGTCTCGATCTGGACGAATACACAAAGCTGCTCACCGACCAGATCGCCGTGGTATCGGTAATGTGGGCGAACAACGAGACCGGCACGTTCTTTCCGGTAGTGGAGATGGCCGAGCTGGCAAATGCGGCAGGTGCGATGTTCCACACCGACGCGGTGCAGGCCGTAGGCAAAGTGCCGCTGAATTTGAAAGACACCAAGATCGACATGCTGTCCGTGTCCGGCCATAAACTGCATGCGCCCAAAGGCATCGGCGTGTTGTACCTGAAGCGCGGCACGCGTTTCCGTCCGCTGCTGCGCGGCGGTCATCAGGAACGCGGTCGCCGTGCGGGTACCGAGAACACTACCTCCATCGTCGGGTTGGGCAAAGCCGCCGAGATGGCGCTGGAAGCGATGGCATTCGAGAACACCGAAGTCGCGCGTCTGCGCAACAAACTGGAAGCCGCGATTCTGGCCAAAGTGCCGCGCTCGTTCGTCACCGGCAACCCGGACAACCGCCTGCCCAACACCAGCAACATCGCGTTCGAATTCATCGAGGGCGAAGCGATTTTATTGATGCTGAATAAATTCGGGATCGCCGCGAGTTCGGGTTCCGCCTGTACGTCCGGTTCGCTGGAACCCAGCCATGTGATGCGCGCGATGGGTATCCCCTACACTGCCGCACACGGCACGGTGCGCTTCTCGCTATCGCGCTACAGCACCGAAGCGGAAGTGGATCGCGTGATTCAGGTTGTGCCGGAAATCATCGCGCAACTGCGCAAGCTGTCACCGTATTGGGAAGGCGACGGCCCTGCGGCCGAGCCTGAAAAAGCGTTCGCGCCGACTTACGCCTAAGGCCATAGCCATGTCTCGCACTATCATCATCGACGACACCACCCTGCGCGACGGCGAACAGACCGCCGGGGTGGCGTTTACGCTGGAGGAGAAGCTGGGCATCGCGCGCCAACTCGATGCGCTCGGCGTGCCGGAGCTGGAAGTCGGCATCCCGGCTATGGGGCACGAAGAACGCGAGAGCATCAACGCCGTTGCGGCGCTGGGCCTGAATGCCAAGCTTATCGCGTGGAGCCGCATGTGTGTGGAAGACCTCGCGCTGTGCGAGCAGATCGACGTGCACATGGTCGATTTGTCCATTCCTGTCTCAGACATCCATCTCGCGAAGAAACTCAAACGCGACCGCGACTGGGTGATCGAAACAATATATGACGTGGTGCTGCGTGCCCACGATTTGGGATTAGATGTGATCGTCGGCTGCGAAGACGCCTCGCGTGCCGATCCCGACTTCATGTTGCGCGTGCTCGAAGCCGCGCAGATGTGTGGCGCGCGGCGCATCCGCTATGCCGACACGCTCGGCGTGATGGAACCGTTCGGTGTGCATAAGGCAATTTCTGCCTTGCGCAGCGCATCGGATTTGGAGATCGAAATGCATGCGCACGACGACCTCGGCCTCGCCACCGCCAACAGTCTCGCTGCAGCGGTGGCCGGAGCTACACACATCAACACCACGGTAAACGGTCTGGGCGAACGCGCGGGCAATGCGCCGCTGGAAGAAGTCGCGCTCGGCCTGAAAAAACTTTACAGCATGGATACCGGCATCGACCTTACCCACTTCACCGAGTTGTCGAAACTGGTCGCTGCCGCATCGGGCCGTCCCGTGCATTGGCAGAAGAGCGTGGTGGGCGAAGGCGTGTTCACGCACGAGGCGGGCATCCACGTTGATGGCCTGCTCAAAGACCCGGACAATTATCAAGGTTTCGATCCGGTCGAAGTTGGCCGTCATCACAAGATGGTGGTCGGCAAACATTCCGGCGCGCACGGCATCATCGCCGCTTACGCCACGATGGGGCTCAACTTGAGCCAGGCCGAAGCGCGCGCGTTGCTGCCGGATATCCGCACGTTCGCCGAGCGTGCCAAACGCTCGCCCGCTGATCAGGAGCTGCTGTTCCTCTATCAACGCTACATCGGGCGCCAGCCCGGTGCGGCGCACTAGGAGACATCATGGAAGAAGTGATGACTGCCGATAACGTGATCGCCAAGCCGGATCAGCCTTCGCTGTTGCGCTTGCTGCGCGAAGACGTGAGCTGCGTGTTCCAGCGCGACCCCGCCGCGCGTTCGCGTTTTGAAGTGCTGACCACCTATCCCGGCGTGCACGCCATCCTGCTGCAACGTATCGCGCATCGCCTGTGGAAATTCGGATTGCGCTATCCGGCGCGCTTGCTTGCATGGTTCGCGCGTCTGCTCACCAACATCGACATCCATCCGGGTGCCACCATCGGTCGGCGTTTTTTCATCGACCACGGCGCAGGCGTGGTGATCGGTGAAACATCCGAGATCGGCGACGACGTGACGCTGTACCACGGCGTCACCCTCGGCGGCACCACCTGGAACAAAGGCAAGCGCCATCCTACTTTGCGCGACGGCGTGGTGGTCGGCGCGGGCGCAAAGATATTGGGCGCCATCACGCTCGGCGAACAAGTGCGCGTCGGCGCGAATTCGGTGGTGGTTAAAGATGTGCCCGCGCACCGCACCGTCATCGGCATTCCCGGCAAGATCGTGCTGCGCACCGAGGAAGCCGGTGCCGACAACATCTACGGCATCAACCTCGACCACCATTTGATTCCCGACCCGGTGGGGCGCGCCATCGCCTGCCTGATGGAGCGCATCGAAGTGCTGGAAGGGCAGCTGCGCAAGCAGGGTGATCCGGTGGACGGCCAATGCCGCACTTGCGATGCAGACGATTTGTGCGGCACGGAAGTGGCGCGCGTTATCAGGAAAGCATGACATGGACCTGCTCGATTTCGAACAAGCCGAAATGTATTTCGACGAACCGATCAGCGCGGAGGTCGAGCATTTAATCGCGATGGCCGCAGCGAATTACGGCAGCGACGACGGCGAGCTGATGTTGCTGCGCGCCAACTTCATTGCCCCGCAACATCTCATGGTGCTGGTCGCGCTGTACCGTTACTACTTTTACCAGCACCGTCTGGAAGACGCGCTGCTGGTGGCAGAAAGCACCTTGGCCGTGGTCGGCAGAAGATTGGAATTTCCCGATACCTGGCTGTATCTGCGCGAGGCCAATGTCGGCGCGGGCGTGATGCGCTCGATGGGTTTAGTGCGCTTCTATTTGATGGTGCTCAAGGCAACCGGATACGTCAATTTGCGTCTCGGCAACTTCGACACCGGTCAGGCGATGCTGGAAAAATTAGTGGAACTGGATAGCCACGACCGTATGGGAGGCAAAGCGTTATTGGAAGTGCTGCAGCAGTCGATGATCAATGAAACAAATGCGGAAAGGAATTCGAAATGGACAAACTGACACTGGACGAAGCACTGGAGGAGTTGGTCTCCGCCGAGGATTTTCTCGACTACTTCGGTATCGAATACGACGCCCAGGTGGTGCACGTGAATCGTTTGCATATCCTGCAACGCTTCCACAATTACCTCGGCAAAGTAACGCTGCCGAAAGCGGAAGCCGCGCGCCGTGAAATGTACGTTGCGGCATTACAGCAGGCGTATCAGGATTTTGTGAAGTCCGACGCGCTCACCGAAAAAGTGTTCAAGGTGTTCCACATGCACGAACCGCAAACCAAGTTTGTGCCGCTGAGTTCGATCACGGTGAATAAAGCGGGATCATGATGAAGTTCCAAATACGTCATTCCCGCGCAGGCGGGAATCCAGCGGGTTTACACAACAATCCGCGAAGCGGACAAAGCCGCATTGTGGTGTCGCTACGCGAAATATTTGATTGTCTGGATTCCCGCCTACGCGGGAATGACGGAAGGGAATAAGTAATGCTCCCTAAATACGAATTCGGCGACGAAGTGCGCATCATCCGCAACGTGCGCAACGACGGCACCTATCCGGGCGTGCCGACCGGTACGTTGCTCATCCGGCGCGGTACTACCGGCTTCGTGACCAATGTCGGCACCTTCCTGCAAGACCAGTTGATCTACACCGTCAATTTTCTCGAACAGAACAAGATCGTCGGTTTCCGCGAAGAAGAGCTCATCAGCATCGACGAACCGTGGATACCCAGCAAATACGAAAGCCGCGAAAAAGTGCGCAGCAAAATTACCCTGACGGTGCGCGGCGAAGTGCGCGTCACACCGGGAATGGAAGGCGAAATATTGAAAGTGTTCCGCGATGAAAACGACGGCGTGCAGTACCACGTGATATTTCATGATCAGGTGTTGCAAGTGCCCGAGGCTTCTTTGGAAGCAACACGTGTCTATGACGACGAGGAGAAAAACAATGCCGCAAGTCATTGAATCCGGCGTGGCCTACCTTGCACTCAAGGCCGCGCAAAAACTCTATAGCAAAGCGACCGCCGCCTTGCAGCCAGACGAGTTCGAGCGCGTGCAAAAAATGGCACAGCAGCAACACAAACTTGAAGCGCGCGTACTGGCTGCTCCCGAAGCGCGCGACGCGATGGTGCCGCCCTCCACAGTGGAGATCGCCATGCAGGAGATACGCGGACGCTATCCGAGCGCAGAAGAATTCACCGGCGATCTAGCGCGCAATGGACTGGATGAAGCGAGCTTCGCCATCGCGCTGGAGCGCGAACTGAAAGTCGAAGCTGTGCTGGAAAAGATCGGCACACAGGCCGACAAAGTTAGCGACATGGACGTGGAGCTGTATTACCAATACCACCCCGAACAATTCCGCCGCCCAGAAACGCGGCTGGCGCGCCACATCCTTATCACTGTCAATGACACCATCGCCGAGAACACGCGCGCGGCGGCACACAAACGCATCGCCACCCTCGCCACGCGGCTGGCGAAAGAGCCGCAGCGTTTCGAAGAGCAAGCCCTCAAACACTCCGAATGCCCCACCGCGCTGGACGGCGGAAAACTGGGCGACCTGCCGCGCGGTAAACTCTTTCCTGAATTGGATAAAGCCTTATTCGAATTGAAAGCGGGGGAAGTGAGCGGCGTGCTGGAATCCGAGCTCGGATTCCATATTTTGCGCTGCGACGCGATCACCGGGGAAAGCGTGCTGAGTCTAGAGCAGGCCAAGCCGCACATCCGTAAACTCATGGAGCAGAAACGTAAACGGGTGTGTCAGCAGGCGTGGGTTAAAGGGTTGTTGGCAGGTGCATGATTATTGCGAATCGCTATTTACTGTTGGAAACTTCATTTTCGCTCTTAACCACTGCAAAGCTAGTTTGTAAGCAAGGCTACTCTCGTTTTGAATGAGGAACTCTAATTTTGTGTTGCTAGATGAATATTGAATAGGGAATTCGTCGTTTGGGATTGGGCTGATTGATTGATTTTCTCCTGCGTGGAACCAAGGGTTGTTGTTCTCAAAAATCAGGATTAAGTCAGGGCTTAATGTCTTGAAGCTTTCGTTTATTGGAATCGCGCCAATTTTTCTTCGTAACTGAAATGACAAGCTATCCATTGCGCAGAGATGGCCTGTGTTGTAATCGACGCCAAAGGCGTTATATCTGTTGTCTGCGCTCCCATGCTTCTCTAGGTCATCAAGGAAGTCCGAGATGGAAAACTTTTTTAAATGGTGTGATACGCTAGCCTCAACTTGAATACTCTGGTGCGGCAGTATGTTGAGATCTGCAAGTGAAGTGTCGATTCTACTTGCGGCCTCAAAGAGTTTTTTTATTGGGTGGGATTTAAATCCTTTGACACCCTTGCCATTCATTAATAGAAAAGCCTTTAAGTATTTCTCTATAGCTTGTGCCGCTGCCCAGTAAAATCCCCGTGGCAGTCCCTTTTGCGCTAGCAGTCGGGACATCAGATAATCCTGATCGCCAGGCATGACAAAAGACTCGTAAATGACGTCAACAGCGTTGCATTCGGCGCTTGACTGGATGCATTCAGGCTGACGTTTGAAGTGAGCTATTTCTTCGCTCATGTCAAAGCTATAAATGAACCTCATTTTCTCATTTCCTTTTCGCTTGGCTTGCACAAGCTCTTCAGCAGGCTTAGCCTGGAAGGGAGGTGGGTCTCCCAAGACGCGATGATGCGTTCATTGATACGTTTTGCAAATGTCGTTACCTCACTACAGACCTTCTTAAACATAAGCAAACCCTCCTTTCGAATTGAAGATAACAAAGCAATAATTGCTGAAATTACAAACCCCACCCAAAAACTTGTAGAGCCTAAGAAAAGAAACACACAGCCTGCCATCATCAGTCTCAAGAGGCCACCTCTGAGAGACGCACTATGTGCGTTTCGGCTAATTTGCAGTATACGTCCGATACGTGCCTAACTTTTAATTGAGGCGCTGGCGTAGCCCGCCTCGAATGATAGGTTAGACCAAACTATCAGGGCCAGCATCAATATCAACTTTCTCAATCACTCGCCTCCCGCAGAAACATGCGGTGTCATCATATCTTCCGCCTCCGGCCACAGGCCGGGGAACAGATACTTGAGATTAAAGAACGGCAGTCCCGCCTCCATCATGGCTACGGGCACGCGTAAGCTGGTTGCAGGTGGGGGCTGCTCGTAACTTTTGTTCCGGCCTAGGGTTACGCCATCTCGACCGTGCATCGCCTAATCACGAAAAATTAAACTCCTGTAGGTAAACGTACATATTCCGGCGACATGTACGGCTTGCGACAAGACGAAAAACCGTGTTGCTTGGAAAGCCACAACTATAACCAACCGAATTACTCCATTTTGTTCTGTTCAAATGGCAGGCATTTTTCTGTCGCATCTTAGAACTACTCCACGCTACTTTCCCCTTCTGACGGGCATGTCATTCCCATAATCTTGATATATAGATAAGTGCGAAAAATATCTATATATCAAGATTATAGGTTTGTTTTTGGCACTAAAAATTAGTGGCATCAATTTTGCGTTCGCTGACGGCTTAGATTTAATTAGCCGGGGGGGGGATATGGGCGCATATGAGGGAATAGATGTCGATCAGGACATAGTCGAGCTGATCCGTATGATGGGCAAAGCCGAGGAATACCGCGAACGCTTGCAATCGTTGCAGTCGGTGTGGGATAGCCTGACTTTGCTGGGGCATCTTTCTGGCACGGCCACGGATATGTCCGACACGCGCACCGCCTTCCAGCAATTGAGCGGCAGTTTGCTGAATCAGCTAGCCCGCGAAACGCTGAAGAAGGCCACGCTGGCGATGAAGTCCAAAGCACAGGTGGCGGTGGACATCATGGTGCGCAACTTGTTCGAGCGCACTGCCGACATCGGTTTTCTGGCGATGGACGACGATGTGCGCGAATATCTGGGCAAGTTCGCTCCGCTGAAATCCCGCATAGTGGGTGAAGAGTCCCGACTTGAGTTGGAGCGATACGATGCCAATCTGCTGGCGCGCTTCAGAGAGTACGTGCAGAAATATTCCGTGTACGCCAACATCATGTTGCTCGATACTGAAGGCAATGTGTTGCTGCAACTGGATGAACATAATCCGGTGCGACATTCCAAAGATACCCTGATCGCCGAATCGCTCACTTCTGCGCAAGCGTATGTTGAAACCTTCCGGCATAGCGATCTGTCACCTGACCAAAGCAATAGCCTGATCTATTCCTATCGGGTCACCGATGCCGACGGAAAAGCCAACCTCGGTGTGTTGTGTCTGTGTTTCCGTTTCGCCAACGAGGCGGAACGGATATTTGCCAATCTGGTCGAGGCGGAAGATTGGAGCGTGGTTACGCTGCTCGACCAACACGGCACAGTTATCGCCAGCAGCGATGCGTTCCATGTTCCGGTCGGCGCGACGGTCAAATCTCAACTGGATCGCGAGTGGTGCGTGACGCGCTTCGCCGGACGGCAATATCTGGCCGTGACGCGCGCCACGCAGGGCTACCAGGGCTATATGGGGCCGGGCTGGTACGGGCATGTGATGCTGCCGCTGGATCATGCGTTCGATCATGAGGAAGGACGTTTTCTGGAGGCGGCTATTCCCGAGAATGCGCTGAGCGCAGTCATGAGCAATCCGCGTTTGTTCGGCGATGCGTTGCGCGAGATACCCTGTCATGCGGCCAAGATTCAGCGCGCGTTGAACCGCTCGGTGTGGAACGGCAATGTCAGCCAGAAGAGCGACAACAAAGCGTTGAATCCGGCATTCTCCAAAATACTGCTGTGGGAGATCAGCAATACCGGGCTGAAGACGCAGGATGTGTTCGATCAGTCGATCAGCAACCTGCACCAGACCGTGGTTTCGAGCATCCTGCAAGACAGCCAGTTCCAGGCGGCGCTGGCGATCGACATCATGGATCGCAATCTGTATGAACGTGCAAACGATGTGCGCTGGTGGGCGCTGTCGCCGGTGTTCCGCCGCGCTTTATCGGGCACGCAGCCGGATGCCGCTGCGCTGAGCGATGTCGCCAAGACCCTGGTGCATATTAATAGTCTCTACACTGTGTACGACAATCTGGTGGTGTTCGACCGCAGCGGTAGCGTATTGGCGGTATCCAATCCGAAATATCAGGATATCTGCGGGCAGGTGCTGAACGAGGAATGGGTGCGCCGTACTTTGTCGCTTGGGAGCAGCCAGAGTTATGCGGTGTCGGATTTCGTGCCCAGCCCTTTGTATCAGGATAGACATTCCTACATCTATGCCGCCGCGATACGCGACCAGTCGGCGCCGCAAAATATCGTCGGCGGTATCGGCATCGTGTTCGATTCCGCCCCGCAGTTTGCGGCCATGCTCAACGATGCGCTGCCGCACGACGAGAGCGGCGCTGTGCCGGCGGGCTGTTTCGGCGTGTTTGCGGATCGCGAGCGCCGCATCATCGCATCGACGCTGGGTGAGCTCGCTCCCGGTATGCAACTGGAACTGGAAGACGCATATTTCCGTATCGGCAACGGCGAGAGAAAATCGGGCATCGCCGTATTCAACGGACACTATTACGCGGTGGGTGCATGCATGTCCAAAGGCTATCGCGAATACAAAGATAAATCCGATGCGTACGGCAACGATGTTGTCGCGCTGATATTCGCCCCATTGGGCGAATATCACCAGAATGACCGCAGAGGGATGGCGTCCGGCGCTCGCTCGCGGCTGCAAGGCGCGGAGATCAAGGCGGCCGGCGGCAGCGAGTGCGTGGAGATCGCCACCTTCTATGTGGATAGCCACTGGCTGGGAATTCCGTCGGATCATGTGGTCGAATCTATCGACATCAAAGGGCTGACGAGTGTTCCCGGAGCAAGCGAGAATATGTTGGGTTACATCATGTTCCGCGACAAGCTCATCTCCGTGGTCGGGCTGTGGGGCATGCTGGGCAAGGAGGACAAGCGCCGCAGCGGCAACGAGCCGCAGATTATCGTGTTGCGCATGGGTGATGCGAACGACACATTGATCGGGGTGATGGTGGACGAGCTGGGCGAGATACCCGAAATTCCTCTGGAAAGAATCGAGAAAGTTTCGCCCATGCTGGCCAACGGCAATGCGCTGGCGGAAAGTCTGGTCAAACCCGGCGCCGGAAAAAGCTCGCGCGAGATGATCGTGGTGCTTTCTCAGGAACGTTTACGCAATAAGTTCATACCTGTTAGTGCGTAAAAATAAATCAAAATTCTGTTTTTAGTTGTAGGAGCGTGCCCTGCACGCGAATGCGAAAAATCGCGTGCAGGGCACGCTCTTACATGTTTGTAACGCGAATCAGCGCCTGCGCCTGAGTTGTGCAGGCGCGGCAGATATTCACATCCAGTGTCTTCAACCACTCTTCGGGTATTTCATCCAATCCATACAGCGCACCCGCCAGCATGCCCGCGATCGCGCCGGTGGTGTCGGCATCTCCGCCGCGATTGACCACGTCTGTCAGACAGTCGCGAAAATCATCGGTATCGAAAAAACTCTGGAACACGGCTTGCATTGTGTCGATGATATAGCCGCTGGGGTTGCTGCTTTGGCGTATCGCGCGAAATTTGAATTCGGGATGGCGAGCGGCGAGCGGATGGGCGTAGGTATGCAGCAAGTGATTTTTGTCCGCACCGCGTAATGCGTCCTGCACCATGAACACCAGACATTCGCAGGCGGCGTCGGAAAGCGAGCAGTGGTGCGTGACGTGAGCTTGAGCACGGCAGGCGGCGCGCACAGTTGCTTCCGCTTGACCGAAGGTGGCCAGCGCCACGGGTAGTACGCGCATCGCGGCCCCGTTGCCTGCATCGTGATCGGAATAGACCGCTTCGGGATTGCCGCTCTTGCGGAATTGCAGCAGGTTGCGCCGCACGGTGTTGCCGATGTCCACCGGCTTGGCGCGCATCCATGCGTCGAATGCCTGTGCCGCTGCGAGAGCATCCACCTTGCCCTGCGCAAGGATAGATGCGCCGAGTGCTAACGACATAGTGGTGTCGTCGGTAACGTGACCGGGTTTGAGATGCAGCCAGCCGCCGCCGCACAGCGTGTCGTGTGTACCGTATTGTGCCGCGATCTCGCGCGGGGTCATGAATTCAACTGTCGAGCCGAGCGCGTCGCCGATGGCGAGACCGAGGTAGGCGGCGATGGCGCGGTCGGCGGTGGTCATGCGGGAACTAGTCCTCCGGCCCGAAGCACTTCAAATAATCCACGCAGTATTCGCATGTCGGCGCACGGCAGGCATTAATGCCTTCTTTCTCGCACAATTGTTTGTAGAGAAATTTCTTCCACTTCATATCATGTACATTTTTTGCTGCGAGTGCGGGGAAGTTCTGCTTCATCAGGCGGCTGAGAAAATCGCGCGAGCGCAAGCCGAGGTCTTGCCACAGATGGTCGTTGGCCATGCAGGCAACAGTGACGATCTCTGCCATCCACTCTTCCGAGCCGTCACTGAAAGCGCGATGTTCGAGCAGCAGGCCGAGCACGTCATCGCGTTCCAGCGCGCGCGGATCGGCAGTATTTTTTGCGTGGCGGATCGCCAGCTCGATACCGGGAAAGTGCCGCGCCAGCAGCGCGGAAAAATCCTTTTCATGCAGCCCGAGTCCTGGCGGCAGCGCGCCCGTACCGCCGATCTGGTTGGCGATCATTTGTGCGAACAGCTCGTCGTTCGGCAGCCCGGTTGCATGCGCCATTAACTCGGCATACAGGCTGTTGCTTGGTGCATGTGAGGCTAGAAGCGAGTCGATATTGGAAAGCATGATGACTCCGATCAGGCGCGTACCACGATGTCGCCGCCCAGTACCTGTGCCTGACAGGCAAGGCGATGGTCGCGTCCGGCCATGTTCTCTTGCAGCACCTTGTCTTCCAACACCGAGCGTTCGCTCATGTGTTCCATGCCGCTGACGATGCGCACTGTGCAGGTTCCGCATTCGCCTTCGCGGCAACCGTAAGTGATGCCCGCGCCGATTTTCTCGGAGATTTCGATAAGGCGCGTACCCGCAGGAACAGAGACGGTGATGCCGAGTTTTTCAAAAGTGACATTGGCTTTAGGCATGGCTGGTTTCCTCTGGTGTCGGGCAAGGCTCGGAACGGTGGCAGATGGGGCAGGGCTCTTCTTTGGGCTGAGTGTCGTTGAGTCCGATCCAGGCATCCACCGCTTTGGCGTCGAAGCCTGCGCGCAATACGCCCTCTACTTCCATCAACGGGCGGCGGATGAGCAAAGGCTCGGCAAGCATCAGTTCGAGCGCGCTCCGCGCATCAAACGTCATCGGATCAATTTCTCCCGATTTGATTTTCGGTGCGGCAGGGTTGAACCATTGCGCGACGGACATTTCGCCGAAGAAAGCGCGCAGACGTTCCTCGGTCCATTTTTCGATAAGCAGATTTTTCGCCAACACGGTATGGCCCGATGCGGCCAACCACACCTTCTGTTTGGTGTTGTTGCCGCAGCCGGGTTTCTCGTAAAAGATGACGGTTGCCATATCAGGCTGCCAGCTTTTGCAACGGGATGCCGGTGAGCGAACCGGGCGGATTCAGCGGCACGCCGTCCTCGTTGAGGATCGCGCCCTCGATGGGGCAGATGGTGGCGCATTGCGGGTCTGCAAAGTCGCTCGCGCATTCGGTGCACTTGTTTGCGTCGATCATGAAGTGCGGCTTCGCTTCGTAGATCGCCTTGCTCGGACACAGCGGTTGGCAGGCCCAGCAATTGGTGCAGGATTCGATGATTTCGAGTGCCATGATGTAAGTCCTTTAAATTTTCACTGCCCGTTCGGCCTGAGCCTGATGTAACTACTAGCCATTCGACTAAGGCTGGCAAAATCGCCAGCCAAGTCGCTGGTTATGTCGAAGGCCAAGAGTCCATTCATGTTTCGACAAGCTCAACACGAACGGACTCTTGGCTAGTTCGTGCAGAGCCGTATTCGGGCTTAGATCAAGCTACCTTCTGCTGTTCGTCCAACTTCGCTGTCAGCTTCCCCGCGACACGCATCTCTTCATAAACCTTGAGCACCGCATCCTCGATCGGCTCCATCGCATGCTCGCCGTTGGGTTGTATGCCCGCTGCTTCCAGCGGCCCCCAGGGTTCGTAGCCGACCTTGCTGCATAACACGACCTCGCATCCGGCCAGTACTTTCAGTGTTTTATCCAACACGCTTTCACCGTCGCCGCAGGTGTCGCCGCCTTCGCAGTACGGCGTGGTCTTGCGGTGGCCGATGAAACGTACGCCTTCAGAAGAGGCTTCATAGATCAGGAACTCACCCGCATGGCCGAAGTGTTCGTTGATGACGCCGCTGCCTTTAGTGGCGACTGCCATCAGCACCGGACGCGTCACTGCTTTTCTCTGCATGCCCTGAATGCCCTGAATGCTGACCAGTTGCACCTTGTTCTCTTTGGCGAGCCGCTTGCTTTCCAGTTCCTCGTTGATGGCCGCATGCACTTCGGCGCGCATCTTCATCGCTTCGGGATAATTGATCTCCATCTGCTCGACCTTGTCCATGGTGAACTCGGCACCGCGATCTTCGCCGAGCAAACCCACCGCATCGGCACGGCACTGGCGGCAGTGACGCATCATGTTCATGTCGCCCTCGCAGGCATCCTGCAAGGCTTGCAGCTCTTCGTTGGTCGGGCCGCGCTGGCCGGTGAGGCCGTAGTAGGTGCCGTGCTCCGCTTCGGAAATCAGCGGCATCACGTTGTGCAGAAATGCACCCTTGGCTTTGACGATCTTCGACACCTCTTCCAGATGCTTGTCGTTCACGCCGGGAATCAATACTGAATTCACTTTGACCAGAATGCCCTTGGCGACCAGCATCTCCAATCCCTTCTGTTGTTGTGCGATGAGTATCTCAGCCGCCTCGCGTCCCTTGATGCGCTTGTTCTTCCAGAATATCCACGGATAGATTTGTGCGCCCACGTCGGGATCAACGCAGTTGATGGTGATAGTCACATGGTCGATGTTGTATTTCGCCAGCTCTTCAACATTGTCGGGCAGCGACAGACCGTTGGTCGAAACGCACAGCTTGATGTCCGGGGCTTGTTCGGAAAGCATGCGGAATGTCTCGAACGTGCGCTCGGGATTTGCCAATGGATCGCCGGGGCCGGCAATGCCCAGCACCGTCATCTGCGGAATGGTCGCTGCGACTGCTAATACTTTCTTTACTGCCTGCACCGGATGATGCAACTCCGACACCACGCCGGGGCGCGACTCATTGGCGCAGTCGTATTTGCGGTTGCAGTAATTGCACTGGATGTTGCACGCCGGAGCCACCGCCACGTGCATGCGGGCGAAGTAATGGTGCGCTTCTTCGGAGTAACACGGATGGTTGAACACTTTCTGGCGGATATGCTCCGGCAGGTGGTTCATCTGGTCATCGGTCGAGCCGCACGAGCCGGCGGAACAGCCGCTTTTTGGGACTTCAGCTACTGCGTTGTTGATGACGGGTAATTGCACGTTATGTCCTCCGGTAGGGTTTGACAGTACATGAGCAAACTGCATGCCCAGACAAGGTTGAACGCTAACTATTTGTTTTGTATAGATCGTATATTTGCATTGGAGTGGGCTGTTACAAACAGCACATGACATCCGATAAAGCTTGTGGCGAAGACGACAAATTTTGGCGCTTGCCCCAAGAGGGTGGGAGGTAGAGCAAAACTGGGGGCTGTGCGCAATGAACGGAACGCCGTGTGACATCCGGCGGCGCAGATTTTCTTGTTGAATAGTTTCTTGTGTTGTGCGGAGAACAAGCTCAAGATATAACAAATCATTGTGTGGCAAATGCAAGTTAAAAATCTGTCTGGTTTAGCTCTCGACGTGTGTAGTTAAGCAGAAAGTGCGAGGAATATTATGAGCATTCAGTCTATTCGCATAGCACAATCGAATGCAACGGAAGCGCGCCAAGCGGCGCAGGAATTCCATGCGGCGGCGGTGCAACCGGACATGGGGCTGGTGCTATTTTTCTGTTCCAGTGAGTATGACCTTGATGTGCTGGCTGCGGAAATGAATCGCCTGTTTACTGGGGTTCAGGTGGCGGGGTGCACTACTGCTGGAGAAATTGGCCCTGCCGGTTATCTCCAGCATAGTCTGTCGGGAGCAAGCTTTGCAGCAGATAGCTGCGTGGCGGTTAGCGGACTGCTGAATAATTTGAGCCGGTTTGAAATCGTCAGTGGTAATGATTTTACCCAGTCGTTGTTACAGAGTCTTGAAAGCAAAGCACCGCAAGCAGACTCGAATAATAGTTTCGCTTTGCTGATGATTGACGGCTTGTCCATGTGCGAGGAGCAGGTGGCGCACGCATTGCAGTACGCGCTGGGAAAAATTACGCTGTTCGGTGGCTCGGCGGGTGACGACCAAAAATTCGCCAAGACCAGCGTCTTCCATGAGGGCCGGTTCCATTCCGATAGTGCCGTGCTGGTTTTGATCAGTACTTCTTTGCCATTCAAGATATTCAAAACCCAGCATTTTATTTCCACCGACGAACGGCTGGTTGTCACTGAAGCCGACTCCGCCCAGCGCATCGTTACGGAAATCAACGGACTGCCCGCTGCGGCAGAGTATGCAAGACTGGTAGGCGTGGATGTGCATGAGCTTAATTCCTCGCACTTTGCTGCATCGCCCGTGGTGGTGAGGATCGATGGTACTGATTATGTGCGTTCGATCAAAACCGCCAATGCGGACGGTAGCCTGACTTTCTATTGTGCCATCGAAGAAGGCGTGGTGTTCAGGGTGGCGCACGGCGTGGGATTGTTGAGAAATCTGGAACAAACTTTTGACATACTCCGCGCAGAAATGGGAGTCCCCCAACTCGTCATCGGTTGCGATTGTATTTTGCGCAAAATGGAAGTTGCCCAAAACGGTTTAACTGAGCGTGTTGCGGAGATTTTTCAGAGTAACAATACCGTGGGCTTTAACAGCTACGGTGAGCAGTTTAACGGTGTTCACGTCAACCAGACGTTTACCGGGATCGCCATCGGTGCCGACCCGACCATAAGCAATGAGCCGCGTGATGCCTGAGCCGATACAGCCGACATCGGGAACAAGCGAGCAGATATTGCAGGGCGAGGTCGTGCGTCTGAATAAAATCATTCAGTCATTGATGAATCGCGCCGAGCGCAATGCCAGCATCACGGGATCAGACTTTAGCTTGTTTCAGACCGCGACCCTGCTGGAAAGTCAGGTGCGGCACCGCACTGAAGAGTTGGAGGCGTCGCGGCTGGAAACCGAAAAAATCGCCCGCGCCTTGCGCGAAAGCGAAAGTCATCATCGCTTGCTTGTCGAAAATTCCCCCATGTGCATTCAGGAGATAGATCTGAACGGCAGGGTGATTTCTATGAACCGCGCAGGACTACTGATGCTGGGGCTTAAAGAGGAACGCGAGGTACAAGGTTCTATCTTTATGAACATCGTTGGTGATGTTGACCGTGGGCGGATAGGGGCGTTGTTGAATAAAGCCTTTGCCGGAGAAAGCAGTTATTTCGAGTTTCATGTTAGCGGGGAGCTCGGACGGATTTATAAATCGTGCTTTATTCCCATTAAAAATAAAAATGGCAGTGTTGAAAAACTGATGGGCATCACGGAGGACATCACCGAGCGCAAAAAAGCCGAGGAGACCGTGCGCAGGTATGTGACGGAGTTGACCCGTACCAACAGCGAATTAAAAAGCCTTAACGCCAAATTGGAACAGGTGCAAAGCCAGCTTTTGCAAGCCGAAAAAATGGCCTCTATCGGCATGCTGGCAGCCGGGGTTGCGCACGAAATTAATAATCCGATCGGATATGTCAAATCCAATATGCAGTCGCTGGAAAAGTATGTCGACAACCTTTTGGCAGTGCTGAATGGCTATGAAAAAGTCGAGGCGCAGCTACCGCAGCATAAGGAATTTTTTCAGGAACTGCATCAGCTGGAAGAAAAAAGCGGATATGAATATGTGAAGGAGGACATTCTGGCGTTGCTGTCCGAATCCCGGCAAGGGTTGGAGCGGGTAACGCGAATCGTCCTCGACCTTAAAGATTTTTCCCGTCTGGATGCTTTGGATAAGTGGGGGATGGACGATATTCAGCAGGGCATCGAAAGCACGTTGAATGTCATCGCAAACGAGCTTAAATACACCTGTGAGGTAAAGAAGGAATACGCTGTTCTGCCGCCGGTCGAATGCGTGCTTCCTCTGTTAAATCAGGTATTCATGAATTTGCTGGTGAATGCCTCTCAGTCCATCGAAGCCAAAGGCGTTATCACGATACGAACCGGCCATGACGATGACGAGGTATGGATTGAAATTGCAGATACGGGGCAGGGTATTGCGCCGGAAAATCTGAAATTTATCTTCGATCCATTCTTCACCACCAAGCCTGTCGGCAAAGGCACCGGATTAGGATTGTCAGTTTCTTATGGCATTATTCAGCGACACCATGGCCGGATTGAGGTCGAGAGTACGCTAGGAAATGGCAGCACGTTCCGTATATGGTTGCCAATCCGTCAGCCTGTTGGTGACGGTTAGCGCGCCATTAATTTTCATCGGGCGCGGTTATACAAACCGACCGGCATGGGCTTGTTGTCCACACGGCATCAGAGCACTTGCTTGCCCTCGATATCAAATTTCAATACAGTGAGTTCATCATCAATGTCGGTAATCTCTACCTGTTTTAATAGGCTATTGGCGTGAAATTCGTAACGGTGCGCTAATTCGATCTCGTTGTAGGCAATCTTGTCGAATCCCGTAATGCGCCCTTGCGCGTCGAAGTAGCCGCGAAAGAAGGTGTTGCGGTTCTCCACTTCGCCGGGCTGCAATTCATTGACCAGTTTGAACGGGAGTTTGATGCCGGTGTAGGTGACAAAGAACCGGAGCGTTCCCCGGTTCTCGTTGCTCGTGGCACTCATCGCGTTCAGGCGCGCAGCAGCGCTTTGGCGAGTCTTTCGGAAAGCTGGTCGGCGGTGAACTGCGGTTCGTTGGGCGGATACATTTCATCCTCAATGAACTGGAAGCCATTTTCACTTGCCAGAGAGAGCAGCTCGCGCACTTTTTGGCACGCGATAAGTTTTGCTTTCAGTTCGGGATCGGTTTTGGCTTTGTCGGAAAAGCCTTTGATGTCTTTAATTGCCATGTGGGTCTCGCATTTTTGGAGTAAATGAAACATCGGGAAGAACTTCGTCCCGTGCCTGTCGGTTGAATTGTTGTTTTTTCAGCCTTGTGGATTCGGCAGCAAATTCCGTGCCTATTTTCGGCAGAGCAATTCGAACTCCTGCACAGGGACCGGTTTGCCGAACAGGTAGCCTTGGAATTTGTTGCATCCGTACTGGCGCAAAAAAGCGAGTTGTTCATCGGTCTCGACACCTTCGGCGACGACTTCCAGAGCGAAGTTGTTGGCGATGTTGATGATGGTGCGCACCATCACGCGGCTATTTTTGCTGAGTGCGATGTCGCGTACGAAAGACTGGTCGATTTTGAGTTGTTCCAGCGGCAGACGGTTGAGATAGGCCAGGGAAGAATATCCGGTGCCGAAATCGTCCATGGCGAAGCGGATGCCGATGCGGCGCAGTTCCTGCATTTTTTCAATGGCCTCTTCCACGTCGTTCAGGATGAAGCTTTCGGTGAGTTCCAGTTTCAATTGCGAAGTGCGGATGCCGGTCTTCTCGATGGCATCCTTAACCTGTTCGACGAAATACGGCTGGCTCAATTGCCGGGGACTGACATTGACGGAGAGCTGGACCTTGCGCAGCACAGGGTCCATTTCCCATATCTTTAGCTGGACGCATGCCTGTTCGATCACCCAGTCGCCGATGGGAAGGATCATGCCGATCTCCTCTGCCAGCGGGATGAATTGTGCGGGAGAGACCATGCCGCGTTGCGGATGTTGCCAACGGATCAGAGCCTCGGCTCCGAGGATGTGGCCGGTCTCGTCCACTTGCATCTGGTAATACAACACAAGTTGCTGCAAACGCAGCGAAGCGCGCAGGTCTTTTTCCAGCGCGGCGCGGTATTCCATCTCGGCCTGCATCGCCGGATCAAAAAAACATACCCTGTTGCGACCCGATGCCTTGGCTTGATACATGGCAAGATCGGCCTGTTTCAGCACTTCCTCCAGACTGCTCTGGTGGCCGCGAAACAGGCTGACGCCCATGCTGGGCGAACTGTGGTGCTCGAAGCCGTTGAGGATATAAGCTTGGCTTAATTCGGCGCGGATCTTTTCGGCGATCATTTCGGACTGGTTGGCCGCTTCATGCGCCAGACTGTTCAATGATTCCAGCGCCACCACGAATTCGTCGCCGCCCAGCCGCGCGACCGTGTCGCCTTCGCGCACATTGCGCGTCAGGCGACACGCGACTTCCTTCAGCAACAGGTCGCCGATGTCATGCCCCTGCGTGTCGTTGAGCGTCTTGAAGTTATCCATGTCGATGAACATCAATGCGCCGTATTTGCCGCTGCGCGCGCTGATCGACATGCTTTGCAGCAGACGCTCATGCAATAAGCGGCGATTGGGCAGTTGCGTGAGCGAGTCGTAAAAAGCCAAGCGGTGGATTTCTTCCTCGGACTGTTTGCGCAGGGTGACGTCCTGCACCATGAACAGCACGACGTGTTCCTCGCCTATCTGTGCCAGCGAAATGTCGGCAAGATAGGAACGGACACCATCTTCATTTGTGCGCTCGAATCCGAAATCGTTGCAATGTGTCCCGCTTGCCAGCACGCGGATGATCTCCTCGTTCAGCAATGCGACATCGAGGAATTCGCCCAGCGTCTTGCCAGACCATGATGTATTTCCGGCCAGATCGAACATGCGCAACACGGCATTGTTTGCCAGCCGGATATTCCCGCGCGCATCCAGCACGATGAAGCCGATGGGCATGTTGCTTACGATCTGCTCGGTGTAGTTGCGCGCCAGCAATAACGCCTTGTGTTCGGCGTGAAAGTAAGTGTCCAGCGCCAGGCCCATATCAAAGAATACGACTTTAAGCAGCGCGGCGCTGGCGGCCTGACCCCGTTCAGGGTCGTCGGCATAGTGATCAAGCACCAGCGGCATGACCTCGCTCAGGTATTTACAATACGCGCTCATGTACCACTTGGGCGTCAGGCCGACACGTTGATGCACGACGCCGATATGCAGGCGGTTTTCCACGTAGGGTAAATCGTAACTTCCCGAAGTGAGCTGGCCGAAATACACGGCTTGCGCATGTTTCAAACGCGCCAGCTTGGCCTCGTCTCCCAGCAGCGGACGTATCTCCGGGAATTGCAGCAAGTGTTCGTAGAACACCTCGGTCAAATGCTCGCGATGCGTCTCCAGCATGGCATGCATGGATTTGAGCAAAGCGGTATCGCTTTCGCCGAACGACAGGAAAGCTTGGCGTCGGGCGATCTCATTTTCATCAATGCCGATTTCGGCAAGGAGAGCGGGAATGTCGCGCATGACTTAAATCTGCCGTACTTTGATATTGAGCGTCTGGATGCGGTAGGCGATCTGGCGCGGCGTCATGTCGAGCAGGCGCGCAGCCTTGGCTTGCACCCAACCGGCCTGTTCCAGCGCGGCGATAACTTTTTCGCGTTCATCCAAATTGGGATCATCCAAGTCCAAATTCTGGATCGGGCCACGGCTGCTGGAAATCTTTTCGTCGATGCCGGTGAGCAGGATGGCATCGCGGTCGATCACGTTGCCCTCGGTCATCACGGCGGCGCGGTCCA
>JBAZYW010000014.1:0-21613 GCA_041659125.1 Gallionellaceae bacterium | reverse complement strand
ATGACGAATATCATCTCGGTTAAACTCAGGAAGCTTTCAGAACTTCCCCGTTTAAGGGTGAGTTTTGTGAAATGCTCGATAAATGAGCATGAGGCAGAATTATTTTCCACGCATTACTCGCAATATCGTGAAGTGGCAATCCAAGAGTATTACGATGCTAATGGGATATTGCCGCCACACCTCCAGCTAGAAAATCCGACGTTTTCTCCTAAGGAGCAGTGCTTTGAAAATTTCTACAAAGCATATGTCAAATATGACGGCACTGTGGTTCCATGTTGTGAGGACATTCGCAGTAAGATTGTGCTGGGAAACGTGAATCAATCGACACTGCATGAAATATATAATTCTCCTGTCGCAAAAAATTTGCGGCAGGAACACAAATCAAAAAAAATTCAAAATAAGACCTGCCGTGTTTGCATGGGGCTGGATAGTAATTTCCATGAGGGTGTTGCAACACAAAATATAAAGGTAGATATTCCAATTAGGCCAATCGAATTTTCTTGAGGAAATAATGACACATACGAATTATCTGAAACAGCTGCTGGAAATTCACTGGTTGCGGCCGGAATCTGCCTTATGGCGCAGCTTTGACTGCATGCTTATGGAGAAATACGGGCACATCTCCGGACGCTCTGTTGACTTGGGATGCGGTGATGGCACCATGAGTTTCATTATGGCAGGGGGGGCTGTTAATGATTATGATGTGTTCATGGATGTCGGAGAATTGCAAAACTACAATGCAGGTGCCGACATTTACAACCAGAACACAAACATTCGTCTCAACACTGATTTGACCCGCCTGCGGCATGCTTTTGAGTGGGGTGTAGACCACAAAGACGGACTGATAGACAAGGCAAAAAGATTCGCACCGTTTTACCGGAACAGCTTGGTTCATGATCTGAATAAGAAACTGCCATTCGAAGACGGGTATTTTGATTCCGCATTTTCCAATATCCTGTATTGGCTTGATGATATGGATAACACGTTATCTGAATGGCGAAGAGTGATGAAGGAGCAAGGAAAGCTTTTTCTGTTTGTTCCTAATGCCAACTTCAAGGAAAAGGCATGGCTCTACTACTCAGCCCCTCATGCAGGAGACAAGAAATATCTCAATTACTTTGATCGTGGGTATAACGCGTTGATTCACCATTGCTATGGAACTTCGCAATGGGAAGGGATTTTTCAGAAGAATGGTTTTAATGTTGTGGATCACCATCTCTATTTAACCAATCCTGTAATGGACATTTGGAATGTTGGGACACGTCCTATAGCGCCTCTCTTGATCAACATGGTAAGCAAACTGTCCCACGAGAACCGAGCAAGTGCCAAGTCGGAGTGGACTGATTACTTCACTCAATTTTTTGCGCCCATCATCGAAGGTGAATTTGAGCGCAAGGTTCCGGAAAACGAAGCTGCCTTCCATTTCTTCGTGCTCGAGAAAAAGTAATGCGTGTGATTGGAACAATCGAAGCCAGAATGGGTTCCTCCCGTCTCCCGGGAAAAACCATGGCTCCAGTTTACAATGGCATGTCTTTGCTGGAGTGTGTGGTGCGCCGCTTCCGTGCCTGCCGTGCGCTGGACGATGTCGTCGTTGCCACCTCTGTCAAACGGGGTGATGACGCCATTTTTGAATGGTGCGCAAAAAACGGGGTGTCCGTATTTCGCGGTTCGGAAGAGAATGTCCTGGAGAGGGTTGCCGGTGCGGCGCGGCAATACAGTGCCGATGCCATTGTGCAAATGGGCGCCGACTCCGCCTATCTGGATTATCAGTTGATCGACCAGTTGGTCGGGTATTACCGGGGTGGACAATTCGATTATGTTTGCAATGACCTGAAACTGACTTACCCGCTGGGCATTTACGGTCATGTGGTGCGTACGGAAAAATTGGTGGAATTGAGCCAACGAAAAGACCTGTCTGATAATGATTGTTCCGATGTGGTTCGCTATATCTGGGAGCATCCCGAAAATTACGCCATTTTTAGCATCGAAGCTCCGCCAGGGCTTTATTGTCCGGGGCTGCGCTTGACCATTGATTACCCGGAGGATATGGAGCAGGCGCGGAATGTCTATGCGCATTTCGGCGGCTACTTGTTTACCACTGCGCAGGTGATTGATCTTAGTCGCCAGCATCCCGGGCTGTTTGAAAAGACCTGTAATCTGGTTCAGCAGTCCGCCCCATTCCTGATGGCGAAGTAATGAGTTCCTTGTCGGTTGCGATTATCGGCACTGGCCACATTGCCGGGGGCTATGACGAAAAAAAACTGAACGACGAAGCCGGTATCTATACCCATGCAGGGGCTTACGCTGTACATGGCGGTTTTGAACTGAAAACCGTCTTCGATATGGACAGGGAGCGTGCGGAGAATTTCCGTCGTACTTGGAAGGCCGGATGTGCAGTTACAGATTCGACTGGAATATACGGCGGGTTTCACGACGTGATTAGTGTATGCACGCCCGACCACACCCATTTCGGCATTGTGCGGGATATTCTTGCTGCGGGTTGTTGCCGCACCGTATTCGTTGAAAAACCATTGGCAACGGATATTGCGCAGATTGAAGAGCTCATTCAACTGGCGGCAGAGCGTGACATTCATCTGGTGGTAAATTTCCAGCGACGCAATGAAACTGTGCACCGGGAAATTCGCGACCTTGTTGCGTCCCGGCCCGGAGAATTGCTATCGGTAGGCGGCTATTACATGAAAGGATTGCGGCATATCGGTGTGACGATGATAGACACCCTTTGCTATTTGTGCGGCAACCCGGAGGCTGTGCTTGCTTACAACCGAGTCTTCAATCAGGAGGTGGGCGACTACAGTTATGAATTCGTATTGTATTACCCCGGTTTTACCGTAGTGGTGAAAACCACCGATGCGGATCGTTTTCGTTACAACTACCATATTTTTGAAATTGACTTCTTATTCTCGGATCGGCGTTTAACTCTGGTTGATATCTCGCAGGGGTTGAAAGAAACCCCTGTTACCGGCTACGCTTATTCCGGGGTGAAGATCATGAACGAGCGTGAGTCGCAATATCGTGAAACAGGGTATAAGGCCTCAATGAAGGATGCCATCGGGTACATTTATGACATCACGGCAGGGAAGGCGATTCACGAAATTAATACCCCGCAGTCTTCCTGGAACAACCTCCAGATTATCAACCGCATCACCGAATCCTTTGAGCGCGGTTCGGTGAAATTATTTTTCGAGCAAGGATCATGGAAAAAATAAGAACCATCCCGTTTCCTCTATACAACCCGATTGGGAATGAAGAAGTCGCCGCCGCCGCAGAAGTTGTCAGAAGCGGCATGTTGTCCGATTACATAGGACGTCATGGTGAAAAATTCGGTGGGGGACGCCATGTGCGTGAACTGGAAAAGCGCTGGGCGGATTACCATCAAGTCAAGCACGCGATTTCCTTCAATAGCGCCACTTCGGCTCTGATTGCAGGCATTGGCGCATTGGGTATCTTGCCGGGCGATGAAGTGCTGGTTATCGGTTACAGCATGTGTATTTCTGCTACTGCCCCGTTGTTCTACGATGCCATTCCGGTATTTGTGGATCTTGAAGACGATAACTTTTGCATGAGTCCTCAAAGTGTCGAGGATCGCATCACCCCAAGAACAAAAGCCATCCTGCCGGTTGATTTGTTCGGACAGTCCACCGACATGACTGCACTGCGAAAAATCGCGGACAAGCATAACCTGAAAATCTTGTGCGATTCCTCCCATGCTCCCGGCTGTCCATACAACGGAGGCTTTGCGGGAACCTTCGGCGACATCGGAGTATATAGCCTCAATCAGCATAAAATCATTCATTGCGGCGAGGGCGGCATTGCCGTAACCAACGATGATGAACTGGCTGTTCGGCTGCAACTCATACGCAATCACGGCGAGGCGGTGGTGGAAGACATGGGCTACACCAATCTCACCAACATGGTTGGTGGTAACTACCGAATGCCGGAAGTCGAAGCGGCTATTGCGACGGAACAACTGAAAAAATTGCCCGTATTGCTGAAGCAGCGGATCGATTTGGCCAACCATTTGACGGAAAAACTGTCGCACCTTGATTTTCTGACTACTCCTTCGGTGCGTGAGGGCAGCGGACATGTATATTATTTGTATCCGTTGAAATATTACGAAGAGGCTGTCGGCCTGACGCGGGAAAAATATATCAACAATGTCCGTGAACTGGGTATCCCCCTTTACCGCTTTGCCGGTGGCTATATTCGTCCACTTTATCTTGAGCCCGTTTTTACCCAGCGGGATCGTTTCAAGAACGGTTTTCCCTATTCACTGCATCCGGAAAATGAAAGACCGAGCTATGAGCGCGGAGTCTGTCCTGTTACCGAGCGTCTCTATGACAAGGAAATGATCGTTACGGCCTATAACTACCCGCCCAACACTAGCGCTGACATGGACGATATTGTGAAGGCGTTCACCAAAGCGGCAATCATGAAATGAGCCTCAACCATGTGACCGAGTACAACCGGGAAATCAGGGAATGGCTGCTCAAGGTCTTTGCTCTTGCAGCCGCGATTCAAAAAGACAAACTGGTTAAAAGAAACTGCCCGGTTTGCAACGCTGCCGAAAACGTATTTTTCGCCAACAACGATCATCTCGATTATGTGCAGTGCAACCAGTGCGCCCTGGTTTACATGAACCCGGCGCCGCCGCCTGACATGGTGGATAAGGGGTTTCAGGGTGAAGACGAATTGCTGATGGAGTATTTTGCCATTATCAGCAAATATAAGACCGGTATCCCGGCAAAGTCTGATCCTCTTGCGGATAACAAGCTCAAGGATATTTACGCGCTCAAGCCTTCCGGAAAATTGCTCGATGTCGGTTGCTCGGTGGGGGACTTCCTGCACAAGGCGAAGCATTTTTACGAAGTGGAGGGGGTGGAAGTCAACCCGCACACTGCCGCTATCGCCGAGCAGCACTTCAAGGTGCATAGGCACTTTCTCAGTGAGCTTGATCTTGGCCCAGAGTATGACATTGCCACTCTGCATCAGATACTTTACGGCATATCCGACCCGTTAGGTTTGCTGCGCGATATCCATGCGGTGCTGAAAGATGACGGGCTGCTCTACATTAACACGCCCAACGCGAATTCCTACGCTATGGCGTTGTACCGTGGCAAAGCCAACCACTTGTATGGTTACACCACCTTAAATGTATTCAACCAGCAATCTCTGACCGCATTGGCAGAGCGAGCCGGATTTCAAATCTTGTCCTTCCGGACGGAATGGATGGACATTTACCTTACGGATATTGCTGAATTCTACGATCACCCGGATCGTTTTATTCACAAGCGGAACAGCCACCTTCCCGATTATGAGGAAAAAATCCGTCAAGAAGACGCGTTCCATCAATCGCTAAATCCGGATTTGGGTGTGCGCGGTAATTATATCGTGGCGATTCTGGAAAAAATTTCTGCGGGTGCTGGATTCCCGCCTGTGCGGAACTGACGCAGTTTTGGGCTATTGGGGTTGAAAGCAAAATTAAAAAAAATTCTGTTTTTCAGTTGCGAGCCTGGCGGGGCGGAGGTGTTGATCCCGGTAATCAGGCTGGTACAGGCTCAGCCGCATTGGGAGGCCATCGTGCTGGGGTATGGCCATGCCTTGGCGCGGTTTGCCCAAAAGGACATTGTCTGTCGTGAAATCGAACTGGTGCCAATGGAAGATTTTTCGCTGCTCGATCACTATGCGCCCGACCTGTTAATTACTTCGGCAACAAGCTTGCCAAGCGTGGACATGTCGGAAAAATACCTGTGGCGGCAAGCAAAACAGCGGGGAATTCCATCCCTAGCTTTCCTTGATCAATGGCAAAATTACGCTCTGAGGTTCAGTGGCAAGCAGGATCATGAGCGCCTTGCTTACCAGCCTGACTGGATCAACTGCCTAAATGAAACAGGCCGTGAAGAAATGCTCCGGGAAGGCTTCGATGAAGGCAGTCTGGTCGCGTTTGGACACCCGTATCTTTCATTAGTGAAATATGATCTTCCGGCGCTTGATGTGGCCGGATTGAGAGCAGGGCTGCATATATCTGCCGAAGACAAAGTTGTTCTGTTCGTATCCGAGCCTATTCGTGAGCATTATGGTGACACGCGCGGTTATGACCAATATCAGGCCCTCGACTATTTCTTGTCCAATCTTGCCAATGCAACGGAGCCGCCTAAAATCTTGGTGAAGCTGCATCCAAAAGACAATCGTGCATCGTTTCAGGATTTGGCGAAGAAATTCGCAACTCTGTCACCGCAGTTTATCGGCAATGAACTCAGTCCGCTCGAGTGCTTGGCTGTGTCAGATTTGATTTTTGGCATGAGTTCGATCATGTTGATCGAGGCGTATGTGTTGGAAAAGAAAGTGGCATCGCTACAGAAGACCCTTTGGTCTTATCCCGACACAAATTGATACCGCTTATCTCTGCAGGCGAAAAGCGCAATTTGCTCGAGCTTGAATATCCGCCACTCACACGCTTCAGTGTCGAGTTCGCAACTGAAAAGTTCTTGCGCTTCCTTGAGCGGACTATCCCTTGACTGTTTTGACTGATTTTTGAAGAAAATGACAAATATTTGGTGCAAAAAGCTAAGGCTGATAGAGCTTCTAGTGTTTTGGGGAAAAAGTCTATTTGTTCCGCTTACGGTTTATCACGATGAATATGTCGCCACTTTCGCCGCCAAGAAACTATTGGCACTTGCTCAACACTGGGGGGCTTGCCGGAATTTCCTACCAGCGAATCTTGATTTCGATGAACGTGATGAGGACGGCTATGGCCTGATCTACCTCGCCAATAGGAGGCTTTCTCTTTGCTGTGAGAGTTTTCTGAGCCAACATGCGCCAACAGCGGATGAGCGCTACCGCCAAATGCTAAAAACATATGTCAGAGTGCATCTTGAGTTACAGATACTCTTCATTACTTACGTCGAAGCGAAGATCCGTAGTGCCGGAATACAGAATAACGTCATTGTAGTCGAGCCTGATCACTTGAATTCTATGCTTACTGATTATTATGCTGAATGCGGGATTACGGTTAAGTCGGTATGCAATTTCACTAAAGTGTTTCGCGCGCGCCTGATGCCGTTTATCTACTTCATTAAGCATCTTGTTGCCAAGGTGACGCCCGGTGAGGTCAAAGGAAATATCAATACTATCCGCCCATCGGTATGGGTTGAATATTACGATGATGATCGGGGTTTGTTTGGTTTCTGGATCAAGCATGTCAATGCGAACGATTATGATATCGTCTATTACCTCGACAGGTCGGATACTCCTGTTGCCGGAGCAAGAACTGCGAAAATCGAGAAGAACGACCTAAAATGGATAGATGGCCATCGCGATCCACTGTTCCAGCTCGGCAACGTCCCGCTACATATGCTGGCAGGCTGGCTGTTCCGTTCGATAGTGCCATCCGGGAGGCCTGCATGGTTCAGGGGGTTTCAGTTCCAGGAACGGATGTGGTATCACACCTACCTTGCGGTGTTCAGCAAATTTCAGGTCAAGGTACTGATTCAGCATCAAGACCGCGGTTGGCTGCAAGCGGTGCAGGCGCATGCCATGGAGGATGTCGGCGGCATCATGGTCGGATTTCACTGGTCTAATTTACCCTATTGCATGGACAATTTTTTTCTTAATTCCCAGCATGTCTATTTTGTCTGGGGCAAGCCTATGTACGATTGCCTCCAGCGGAAAGGGCATACCTCCAAACATATTCTTCCCTCTGGGATATGGATGAAGCCGACCAGTGGGAAAAGGCCGCCACAACTGGATGAAATGAACCCTAATTTGGAGTTCATCTTTTCTGTCTATGATTCCGATGTTACGCATGGCGCTCAACAGTGCATTGTTCAAACCACAGAATCGCTCGCCGCTTTTTTTCTATGCATCCTGGACATGCTTGAGGCTAATCCGCGCTGGGGGGCGGCGCTGAAGCTGAAACACAAGAAACTTTCAGACCATGGATCCATCCTGCCGAGGGGGGCGGAAATTATTGGAAGGATGCGGCGTCTTATGGAACAAAAAAGACTGGTCGAGCTGGATTCTGAAGTTTCCCCTATCACAGCTTCGGAAAATACTGATCTTGCGGTGTGTTATGCATTGAATTCGGCGGGCATTGTGTCGGGAATTTTTGGATGTCCAGCAGTTCATTGGGACTGCGTTGGACAGCCTAATCCATTCAGCAAGGATCCGAATCAGCAAATCTTCTTCAGGACTTTGGGGGATTTGTCGCAGGCAGTCCAGCGCGCAGCCGCAGGCGACAAATCCGTCGGCGATTTCTCACCATGGGTTAAAGACTACAATTATTTCGGTGACTTTCAGGGCGATAAAAGAATAGGGTCGTTTATTCAAGCCTACATGGAGGAAATGGTTACCTCTCGCTCCGCAAAGTTTGCCCTTGCTTCGGCAGTTAAGCATTATAATAATTATAATAAAATATCAGAATATCCATTTGCGAATTGAGTCCAAAATATTTTATTTCTTCCAGTTGATGGCAAATTGACTGCTCGATAAAACGAGTGGCCAGTTAGCCTGACAACCATAGCATGTTGGCCCCCTTTCCCTATCTCTATCAGGACGCTGAAACGACTTTGCGGTAATTTGAACATAGCACTGTTTTTTTCATCTGATTGGTGGCTGCATCGCAAGGAGGATTTGGCGAATAGCATTCAGCCGGTAATCTACTCGGTTATTTAAGGCAGGGCTGACGCGCTGGGAAGAGGGGCATGCCCTTTCACCGGGGGCGGTTTATAACGGACAAGGCGATAAATTCGTGCAGCGTCTACTTTCTTGATTTCCCTTGGTCGTATGGCCTGTCGTGATGAGTGCCGTGTTGTGGTGTGGTTTTTTATTTGGTGCGTCGGGCTATATGAATGGACAGAATGTGGTAATAGATGGAGGGGGTAGTGCATGGTAAGCCGGTTCCTGATAACCACTGCGGACGAACAGACTTGGAAATTTGACCTCCCGGTCATTTTTTTGGGCGAGTGGTGTTGTTTTTATGATCGGAAGCATATTTGGCAGAGCATGGATGCCATTATTGCTGCGCCCTACGGGCTGGGTAAGAAGAGCAAGGATGTTGATCATGCCGAGGCGCGCGCCTTGGAAGAGGCGCTGTTCCCTATTCTGTGTGAGGCGCTTAACCAATATCACGGTACGTTGCATGACCGGAGATTTTGGCGAATTGTTTTGGGCCACTGGTTCCATCGCTATGTGGATGTAATCCTTAATCGTGTCAGGACACTTGAGCTGTGTTTGCGAACCCATCAATTGAATGGCACGACAGTATTCACTGATGAATGCTATGCGCTTGCTCCGCAGGATTCCTATTTGGCAATCAGGGCGTTCAATGATCCCCGATGGAATAGTGTGCTGTATGGACGAATCCTGAAGTTGCTGGGTGCGACAACCTGCCCAGTGGAAATCATTTCCGGCGATGCATTCGAAGGCTTCCGCTGGCCCGCAGCCGGGCCTGAATTCAATCTAGGCCAGCGAATTTTCAAGTGGGGCTACCTGCATGCAAGGAAGTTGGCCGGACAGTTAGCAAGGGAAAATGACGCATTCATTATCAACAGCTTCCTGCCGCGCAAGGAAGAGATAAAACTTCAGTTAGCCTTGGGGCAGGTGCCGCAGTTATGGGCTTCCCCGAAACTCGCGCTTACAGAAAATCCAGATCGCGCATTGCGGCAACGCCTGTCCGCCAAAATTGCCGGAGCAGCAGACGATAGTCTCGAAGGCATCCTGCGCACTATGGTGTTTGAACTGTTGCCAGTCTGTTATTTGGAGGGTTTTGCAGGGCTGGCTGAAAGCGTCAAACAATTACCTTGGCCCAAGAAGCCAAAATTTATCTTCACCAGTAATAACTTTGATATGGATGAGGTGTTTAAACTTTGGACGGCAATAAAGGTTGAGTCCGGTTATAAATATATAACCGGTCAGCATGGGAATAATTACGGTACCTATCGCTATATGTATCCCGCCGTAGAGGAGGAAACTGCTGACAGGTTTCTGACTTGGGGCTGGGCAGATGGATTGCCGCAACACATGCCGGCATTCATATTCAAGACGGCAGGCAGGAAGTCCGAGGCCTGCAACCCTGATGGCGGGTTGGTGCTGATCGAGCTACATGCGGGCCTTATGTTGTCGACTTGGGATGCTGTGGCTGAATTCAAAGCTTATTTTGCAGATCAGCAAAGCTTTGTAGAAAAGCTGCAAAATTTGCCTAAAGTGCGTTTAACAGTCAGGTTGCATCACGGGCATGCCAATTTGAAATGGGGTGAAGAAGGTCGCTGGAAGGAATTCGACCCAACAGTTAAGCTTGATACGGGCGCTTCTGACATCAGCAAATTAATTGCGCAAAGCCGACTGATTGTTCACAGCTATGACTCCACGGGAATTCTGGAAACTCTTTCGCAGAATATTCCAACACTAGCCTTTTGGCAGAATGATTTGGAGCACTTGAGAGAGAGTGCGAAACCCTATTATCAATTGTTGGTTGATGCGGGCATCGTTCACTTCACCCCGGAATCGGCTGCGGCTAAGGTCAATGAGGTTTGGGGTGACGTAGAAGGATGGTGGGCGCAAAGTGCTGTACAAGAAGCACGGAAGCAATTCTGTGAAAGGTATAGCAGAGTTAGCTCATGCCCGGTGCGTGAGCTAAAAAAAATTCTGTTAAGTGATATTTCCTGACATTGAAATGAGTTTTCCATGATTTTTTGCCGTGTGTGGAGTGTGTAACGAGACTGGGACCGATTTGCCAACCCCATACGCGACCTTGCGTAAAGGAAGATGACTAACGGCACGAATAAGGCGAGTTAAAAATGCCAAGGAATAAAAATGACAAAATATGAACTAAGAAAAAAAATAACTGAGTCCAAGCCAGTAGATAAGGAGAAGTTTATCCAAGGAATATGCACTGGGAAAACAGTACTGGATTTGGGATGTATAAGGCACAGCGCCGATTTTGCACTTGCCGATCCAAATTGGCTGCATAAGAAAATTAAATCAGTCGCAACAAAAATTGTTGGTATAGATTATCTGCCAAAGGAAATAGAAAAATTAAATGCAGTGGGCTATGAAATAATTTATGCCGATGTCACAAAGCCTATGGAATTGAACGAAACATTTGATGTTATCGTGGCGGGCGACCTAATTGAGCATTTGGTAAATTTTGAGGGATTTTTCGAGAATTGCATCAGATTATTAAAACCCAATGGCATGTTGATTATAACTACGCCAAATCCATTTTATGCGGCGGAGTTTCACTATGTTGCCTTTAAGTGCGACTATTTAATTAATCCAGAACATACATGCTGGATCGATCCTCAGGCGTTGTCACAACTAATAGATAGATTCGATTGTTTTATTGATGAAATCTACTTCATAAAGAACGCTTGGCGGCTTGGTGATATTGTTTGTAATTCTGAGGCAAACGAATATGACATATTGAATGGGAAATGGCCAAAAAATACATTTAAGGATCAAGTGATAAGGAAAATAGCAAGCTTATTATTCAATATCTTTTATATGCTATTTAAAAACATTACTGGTTCAAATGCCGCGTTGGTTAAATACAGTGATTATCTTTCTGTAATCAAGAAGAGGGGATAATGCAGCAGTTATTCAAGTCGCAATAATGAGCGCCGTGATGAATAGAGACAAAAATGGGGCGCCGTTTTCCAGCGCATGCCATGATCTCCACTAATATTTAATTCGATATTATCTTAATAATACTTACCGCTTGCCCAGAAAGAAAACGAGGAAATTTTATAAAATGAAATCCGTAAATCAGTGTCCAATTTGTCACTGTGCCCCTGTGGTTACGTTCTCAAGCAAGATTCCCATGCGAAAAAATGCAACTGATAGCTATCAGTTGCAGGTTGAGACTTACGCCTTGGGGCTTTGTAAGCAAGTTGACCCTCGCGAAATGTTGTCCATATGTTGGGGTTGTAAATCCGCCTTCAGGGCGATTTTTTTTGATTCGGATGAATTGCAACAAATATATCGAAGCGAATATATTGGAATGGAATCACACGTTTCGGAAGGAATGGTCTATCGCGATAACGGTTTTTTGAACGAAAATTCAGCAAGATCATTGAGCCTCGTTAAAGAGATTGAGCGTACATATAAAGTATCAATACGCGATATTTTTGATATTGGAGGAAGAGACGGTTTCAGATTGAAGAGCTTGGCCGAAAATGGTTATCACTGTAAGGTTTTTGATCCCATGCCATGTGAACCATGCAGCATGCTAATCGAAAAAGAATATATTTTAGGTTCTGATATTGAGAAAACAGAAAAGGCGGATTTAATTATTCTGGGCTCAATGTTGGAACACTGCGAGAACCCGCATGAGATTATAGAAAGTTGCCAGGCTCATCTTCGTGAAGGCGGTTTTATTTTTCTGGATCTTCCATACGACATCGCAACGTTTTTTGAATGGCTTTTATTAAGACGTTGGGTAGGCAAATCCTTGGGAATTGATTACACCCACAACATTTTTTATTCGCGCAAAGCTGTTCAGTGCTTGTTGGCAAAGCATGGAATTGCGACCCTATCAAATCAATATAATACAATTGCGTCTTTGAGGGGAACGGTGCTTATGGAAACGTTGGGGAGGAAAGTCGACTCCAAGGATGATATGTCGAAGTACAAGAATTGGCTGTCATTAGATTTTGATTTGCTTAACACACATTACTGTTTTGCCATCTTAAACAGGATCACTAACAAAATTACCGCAGTCTGGCGATAAGTAGCCGAGTTGTAGTTCTTGGGCTGAAAGCTCACCCATTTTGAGGGTGGGCGCATTCTAACTCCTAGAATCTGGTGCCATTTCGGCAAACTCAAAAGCGATTCAGGAAGCATTAGGAGCAACTAAATGTCGGACATCATACTCGTTACGCTTCCTTTCTGGGCGCACATGACGCCAGGGCTTGGGCCAGGATTGCTGAAAAGTTACCTGAAAGAAAATGATATTAGCTGTCGTTTGATGGACATAAATGTACATGCATACAACATACGGGGAAAGAAATATGCGCATAAATGGGATTTAAGTAATGGGTGGGATTTATCGGATGAAAAAGTTATAGAGTATTACGAAGATAACAGGCGCCTCTTTGAGTATTATCAGGAAGAAATTGAGCGGAGTTCTCCAAAAGTGGTTGGATTTACTGTTTATTATTCCTCACTCAGTATTACAAAAATATTTGCATCCGAATTAAAAAAAAGGAACCCAGATATAAAAATTATATTGGGTGGCCCAAGTGCTGCAGGTTATATGCGCAATCAGAAAGAGCTGCTAGAGAAACCCTATATTGACGCAGTATGCCTTGGTGAAGGGGAGCGCGCCCTTGTTCGCTACATGAAAGAAGTGTTCACGGGTAGTGGCGAGAAATTGCCCGGGGTTTCTTACAAGTACAATAATTCAATTATCGAGGCGTTGCCAATAGATTATGTCAAGAAGCTTGATTCTCTCCCCTTTCCTGATTTTGATGATCTCAACCTGACCGTATATACAGGCTCAACACAGTATCCAAGTTATACCTCTAGAGGATGTCCCAATAAATGTTTTTATTGTACGGAAAGAAATTTTTTCGACGGTCTAAGGGTTCGATCCGCAAAGCGGCTTATTGAAGAGTTTCAGCATGTGAATACTAAGTATCCACAGATAAAAGAAATTAGATTTATGGATAGCATTTCAAATGCGAAAATATCCGTTCTGGAAGAGTTTTGTGATTTAAAGATCAACAGTGGTTTGAAGATAAAGTTCAATTTGGAAAACGCTGTTATCCGTAAAGAAATGCGTTTTCCTCTCTACAAAAAACTTAAAAAAGCCGGGTGTACTGTTGTTGGGTATGGCATGGAAACGAGCTCTCAGGATTTGTTAAAAGATGTAGGCAAGCTTCTTGCGCTTGGGGTTGATTTGCCAAGCGTCCTGAGTGAGGGAAAAAAAGCCGGCCTCTATATAAGCGTGAACATAATGTTTGGGCTTCCCGGCGAAACGGAACGACATTTCCGTGAAATGGTTGAATTTATCAAATCGAACAAACGCTCTCTTAGCGGGATTAACCCAGCGGTAAATTTTTGTGCGTTCTATCCGGGTTCTTTTGTATACGAAAATCCATCGGGTTACGGCGTTGACCTGACTAATGGCCCAGACTACTGGTCTACTACTGACGGCAGTAATACATACCCAGTTCGAATGCAGCGCTTTGAATCGGTTCTTAAAGAGGCAAAATCATTGGGCTTGAACAACCTTCTGGGCACGGATGTTCTTCCTAACAAACATGCACTTTTATTCGATTACTATTGTGTAATTGAAGATAAAGAAAAAGCACTATCAAGCTACAAACAGATCGCAGTCGAGGATCTAACGAAAAGCCAAACTTGTAAGTATAACGAATTGCTGGGGTTAGGCATCGCAGAGCCACAGTTGACTGTTGACCAATTTATTGCTTTGGGGAAAAACAAGCCATCGCTGCACTCATCTTTCGGGTGGATGCTAGCTAATTTTGAGGCGTCTAATATCCAGTTCTCGAACTCGTGGAATGATCAAGTTCATCCAGTTAAAAAATTTATACGGGATCTTGCGCACAGAGTTATTGGCATGGATAAAATTGAAAAACGCATTAACAGTGTCCTGTCTATTGTGAAGCTAGTTCCTTTTGATCAAGACTCCACGACAAGGCCGAGAAAATGAAGAATAAGCTAAATATATTGCGATGCTTAATAATTCAGGTAAGCAATATTTCAAACAAATGACCTCGTTGGAGATAAGTTATGTAGGAGCGGTTTATCACGGCAAGCGGGTATTGATTACCGGTGCGACAGGATTTATAGGCCAGCACTTGTTGGATGCATTTGGCGGCTTGGCGGCCGAAGTAGCTGTAGTGGCGCGTGGGGAATATGCTTCATCGAAAGCCCAGCGTGTTTTTGTGGGGGACATGCGCGATCAGGTCTTTGTCCGCCAGACAATTCGTGATTTTACGCCACACTATATTTTTCATTTGGCGGGGGCGCGGGATCGGGTTTTAACACGGGAAGCGTTCGGTCAAGCGATCGAAGCTAACTTGATGGGGGCGCTCAATTTATTTTTTGCCGCGCTTGATGTTCCATCACTGGAGCGGATTGTCATTCTTGGCACGGCTGAAGAGTACGGCGGCAACAAAGCGCCATTCGTAGAGTCGATGCGGGAAGCGCCCATCAGTGCTTACTCATTCTCAAAACAGTGTGCTACCCATCTGACGCAGCTCATGCATTGCAGTTTCGGTTTGCCGGTGGTGATTCTTCGCCCATCGGTGGCATATGGACCGGCACAACGTGATGATATGTTCCTGTCGGCGTTGATTCAAACCCTGTTGCGCGGGGAGGAATTTTCCATGACTTTGGGGGAGCAGACGCGGGACTATGTTTACGTGTCGGATCTGGTGGATGCCTTGCTGCGTGCGGGATATTGCCCGGATGTTGAGGGTGAGGTTATCAATATCGGAAGCGGGAAGCCAATTCAAATCGCACGACTCGTTGACCGAGTTGAGGGGTTGCTGGGATGCGCCGGTTTGGTGCGTCGCGGCGCACTGGAATACCGGACGGGTGAGCCCATGGAATACTGGCTCGACATATCCAAGGCGAAACAGCTTCTGGGATGGATGCCGAAAACCTCGCTGGATGACGGCTTGAGAAGTACGGTTGGCTGGTATCAGGATAGGCATGGATGAATACGCGACCACATCTGCACTATCACACGGACTGTGATTTTTTTGCCGGTTGCGAAAACATGATCGCCAATTTGCTTAATGACGATCGCATTCACCGTAATTTCGAGGTGTCATTCAGTTATCGGAAGAGCGAACGCTATGAGGCGGGATTCAAGAATCGCGTGAGCACCGGAGTTGGCGGCGAGAGCTATCCGATTTTGGCCGGGAATGTCCTGAGCCAATTGGCGGTAAACATGCCTAGGCCTGTCCAGATAGCAATCCGGGGTCTTAATTATTTATTGTTGTTGCGCTACTGGATATTGGCATGGAATGTCCTTGTGCTCTACCGCGCTTGGCGGCATCGCGGGATTGATCTGCTGCACATTAATAATGGCGGCTATCCTGGGGCGATTTCGTGCCAGTCTGCCGCTATTGCGGCCTCTCTGGCCGGGATCGGGCGGGTGGTGATGGTTGTTAATAATATCGCTACGCCAAACAGGTACTGGTTTGCGTGGATTGATTTGCTTCTGAACCGACTGGTTGCTCGAAGTGTCGCTGTTTTTGTCACCGGTTCGCGCTTTGCAGGGCAGGCCTTGCAGGTAGCCTTGCACATACCCTCGAAGAAACTCGTTTGCCTTCATAATGGCATTAAGCCGCGCTCAACGGTTGAGACACGGGCAGAAACACGGGGGCGTCTGGGGGTGGCGGAAGGGGGCATGGTCTTCGGTATAGTTGCCTTGTTGGAGCGAAGGAAAGGGCACCGTGTTCTGCTGGATGCCATGGCGATATTGCGGCAGAGTGTCGATGCCGAAAGAATGCCTGTGCTCTTGATTGAAGGTGAAGGGCCGGAGCGTTTCAATTTGGAACGGGCGGTTGAGGAGCTTGCGCTGGAGCCATGGGTTCGCTTCGTGGGAAACGAACGCAATATTTTTGATTTCATGCAGGCTCTTGATGTGATATTGCTGCCTTCTATCGCCAACGAGGATTTTCCTAATGTTGTGTTGGAAGCGATGAGCTTAGGTAAACCAGTGATTGCCAGCCGCATTGCCGGAACCCCGGAACAGATTGAGGATGGTGTAACGGGCTGGCTGGTGGAGCCGGGAGACTCGTCTGCGCTGGCGCTCAAGATGGAAACTTTCATCGGGAATGATGGGCGAATTGGTGCAATGGGCGCTCAGGCGCATGCACAATTCGAAGTAAAATTTACTGCCGATGTGGCGGTATCCCGATATCTGGATTTATATCAGGTACTTTTGAACAGGAGCGAAAATTGAAAACAGTTATTCTCTGTGGCGGACAGGGAACGCGTATTCGCGATGTGAGCGAAAATCTTCCAAAGCCTATGATCCCGGTCGGCAAACTGCCTATTCTGTGGCACATCATGAAATATTATGCCGGCATGGGGCATAGGGACTTTGTCTTGTGCCTTGGCTATAAAGGGCAGGTCATCAAGGATTTTTTCCTTAATTACGAATCACAGACACGGGATTTTACGGTCACTCTGGGAGCGGCGAGGGAGGTTGAATATCATACCGATCATGAAGAGGCAGACTGGCGGATAACGCTGGCGGATACTGGGCAGGAAGCCATGACGGGTGCCAGAATTCGCAGGATACGCAAGTATATAGGCGACGACGAACATTTCATGCTGACCTATGGGGACGGTGTGGGCGATATTGATATTGACCGCCTGCTCAAATTCCATACCAACCATGGCCGCATTCTGACTGTGACAGGTGTTCGTCCGCCCGGACGATTTGGTGAACTGATGGGCTCTGCGGAAGGGGTGGTGACAGAGTTCAACGAAAAGCCTCAGGCAACGGGGGGGCGGATTTCCGGTGGTTTTTTTGTGTGCCGCAGGGAGATATTTGATTATCTGGATGACCGCGAAGACTTGGTATTTGAACTTGATCCCATGCGTAAATTGGTAGCAGAGGGGCAGATGATGATGTATGAGCATGATGGTTTCTGGCAACCGATGGATACCTACCGGGACTATTTGTATCTGAATGGCTTGATGGCTAAGTGCGAGGCACCATGGATCAAATGGTGAGCGTGAGCAAACAATCTCTGAATATATTCCGTGGCAGACGGGTATTGGTAACGGGCGATACGGGATTCAAAGGCTCGTGGCTGTGTCTTTGGCTGCACCAGTTGGGCGCGCAGGTTCTTGGCTATGCACTGCCACCGGAGCGGGAGGATGACCATTTCAATCTGCTGGGTCTGGAGAGTTTCATTGAGCATGTCACAGGTGATATTCTCGATGCGGATTCCGTCAAAAAAACTTTTGATCGGTTTCAGCCGGAGATATTGTTTCATCTGGCAGCTCAACCTCTGGTGCGTTACTCGTACGCGGAGCCTAAGTTAACCTTTGATACCAATGTTGCGGGATCGGTCAACATTCTGGAGGCGGCGCGGTTGTGCGAATCGTTGAAGGCTTTTGTTTATGTAACTTCGGACAAGTGTTACCGCAATAACGAGTGGATTTGGGGTTACCGGGAGAATGATGAACTGGGGGGGCGCGATCCATACAGTGCATCAAAGGCAGCGGCAGAACTGGTGTTCTCCTCATATCAGGATTCCTTCTTTCAGGCGCGGTCGAATTTCGGTGCAGCCACGGTGCGTGCGGGCAATGTAATCGGAGGAGGGGATTGGGCGGCAGATCGTATCGTGCCAGATGCAATCCGCTCCCTGAAAGCAGACGCCCCCATCTACTTGCGCAACCCGCAATCGACGCGTCCTTGGCAGCACGTGCTGGAGCCGTTATCGGGCTATCTACTGACGGCTGCGAATCTTTTCAACGAACCCAAGCGCTATTCGGGAGCTTGGAATTTTGGTCCGGATGCGCAGTCAATTCGCACTGTGGGCGATTTGGCGCAAATGATTGTTGCCGAATGGGGTAGTGGGCGGATTGAGGTTGCACGGCAGGCAGATGCGCCGCATGAGGCGTGTCTGCTGCACCTTAATTGCGACAAGGCACACCAGTTGATGCGCTGGCGTCCCAGATGGGACGCGAAACGTGCTGTTGCTGAAACAGTGGGTTGGTATAAGGGGGTGCATGAGGGCGGCAGTGCATTAGAAATTTCCAATAAACAAATCTTAGCGTACATGGAGGCATAGATGATTGATGGCGTAATAGTCACCCCTCTCAAGCAGATTCTTGATGAGCGCGGGAAAATAATGCACATGATGCGCGGCGATGCTGATGCTTTTCAAGGATTCGGAGAAATTTACTTTTCATGCGTGCATCCGGGGGCGATTAAAGGTTGGCATATCCATAAAGAAATGGTGCTGAACTACGCGGTGCCGCACGGCAATATCAAATTCGTTCTTTATGATGACCGCCCAGCAAGCCCGACGCGGGGTGAGTTGCAGGAGATTTTTATGGGGCCTGACAACTATTGTCTGGTGACCGTCCCGCCGCTGGTCTGGAACGGCTTCAAGGGAATTGGGCAAGAGATGGCGATTGTTGCCAATTGCACATCAATCCCTCACCGTGCTGATGAAATTGATCGCCTAGATCCTTTCGATCCTTCGATTCCCTATAACTGGGATATCAAACACCGCTAATGGACGGACGCAAGGTTCTGATTACCGGCGGACTTGGTTACGTGGGCGGGCGGGTGGCCAAATTTCTTGCGCAGAGATGCGATCTTGATATCGTTCTCGGTAGCCGTAAGGAATGTGTTTCTCCCACATGGTTGCCTGAGGCGCGTGTTGCGGGGATAAATTGGGCTTCTTCGGAAAGTCTCCTATCCGTATGCGACGGAGTGGATACGGTCATACACTTGGCCGCCATGAATGACGGCGAGTGTATGCGAGACCCTGTGGCGGCGCTGGAGGTCAACGCGGTTAATACTGCCCGTCTGGTTGAGGCGGCGAAACGCTGCAACGTCAGGCGCTTCATATATTTTTCTACGGCGCATATCTACGGTTCCCCGCTAATCGGCGGGATCGATGAGTCAACGCTGCCGCGTTCCCGCCATCCTTACGCGAGCAGCCACCGGGCTGCGGAAGATGTGGTGCTGGCCGCCGGCAATAAGATGGTGAGTGTTGTGCTACGACTTTCCAATGCGTGTGGCGTGCCTGTGCATGCCGATGCAAATTGCTGGATGTTGTTGATGAATGATCTTTGTCGGCAGGCTGTTGCCGAGCGCCGCCTGACGCTCAGATCCGCCGGGCTGCAACAGCGGGATTTTGTGACGCTGCATGATGTGGCGAGGGGAGTTTTGCACATGCTCGATTTGTCCCCAACGGAAATTGGGGATGGGATTTTTAATTTTGGCGGGGGGCGGGCGATGCGCATTATCGACATGGCGGAGATGATTCAAGCCCGCAGTGCTCAGGTGCTGGGATTCACGCCGGAGATTGTGCGTCCGGAGCCAATGCCGGGAGAAGGGGGTGGCGAGCTGAAATATTGCATTGATAAATTGCTTGCCACCGGCTTTCGCCTGACAGGTGATCCTGCTGCGGAGATTGATGCCACCCTGCGGTTTTGCCAACAGGTTTTCAAGGGCGGCAGATGATTCATCCCCCGCTCGTTACGGTCATTATTCCCACCTATAACCACGCGCATTTCCTGCGTGAAGCATTGCAATCTGTGTGTGATCAGACGCTTACGGATTGGGAGGCGATAGTGGTTAATAACTATTCGGATGACGACACCGTCGCGGTTGTCGAAGCGTTTTCCGACCCGCGCATCAGACTGGAAAATTTCCGCAATAACGGAGTGATTGCGGCTTCCCGCAACAGAGGAATTGCCTTGGCTCGCGGCAAATATTTGGCTTTCCTTGATTCCGACGATATTTGGTATCCGGAGAAGCTGGCGAGATGTATGGCATGCTTCGACAACGGGGTCGGCCTTGTCTGCCACGGTTTGCGCTGGTTTGGAAAGCAGGAAAGAGATATGTATTGTGGCCCGGAAAGGCGCACTACCTTTGACGCCTTGCTCGACGAAGGGAACTGCATCACTCCTTCTGCTGCGGTGGTGCTTAAAGAGCTGGTGGTATCGGCTGGATGTTTTTGAGAAGATCCTGTGATTGTAACTTCGGAGGACTATCATCTCTGGATTAAACTTGCCCAAGCAGGCATTAAAGTTCACTGCATACAACAGATATTGGGGCGATATCGCATCCATTCGGGTAATCAGAGTGGTGCCATCGTGCACCATTTGAATTCAGTTTTGTGCGTGGTAAACCACTTTTTTCCGAGTGTCGAATCGCGTAACTTGGGGATGCGAATGCGTGTAAGACGGCGCTACTGTACTGCTTATTATGGTGCGGGCCGGGCGCTGCAGCGAAATGGTGAATTTGCTTTGTCGTGGCCATATTTTGTCCGCGCGGTAGCGTATTCGCCATGTTTCATGAAAAATTATGTTGCGATAATGTTTGGCTTGGTCAGTGTCGTAAGAGGGCGTCTCCCCGGTTTGAGGTTGGTAAAAGAAAATTAAGATGGACAGCAGAACAGAGAGTCTTCCATCTGAAGTAAACCGGGCTAAAACGGTTGTCATCGTAGGCGCTTCCGGATATATAGGGCGGCATCTTATCGCGGAGCTGCGGCGTTTGGGCGGCTATAGAATTAAATTGCTTTCGAGGTCGCTTGGTCAAGATTTGAGTGGGGCCGGTTCCGCTGTGGAAGTATTCAAAGGCGATTTGCGGGCGCCGGAGACGCTGCGTGGGCTCTTTGAAAGCGATTGTACTGTCATTAATTTGGCTTACTTGTGGGAGGCGGGCGAGGCAGCTAATCTGGAAGTGACGGCGAATTTGCTGGAGGCATGCAAGTCGGCAAAAATCAAACGGTTGATTCATTGCAGCACCGCAGCAGTCGTTGGGCGTACCTCGGTTAATCGGATTACAGAAGATACGGTATGTCGTCCTGCAACTGAGTATGGAATAACCAAGCTTAAGGTAGAGCAGGCTATCATTAAG
>JBAZYW010000013.1:0-22019 GCA_041659125.1 Gallionellaceae bacterium | reverse complement strand
TCTTTTCAGATCAAGAATCCCAGTGTAGCGCAGATCCGTGGTGAATCTTCCCTTGTCCGGCTCGTGATAGTTATGCCACTGGAACGGTCGCAGGTCCTGCAGCCGCCAGGAGTGGCAGAAACAGCATCTTTTGTAATGCTCCGTCAGTTGTCCCAAGAAGTATTCGACGATTTTGAACTCGTGCGTGATCTGGGAGTGCGCCGGCTTCCGGGTGTTGTCTGCCAGCAGGATCCCCTGATACAGAGTGAAGGGGAATGCGTCCTCTATAGGCTCCCCGTTGGCCGCATAGATCAACACCGCACCGGCGACGATCTCTTCCTTGTCGTAGCACGTGACTAGGTCATAATCGGCCTGAAGAGAGTCCAGAAAGCGGCTTTCCACAAAAATACTGCGCTGCGGAGAAATCGAGGCGAAAGCATCCCATACCTGTCTGCTTTCTTTGAAATTTATTGTCCAATCACTCATTGCGTGACGATCTTTCTGATTTGCAATCAGCACCGAGAGAGCCATGTGACGCGTCCCGCATCCGCAGGTGGCAAGCTCTCAACACCAAATGGAGTTACAGCCAACGGCTGTGAAAAGCGCTCGGACCAAAAGAATCGTCCCGCGATGGCGGCCTTCCGACCACCCCCATCACCGGGCCGATGCTTGCCGAGAAATTTGTCAGGCTAGTCGGCCAAAGTGCCAAGATTAGCCCAGACCTTGTGGAATGCGCCGACGATCAGATCGACATCCTGATCGCTCAGGTCATAGACGCACATCCCGAAGCCCAAGTAAGTTGAATCGTTCAGCTCTTCCGCTACCGGACAAATGCCTTTCGCATAGCTCACATCGCGCTGGCAGATATCCGACGTCCAGGGAAAGCCGCGGGAGCCGTATGCCATTTTCTTCTGGTACATGGGCAACAAGTGAATATTCTGATAGCTCTTGCTGACCTCGACCCCTTCCGCATGAAGAGCCGCGTGGATATTATCCCGCGAGACCCCGAGTTCTTGCACATTCAACACCATCGGGTAAACGTAATACACGTGCGTTCTGTCCGCCTTTACTACCGGGGTTTGCAAGCCGCGCAAACCCTTTAGCCCCTCGGTCAACCGCTGGGCCAATGCCTGCCGTGACCGGACGAATTTACCCAGTTTCTTCAGCTGTTCTATTCCGATGGCGCTTTCGATCTCCCCCAGCCGGAAGTTATGTCCGATCATATTGGAAAGATTCGTGACACCTTTGTCTCCCACAACAACTTCCGCATGGTTCCGTATCAATTGCAGACGCTCCGCGATCTCGTCGTCATTGGTTACCAGGACGCCGCCTTCGCCCGTGTGTATATGTTTGTGATAGTTGAGGCTATACCCTCCCACATGCGCAACGGTGCCGGCATATTTGCCCTTGTATAGCGCACCCGGTGCCTGCGCAGTATCGGAAATCACTTTCAGGCCATGCTTTGCGGCAATCGCCATCAATTCGTCGATGTCAGCCGACTGCCCGAATATGTCCGCAACCATGATGGCTTTTGTATAGGGCGTGATATTGGCCTCAACGGATTTCGGGCATAGGTTGAAGGTTTGGGGATCGATATCGGCGAATACGGGGATCGCGTTCCAATGCAGGATAGCCGTCGCTGTGGCGCTCATTGTCCAAGGCGTGACGATAATCTCGTCCCCCGGCTCAATGCCGATTGCACCTACCGCAGCAACTAGGCCGGATGTCCATGAGTTAACCGTGACCGCATGCTTGACACCAAAGTATTTTTCGCACGTCCGCTCAAATTCCTGCACCTTTGAGCCGCCATAGAAATCTGGATCCCAGCAACCGATGAACTGGGAAAGTACGCCAGATTTGACCACCTGTTTTGCCGCCTCGACTTCTTCTTCGCCTATGGGGTTATAGCGATTGAAGAATTTATTGATGCTTTTTGGACCACCGTAAAGTGCTAGCTTCTCTGTTGTCATAATTTATCTTCTAGTTAATTTGTTTCCGGCACAGCCGACCACTAGGTGCAAATGTCACCATGCTCATCCATGAATCGACGATATCCCTCAAGATATATCTTTGTCTCCTCCTCTGTGAACCAGGGCGGATTGGACCATTCATTATACTTGTAATGATTGTGCGCCCCGTATGCGGCCCATTCCTCGAACGAGTTTATCTTGATATATCCCTTCTCCCGAACATGGTCGTAAAGTTCGGTACCGGGTAGCGGCCCGAAGAAGGTCGTGCTTATCTTGAAGTTTGGATGCACTTTCCGGACTTCTCTGACGTATTCGGTAGTCTTGACCAGATCCTCAATCGTCTCGCCGGGGAATCCGAAGATAACGCCAGACACCAAATCGATACCCGCCGCATGAGTCCGTTTTGCAACTTCGTAAAAATTACTCAGATGCCCGCGCCCCTTTTTTATCATGCCCTCCGCGAACCGGTGGCTGCCGCTCTCCAGTCCAACAACAAGGGTGTGCAGATTCGCCCGGCAGTTTCTGATCTCTTTTAAATCATCCCCTGTATACCTGATCAACTCCGCCGCTCTTGCGTCCGCGAGCCACTCCCGCCCGGCGAAGCGCTGATCCAGATGGGCGACCAATTCCATTGTGCGTTCACGGTTTGTAAACAGCGTCGCATCCGAGAACCATAACATGCGAAAATCGGTCAGCCTGTCGAGCGTATCCAAATCATCATAGACGATACTGAGAGGCTTGGAAGTCCACTTGCGCGTTTCCGGGGTTGCGCAGAAAGTACAGAGCGCAGGACATCCGTACTGAGAGACATACATCACAAGCCGGGTCGCTGGATTAATGTAACTTGCCACGTTCAGTCGGTGGTATGGCAGCGTGGCCCACGGGATGTCGGTGTATTTCTTCGGGGTAGGCATCCCCACTACGATCCCATCGTTTGAGGAACCCTTGGAATAGACTCCCGGCAACTTGAAGTTGAGCGCCGCCAACCTTTCCCGCGTCGCCAGTATATTGAGCACCAGATTGCCAAATGATTTTTCGGCATATCCCGCCACGGCATAATCCACCAAGGGGGACGAGACTGTCTCTTCAGGCAGTGCCGTCACATGAGGCCCTCCGGCGATGGTGATCGCCTTGGGATTGCGTTCGCGCACAACCTTCAGCCAGTGATGTCCCCTGTGCGTTTGGTAGCCGGTGAACATGGAGACACCAACGATGGCATAGTCCGCAAGACGGTTCAGAGCATTCTGCTCATCGTCGACCCGCTCGTCGAAAATATCGTAGTCCACTCCAAGACTTTCCAACGAGGCCGCGATCGCCAAAACTCCGAACGGAAAGTGGTGATAATCTTTGTTCACCTCCAATTTTGGCATTATCAGTAAAACCTTGGACTTCATAGGACTCCCATTAGTTGATATTTCTGTTGTAGTAAAATTGAAAGCCCCCTCATTCCCGAACCACGAGATGAGCGAATCCGCTCGCAATTAGGCGTCGAGAATCCTTGCAGCCTCTGCTCCCAACACAGCATACAAGCCAACCATCCCATTTCGCCGCCATATGGCGCGCCTGCCGAACCCCCGGCGCCGCTTCATGCAATCACAGCGCGCTATTACACAATAATAATTATTATAATACATTCTGAATTGTTAAGCGCCCTCCCCTGCAACAGCAAGCCCCTTGCGCCCCCGGAATTCAGTCCGAACGTGGAAGAGAAGAGCAGACGGGGAAACATCCTACGGAAGGGTTTGAGCGAAGCAACCCGCGCGGGCGGGATGACTACACGCCGGAATGCGCCCGGTCGATTATCGGGCGGCGATTATTTGATGCATCGCTTCAAGCGTGTGCAGCGCCTGTCGCCCTGTACACAAACTATGCGGCTTGCCTGCGATAGCCTCGGCAAGGTGATCGGCCACATTCCACGCATATCGATTCATATCATTGGGAATAATGTCGGGGACATCTCTCAAGACGTTGTAGCTTGAAATCTTTTCATCCGATTGTGTCGACTGCCAAACAATAAGCTCCCCGCCCTTTTCATAGCGCAGACGCCCAGCCGGACTGACCAGCTCTATCGTATAGTGCGAATAGGCCTCTTCCCTCGCTGCCAAGAATACGACCTTTCCGCGTTCGAATTCGACCTGCACATCCGGCTCATAATCTCGCTCTCCCAGAACACGCCCAGCATCCAGCATCTTCGCTTTCACGAAGGCTCCCAGCCAGAATTCAAGCAGATTGAAAAAATGAGATCCGTTATGCAAGAAGCCCTTGGAATACCAAACGACCCCTTTTATGGGGCCGACAATCTCGCCCCGGTCGATGAGATGCTTTACTTCTATCGCCCCCGGATCGGTTCTGCGAATGTAATTAACAAAAAGCTTTACGCCTGATTTCTCACAGGCTTCAACCATCCTTCGAGCCTCGTTTAAATCGTATGCCAACGGCTTTTCACAAAGAATTACCTTGGGATTTGAATTCGCCAATACCGTAGCTAATGTCTTGCTATGATTTACTGTTGGAGAGGCAATCACTACTACACTGGCGGCTTTTTCATTCAGAGCAGATTCTAAGTCCGCATAAGCCGGTTGACTGTAGTGTTGAATAAACTGATCCCTCTGTGATTCATTGGGGTCAACGGCACACGACAATTCGAATGCAGGATGCGCAGAAAACGCCCTCGCGTGACTGTATATGGCTTCATCTGGATCAAGCGCCAAATCATAGCCCATCCCAATTTGGCCGAGTCCAATAATAAGAACTTTTTCAGGCATTAACCGATCCTTTATGTCGCCCAACCAACATTTGCAAATGTTCAATTTTAGCGCTGGGCAACAGACATGGTCTGCCACCAGGCGGAATGGAACTAATTACTTTCTTGTTCACTGACAATGCAACCATCATAGCCATAGACTCGCAGCCCACCACTACATCAGCTTCTGCTATTTCTTCCAGCAGCGTCTTATCGCCGCCAATTTCAATCACAAAAGGCATCCTCTGGATAGCCCAGTCATATTTGTTTTTTTCTTCCTTGGGATGAGGTCTGATCTTGATCTTGTTGACAGAGCGCCCGAGAACATCCAAGTTCTCTAAAAAATAACTCAGCGCATCCTCTTCTGAATACATAGGGAGCTCTTCTTCAGAGAATTCTTCTTCGTCATCTAGCGCAGAAGGTATCTTTACTCGAATGGGTTCACAGACATATAGAACAGAACAACCTTCCTCGCTCCTTGGGCGCAGCTCTATTTTCCCAAACTCGATCTGTATATCCTCAAAATATGGGTTTGACGTCAAAACCACCGGAACCCCTGGAAATATCGCTTGGGCTTTCTCTTGCGCCTCTACATCTCCTACCCATATCTCATCCGGGTAGTTACTCACCCCGTTCGTCACAAATCGTTTTTTGTAATTAACCCAATGATCAAGAAAAGACACTACTTTTTTACCCTCAAGCTTAGCTTGAGCTATTGCCTGCCTCTCCAGACTCGCATCCCCGCTTGTCCCACAAAGCACCCAATCACTTTGCTTAATTGCCTGATCCAACATAAGAGAACTGCAATGCCCGAGTTTACGCTGAAAGATGTTTTTCGCAGGCCCATCTATAACCAAACAATAATCCTCCTTGCACCTGCGTACCCAGCTGCTCAGAATTTCTGCCCCACCGGCATCATGACTGACGATAGCAATCATCAAACACTAGCCCTCAAGTGTTGCCCTTACGCACGACATCCTGATTAATCGCCACCCATTCTGGCTTGCTGCGCAGCAACTGAATAATATCAAGGCAGTTAAAGTTCGGATTAGTTGGCGCAAAGTATTCAATTACCCTTTTTAGCAATTCGTAATCATTTGGCTCATCAAGGGTCAAACCCAACTCAGGCCAATGCAAGTCAGGCGGCGCCACCATATACAAATGCGAAAATATTTCCGGGTGATTGCGAATATGAAGTGTGACATGCTCATGATCCAAAGCATTCTCGGTCATGGACGCCGAACGTTTGAGCGTTTCCAGCTTGAAAACCTGAGTATCCATCCCTCCAGGATAGCTAGGCACTTCAAGATTGTTCACGTAATCCGCGCGGTTGGCCAAAAATGTCCGGATCACCTGCTCGATGAGCGCCGGATCAATAACGGGACAATCTCCGGTTATCTCGACCACCACATCGGCGGCAACGGATTCCGCCGCTCCAATGACCCTCGACATCACGTCAGCTTCGCTGCCCCGGTAGCAAGCGATGCCCATTTGCGCGGCGAATTTCTCAAGCACATCGTCGGTGGCGTTGACCGTGGTCGCCAGTACGATTTCGTTCAGCGACGGCACGTTGCGGAGGCGGTTAACCAGATGTTCCAGCATCGGCTTGCCTGCCGCCTGCATCAGAACTTTTCCCGGAAGCCGGGTGGATGTCATTCTCGCTTCGATAGTTGCAACTATTTTCATATCAATTCCCTAGCATCATTCGATTATATCCCACCCCAATGCGGTGCCGCGCTTCACATCCCGCTTCACAACCTTACCCAGCGCGACCTCAAGATACTTTGTCGGCAGGCCCAAACCGGGACGAATCGCGCGTACGTTTTCCCGACTCAATCTCTCTCCGGCCTTCATATCTCTCACGACATAAAGGGAACGTCGAAACATCAGTGATTTTTTTTCTTTTTCGGTCGCGCCATAGCTGACCGCGCCCAGCGACTGCCATGCCCGCTCGGATTCGACCACCAGCTGAGCCATTTCGTTAGGCTCCATCGAAAACGCGCTATCCACCCCGCCGTCCGCCCGCTTAAGGGTAAAATGCTTTTCAAGCACCGTGGCACCAAGCGCGACACTGGCGACCGACACGCCGACACCCATGGTATGGTCGGACAGTCCGACCTCACAATCGAACAGTTCACGCAAATGAGGGATCGTCAATATATTCGTATTCTCCGCCGTAGCCGGATAGGTACTCGTGCACTTGAGCAGAATCAAATCCCTGCATCCGGCCTCGCGGGCCGCACGCACGGTCTCATCCAATTCTGCCACCGAAGCCATGCCGGTAGAAATAATCAACGGCTTACCGGTAGCGGCAACACGGCGAATTAACGGTAAGTCAGTATTTTCGAATGAAGCAATCTTGTAACACGGCACATTCAGACTTTCGAGAAAATCCACTGCCGTGTCATCGAACGGGGTGCTGAACGCAATAATACCCAACTCTTTCGCACGATCGAAAATCGGCTTGTGCCATTCCCATGGCGTGCAAGCCTCACCGTAAAGCTTGTACAGAGACGTGCCCGCCCATAGGCTGTTTGGGTCGCTGATGTGAAATTCGCGCTCGTCCAAATCCAGCGTCATGGTGTCCGGCGTATAGGTCTGTATCTTCAACGCATGCGCACCGGTTTTGGCCGCCGCCTCGACGATCTCCAAGGCGCGCGCTAACGACTGGTTATGGTTGCCTGACATCTCGGCGATGACAAAAGGAGCCTGGTTGCGACCAATAATCCGATCTGCAATTTTGATTGATTTATCCATTTTCAATGTAATCTTTTTAAGTAGTAGGCGGACTCAATTTGGTATCCGGCTCCGGAAAATAATCTCTGAGAACGCTCATTCGGTCCCAGCACATGCGCGCGAATCTTGCGAATCTCCGGGTGATTAGCCGCAAGCCACTGCTCGGCACTTTGCAACAAATTCTGCCCCATCCCGGAAGTTGCTTTTTCTGGAACAACGTAAATCGAAATTTCCACCTCATCATTCTGCTTATCAAAGCGCACAACCCCGACAGGGGATTCCGAGCGCCGCCCTATGAGCAGCATTTTCTCCGGATTGGCCAACACAGAATCAAACCATCTTAGATGATCCGGCCAATCAATCTCTTTTGTATTGCGTGAAACCTCTCTGATACTTGGGTGATTACGCCACTGAAATAAATTTAAGGAATCATCCGGGCTCGCCATCCGAATTTCAATGTCACTTATCCCTAGTTTTGCAACGACCCGTAGAACCCCACGACCATTGACAGCTTGCATGCTATTGCGAGAAATAAGCCCCCTCAAGCTTGCATTTTCAATCAACGCAGAAGTATGTTTTTGGATAGCTTGATTCAAATCAACTGTAATTTCTGGCGAATACAGCAATCCCTCTCGGGCAGCATCCGCAAGCTGCTTCTGCTGGTTGTCTGCGGTACAAAAAACCAAAGTGGGCAAACCCAAGCAACAGCGCTCCCATGTTGCAGTGCCTCCCGCACCGATTGCGAGATCGGCCGCCGCCATTAACTCCGCCATCCTGTCGGTTTGTACATAACAAATAAATCCTTGCTGCACACATACCGCTTTGATTTCTTCAAGACAAGGATGCCGTGCACCGATCACCACATCAACATCAACACCTCGAATGTCGATCTCGGATAACGCCTCAATTGCTTTCCCAGTATAGTTGTCGGCATCTACACCGCCAAAAAACACCAAAATTCTATTAACTACCCTCGTACGCGGCTTGACTTGCTCGCGCAATTTTCTAAACTCGTCACGTAGCAAAGCGTAGCACGGCCCCAATAATAATTCGCAATGCAAAGGCACTTTTCCCGTATAGCGAGTCTGCATATCCGCATAGAAGTTCTGGTCAAGCAACACATCACAATCATGCTCGCGATCAGCGATGTCGTCGATCACCATGATCTTTTTTGCCATACCGCGCAAAGCACTTTCCCAATCCGCATCCAATGCGTAATGATCAACGACCAGCCAATCCCACAATCGGCCTTCTAATGCACGAATAGTGGCTTGTGCGTCCTGTATTTGGCTGATGCCTAACCAATGCGAATGAGCGAGGACGCCCGCTTGCTCATCTGTTGCCTCACGATCCAGCGCGGCGAACTCAATCTCTTTTGCCGCCAGCATGTCGCGCAAATGCGCGGGCAATTCACGACTGACGAAGCAAATGTGCGCGCCACGCTGTTTCAATTCTTCAGCTAGTGTCAGACAGCGCATAAAATGCCCGGTACCAATTGCACTGGTCGCGTCGGTGCGAAAAAGAACTTTCAAGTCACTCATTCAGATTTATTTTCTAAATATACAACTATCAAAATTATTGCTACTAGCTTTAGCAGATCTATTAGGAATGATTATTTTGAGCATAAAATTCCTATTTATTGGCCAACTTACCGGAAGACACAAAAAATATATTCCTCTCAGATGAGTCGAGAAGCGTACCTGCTTCAAAATATTCAAATTTTCTGCCCCCGAAAAATGTGGGCAGCTCACTTGGCAAATACGTCGAATCCAAGTTAAACCAGCCGTACGTGGTCAATGCGATTGCAGCGTCCGCCGACTCGCGAAAGCCGCTAAATTTGGCGGCATAATTTCTCGCCACCTCTTTCGGCATCTCAACAAAAGAATGGGAGTTCATAAAAATATCTATTGTCCCAGCAAAATTTTCAATCTGCCAAGGGGTAATACAATAAATTTCAAGCGTTTCATCATCTGAGAATTTAATTGACTTTAAATCTCTTGATGCCCTGTAATCAATAACCGAATCACCGTAAAACGCCTTCAGATACTGCGTACCTACATACAAATTCGGCTGGATATCCAGATACAAGACCTTCTTGATATTTTTATAATTCTCCAGCAATAGGTGCACGTTAGTTCCGAATCCGCCCCCAATTTCAAATATCGAATGTGCTTTCTTAAAATTGATATGCGAAGCAATATTGTCGTGTTGCTCCAAAAGACTCAAATAATGAGTTGAATATTCCTTCCCATCTATTTCTGCTTTTGTGAGACACTGGCCTAAAAGTGAATATGGCACTGAATATTTCTCAAGCAATCGTCGGTCTTTTTCTTTCAACCTAATCACTTCCTGAGCATATGCAATCGCTTCATTTGCACGCACCTCAGTCAAGCGCACTTGAGAGTCAAATATCCTGTTTACCGGAAAAAAATTCGTTAGCCAACGAGCCCACTTTTTTAAGCCTTGGTTATAAGAATTGCGACTGTCTATACAAAGATTATCTGCATAGCTCATGCCAATCAGGTTAGTCGAACCTCTAAAATCCGCTATGCCATATTTTTTGATTTCCTTGGCTGCATTTCTGGCCTTGGCCGCCCAGTAATCCCCCGGATTGTAGAGAGGCGGTTGATGCTCCGCATCAACAAGCATGATATCCAAAAGCTCGAAATCATCTTCTAATTTGGCATGCTGATCTATGCCCGCCGAGGAAACAGGTTGCCTTTGTGCATTCATATTGCTTTACCCATTCTTCAACTTCAAAAAAACTTAGCGCCAAACAAAATACGAACAGCTAATCACGTAGTTTCTCGATAGGAAAAATGTCCGCAACTAAATTATGAATGCATTAATTCAGACGTTTAAATCCACCGTGGCAAACAGGCCCCTTAAGCAGATTCATCACGTCGCGCCCCTCTTCGCACTCTTTGATTAATGCAAATATCGGATCAAGCGCCTCGAAGAAACCCGCCACCACCTCCGGGGTATGATCAATGCAAACATACACGCTGTTGCCTGCCAGATAGCCTTTAGCCAACATCTCTTGAGTAATGAGAGTCTTGTAAGCCAGTGCATTGTCGCTTTGGGAAGTAAAACCGGTGAGCGCAGCCAATCCCCAATGACTAATTTTCAAGCCGTGTTTATCGGCGAGTTTTTGCCAGCCCGCGCGAATACCCAAACCAGTCTGAGTAATCGTGTCCCAAGATTTTATTCGCCCCATGACTTCCAAAGTTTTGAGCGCCGCCGTCGGCCCGATACGCTCCGTCCAAAATGTGCTGCTGATGAAAGTAGTTTGGGCTGCCTCCATAACTTCACGCTTACCGATCGTGGCGGTAATGCCGTAGCCATTACCCAATGCCTTGCCGAACATCGCCATATCCGGCTCGACACCGTATTTTTTATGCAAACCGCCGAAGGTTTCGCGGAAACCGGAAGTGCATTCATCGAATATCAGCACGATGCCGCGCTCTGTGGCCAGCTTGCGCACCTTATGCAGGAAGTTATCTTCAGGCCCCATATTACGAACCACTTCCATTTTGATCACGCCAATGTCTTGCGCATTGACCAAAGCTTCGAGCTCCGCATAGTTGTTGTAGTTGAACGGAAACACTGTGCCTTTCAGGTTCCGGGGCACGCCATTGGGCTGCAAGCCAGGTAGCAGATGACCATCCAAACCTGCGTTGTCACCCAGATTAGCTGATAGGTACCAGTCATGCCAACCGTGATAGCCGCATATTGCCACCTTATCTTTACCCGAAGCCGCGCGCGCAATGCGAATAGCTACCGCATTGGCCTCCCCTCCCGATCTTGCGAGTCGAGCCATGTGCGCCCACGGGTGCAGCTCGATCAACTTTTCTGCCAGATACACTTCTTCCGGGCAATTAAAGGTGGACATATTGCCCGCATCGATAGTCTTGCGCACGGCATCATCAACCTCTTGATGTCCATACCCCAAGATATTGGTACCGATGCCCATGATACACATATCGATATATTCGTTGCCATCTAGGTCCCATACTTTGCATCCTTTCGACTTGCTAAAGTAGGCAGGCCATTGCTCCGGCAAGAACATCTCGGCACGCTTGGAAAGCAGCATATTGCCACCGGGAATAATTTGTTTAGCGCGTTTCCAAAGTTTTTGTCCTGTGCCCATGGTGGCTCCTTCGTTTCGAATTAAGTGTTGATTGATGTTAAAAATTTCAGGTTGTTGCAATTGCAAGTTAAGCACTTCGCTCCATGTGAAATTGGTTCGGGGATGAAAGTACCGAAAGACCGCCTGAATCACCTCGAAATCAGCCGGCTCATCCACCGTCCAGCGCAGCGAGGACAAATCTTGATCATGCTGCATAGAGGCCGTCTTAAACTTTCCGGCCTCCCGCAGATAGGGAGTGACGTGTTCATGATCAAACGGATTGCTGGACTCACGATTTGCCTGCTCAAGCACCTTGAAGGTAAAGACCTCAATATCCAGACCATCCGGGTACGTCGGAGGAACAACGTTGCTGAAATAATCCACGTTCGCGGCTTTGTAGCATCGGATCGCCTCATCCACCAGTGCCGGGTCGACTAGCGGACAGTCGCCCGTGATGCGCACAACCACATCGGCTTGATGCTTTCGAGCCGCCTGAACAAACCGATCCAACACGTCATTTTCACTACCTTGCTCACAAGCATATCCAAGTTGCCGAACATGATCGACCAACGGTTGATTACGCTCATCAACCGAAGTAGCCACCACGATTTGGTCAATTTCTTGCGCTTTGGATAAACGCGAAAGCAATAGTTCGACCATGGGAATCCCACCGATCTGCTTCATCACTTTGTTGGGTAACCGAGTAGAGCCCATCCGGGCTTGAACAAGGGCAACAATTTTCATAGTCGAGACCAATTTGCCGGATTAATTAAATTTTCATCATCGCAATGCAGATCCGGCAACTCATCGAAAATACCATGAAGCCCCGCATCAATTATTTGCTCCAACTGGACTTCGCTATCCGCCCCGATCACGACGCGATCAACTTCCGGAAAAGACAGCGGATAGGCCAAACAGGCCCTGACTGGAGAAACCGAATGACCAGCAAGCCAATCATGCCAATTATCCCATAGCCGGTTCCAAGGCGTGAATTTGGACGGTATCGCCGATCTAGGCATCAACAACAGCCCTTGAAGAAATGCCGAGCGCGTATGTATCTCAACACCGTTCTGTTTTAATTTCTGCAACCAACCGGATTGAGATATGCGGCGATCTATCAAACTAAACGGAGCCTGCACCAGCTCAAAACGATATTGATGCGGCAGAGCATCCAACTCGCTTGGCGCATAAATAGAAATTCCGATTTTCTGCACCAACCCGGCCTCTTGTAAATCTCGCATCGCATTGAAAAGCGCCTGCCCATTGCTCCCGTGCAGCTGATCTGGACGGTGCAACAACAAACCATACACAGAATTTACACCCAGCCTAGCAAACGAAGCTGCAATCTGAGCACCAACCCAATTTTTAACATCTGCACACCCATCCGGGATGGCCGGTAACTTTGTCACCAAATTAAAGCCCTGCACTCCCGTCTCGCCTAAACAAGCTTCACTTTCACCATAAGCGATGGCCGTATCCAACGTGTCAATACCTTTAGCTGCGGCGAGTTGCAGCATGGCCTTTGCAGTCGAGCGCGTTACTTGCCCGTCCTTATTGGCAATACCATAAGGAATACCAAATTGAACAGTACCAAGGGCGAGCCTCATGCCTTGCTGCCCGCAATCGCCAAATACTCAACATAAGAACCAGTAGAATAAGTTCTTCCCACACGATCAATCTCTTCTACCGCAATATTCGCCTTGGCGTACATCAGTCTTGCCAAAGAAGGAGACCAGAATGTTATTGGGCCATTATTTGCCAGCGGTAAAGTTATATCGGCGATGTTATCGACGGTTGCAGCGTCGACCCATCCCCCTGCAGAATGTTCATACATGACAGAATGATCCGAGAGCCGATAACTAAAAAATTTGCCCCCCTGCCTTAACACGCGGCGAATTTCTTGCAGTGCTACGCAACTATCCTCAAGATTAAGATGCTGGAGACTAACGACATCAACAACCACATCAAAAAAAGCATCGCTATAGGGCAGGCTAGTGAATGACGCCTGTTGCATATCCGCCTCAACGTTCCATTTTACACCTAGGTGTTGAGCTGCCAACTCAATTCCTGCTTGGCTACTGTCAATTCCATAGGTATCGAAACCCTCTTTGGATAGCATCCAAAGATTTGCCCCTGACCCGCAACCCACCTCAAGAATGCGGATTTTTTTTCTATCCGCTAAGGGTAGGCTGAAATAATTGCTGGCAATAAACTGAATGAGAGATTCGTTCGGATATGAACGCTGTGATCGCATACCACTATCTTGGTACTTTTGATCAAAAACTTTTATTGTCGTATCAAGTGTTTTCATCGTGCAGAACCTTGTGAGTTACATCGTAGTAGGGAAAAACGTGGGATGCGAATCCTTGCTTAAATTCTGCAATTGAAATTTCTTTATCAGCAGGCTTAGGGTCATCGGAAATAAAAGGGCGGGCTCCAATTTTGTACCATCGCACGCCCCGCTTCTTAAGCTCTTCAATTGCACGATATTGCACAACATGCCCCAGAGGCTTGTCAAAAAGCGTGCGGTCATAAGCCCCGACTGCGTACAGACCCTCGTCGCTTGTAAAACTAAAGAGCCCCCCACCCACCATCTTGCCGTCAGAATTTCTTAACAAAACCAGAAAGGCACATTGGCGCGCGATATCTTGATGCTGCATGGCCCATGTTTCATCAGATCGAGTTACACGACCCGACACCTGAAGGTGTAATTCCTTGAACTCCTGCCATATATTTTCATTCGTTGCATCAAGCACGCTGACTGCCCACATTCGCGAACCCGATACGATGAGCGATTTATAGCTTTTCCTGAAATTTCTTTTTATTTCCGCCAAGTCTGGGCGCAAATCAAGATATAGCTCATGCCGCAACTGGCATGAGGCATCGCGCATCATTGACTCAATATGCCAATCGCTCATACCTAGATATTCATCAAAAGACTCGCCACTCACCCACGACCCCATTTCGGCCTCGGCCGAAATGGCATTTGCCAAATCCTGGCAAGACTTGATGATGCGCTTCCGTGAAATAGTCGGGCAGTCGGCAACAAAAACTGGAGGCAAAACGGGAAGTCCTTGGGAGGTAAGCTTAGACTGTCCGTCTTTGAACGAATAACTCAGCGGCCATAGTGCTGTTGGCTTGTTGTCCCAGTAGAGGATGAGCGATATATCCTGCCAATCGCCCCCATGCCCAGACTGGTATGCCAATTGGTAATCCAAACTCGAATTCGAGTATAGCACTGGCTTATAGGCTAACTTACCAAACGTTTCTTCCCACAAATCTTTGCGATCTATCCGCCTCGAAACCGACAAACTCATCGAGGCAATAATATTGTTCAGTTGTGCACTAGTTATCAAAATTTAATCCAAAGTACATGGGCATATTCAAGATCTCTAAATTAGCCGGAGGTTTATTGCGCGAATATCGTTTAGAGATACCACAAATCCGCGAGCGATCCAAAGCGATGTGCCAAATTAGAATATTGTCTGGTGGCCGATGGGTGTGATCAAGCGTCGCACCACCTCTAACTGCTGCCCCTCCGTTAAACCAGGATACATCGGCAAGGTGATCGCCTCGGCGTAGTAACGTTCGGCTTCCGGAAAGTCACTCGGGGTAAACCCCATACGTTCATAGTAGGGGTGACGATAGACCGGAATGTAGTGCAGATTCACTCCAATTCCATTCATGCGCAAGCGCTCAAAAACCTCGCGGCGACTTATCTTGGCGTCGTCTGCGTGCAACCGTATGACGTATAGATGCAAGCCGGAATAACTATCAGCATGCTGCCAAGGCGTAGTCACGGGAAGGTTTTTCAACAGCTCGTTATAATTCGCTGCCAAAACATGTCGTTTTGTGACGAATTCATCCAGCCGCTGCATCTGACTCAAACCTAGCGCCGCTTCCAAGTCAGTCATCCGGTAGTTATAACCCAGATCTATCTGCTGGTAGTACCAAGGGCCGTCTGGCACATGCGTCATCTCGGCAGTATTGCGAGTAATGCCATGACTGCGCAGTCGCACCATTTGACTGGCCAACGCGAGGTCGTTAGTCAATGCCATGCCGCCTTCACCTGTGGTAATAATCTTGACCGGATGAAAGCTGAACACAGTGATATCACTGTAGCGACAATTGCCAATCGGCTCACCCTTATATCGACCGCCTATAGCATGTGAGGCATCTTCGATGATCTTAAATCCGTATTGTTGACTAAGCGCGTGAATGCCCGCCATGTCGCAAGGCTGGCCGCACAGATGCACAGGAATCACGACCTTGGGTAAGTTGCCTATTTTTTCCGCAACCGCCAATTTTTCAGCCAAGCACTCCACGCTCATGTTGTATGTGCGCGGATCGATATCCACGAAATCCACTGTTGCGCCGCAATAAAGTGCGCAATTTGCACTAGCTACAAAGGTGATCGGAGTTGTCCAGACCACATCTCCCTTGCCTACGCCCAAAACCAGACAGGCTAGGTGTAGCGCACTGGTGGCGCTGTTAACAGCAATGGTATATTTAACATCACAATAGCTCGCAATACTCTCTTCAAAAGCGGGAACCGCCGGCCCCTGTGTAAGGTAGTCGGAACGCAGCACATCCACCACTGCCTGAATATCCGCATCAGAAATTTCTTGCCGACCATAAGGAATCATCGCAGTCATATTATTGCCTCTTTTATCATAGTTCCGTTCTCTCAACAGTGCCGCATTTTAATATCCATACATTGGACACTGCTGTACATGCAGGCGAGGTGAAATCACCAGGCACGCCGCCCATATGGATAATCACTATGTTTTTCGTATTTTTAATCACACTTATTTCGCAGGCACCACAACATCCTGATAAGTCCCAATTCGTAAAATACCGCCACCACCTAATTCCACTATCTGCGTGCAGTTCTTCAAAGTAGTAAGGCGATGGGCAATAATTAAAATAGTAAGATCCTTGCTGAGGCCTTCAATAGCCTGCATGACTGCCAGTTCAGTTTCATTGTCCAGCGCGCTGGTGGCTTCATCGAAGATGATGACATCGGCCTGCTTGTAGAGGGCGCGTGCAATGCCGATTCGTTGGCGCTGACCGCCGGACAGCCTGATACCACGCTCACCCACAAAGGTTTGGTATTGTTTTGGCCATGATTCGATAATGTCCGCGATTTGCGCTTGACGAGCCGCCTGCTTGACGCGTTCATGGTCGATCCTATCTTTAGGAATGCCAAAGGCGATATTTTCTTCAATTGAGCTGTCGGCGAGAAAAATGGCCTGCGGCACATGCGCAATATGCGCTTGCCAAGCGCGTTGATTTTCAATAGTAATTGATTGATCATCAATTTCAAGCGTACCTTGAGTAGCTTGAAGCAGCCCCATAACGATATCGAGCAGAGTGCTTTTCCCGCTACCGGTCGTACCGATAAAGCCGATGCGACTCCCCTTGGCGATGGTGAAATTGATGTTATTCAGCACCCAAGGAGCATCCGAAGCATAACGAAATGAAATTTTATTCAAACAAATGCTTTGCGAAAAAGGCAGCGGCTGGGGTGCAGGCTGATCAGCATAATCCGGAAGAGGCTGATCGAGTAAATCCAGCGCATCTTGCAATGATGCTTGCGAACCTTTTATATTGACCCATGACCCGTATACCAGTTGCAGCGCAGGCAGTAATCGTTGAGCACCGAGTGCAAAAGCACCGAGAATAGGAATAGCACTGGCGATACCGTCCGGTTGCTTGGCAAGCGAATAAGCCAGCGCGGCGATGAGCGACATACCCAATGCTTCCATTCCATAACGCGGGCTTTGGCTAATGAAAACGTTACTCCCTTGGGCATGGCGCACAGGATGGTCAGCATTACGGTAGATCTGGCAGTATGTATCCTGACTGCCGTCAATTAAAACATCACGTATGCCGCCCAACCCTTCTTGCAAGGACTTGATGACATTCGAAGACTCGCGAGCCATGCGTTGGCTATTGATCAACACCCGTTTGCGCGTAATTCTGATGATGGAGGCGTAAATCACACCAAAACCACCAAACGCCACAAGCGCAATAAATGGGCTAACGGACAACAGTGCAATGAGAATGGCGCACAACATGACGCCCGAGCTGATAAGTGACATAGCAGGCGCGATGACACCGTAGATAACAGCGTTGGCTTTACTTGAGATTCCGTTAATCACCTCGCTGCTGTTACGGGCGACATGAACGGCGTAGGGCTGATAAAGCGTACGCCGGTAGATATCTATACTGAGATCAGCGCCGGTCGCAAAGGATATACGAGTGCTTGCCCAAAGAAGCAATAAGCGCATTGCACCAGCCATAAGAGCCGCCAGACCAAATACGATGGTCAACGGAAGCAAAAGTTGATCCGGCGAATTAAGACCGAGAGCCTGGATAAAAGGTTGCGCAGAGGGATGCTCAAAAACACGCCCCGGCGCAGTTAGCACCCCCAAGAAAGGCAAAACTGCTCCTATGCTGAGAATTTCTGCAAACGAAGCGAAGACCATCAAAACCAGCAGAAAGGCAAACTGCCCCCGACGTCGCGGATTAATGTGGCGCCAGAGACGACGCAAAAGCTGAGTGATAGGCTGGGTATTTTGGGTGGTTTGCATGGAATTAGTCGGAAATCCTTGACACATATTCTTTGTAAGCTTGGGAAATACCATCCATAAGCGATGTTTTTGCCCTCCAGCCCAAACCTTGAATCCTGGAGACATCCAACACTTTTCGCATTGTGCCATCCGGCTTGGATGTGTCTTGAATGAACTTGCCCGCATAGCCCACCACACCAGCAATCGTTTCAGCCAATTCGCGGATGGTTAGGTCTTCGCCCGTCCCCACGTTGATGAGTGGGCACACGCCACGGTCAACCAGAGCGTTATAGCGTTGAGCGTCAAGGGTAGCCAGAAAAACCAGCGCGCCAGCCAAGTCATCCACAAAAAGAAACTCGCGCTTGGGCGTACCGCTGCCCCATAGCACCACTTCTTTCGCCCCGGTCACTTTGGCTTCATGCATCTTACGAATTAAAGCAGGCAGAACGTGCGAGTTGTTCAAATCATAGCTGTCGCCGGGGCCATACAGATTGGTAGGCATGGCAGCCAACCATTTTGTACCGTATTGGCGATTGTATGACCAGCACATCTCGATGCCGGCAATCTTGGCCAAAGCGTAAGGACGATTGGTCGCTTCCAGCGGCCCCGTGAGCAGATATTCTTCCTTGATGGGTTGCGGGCAATCGCACGGGTAGATGCAGGAACTACCCAGAAAGACCAGACGGCCAACCTTCGTCGCGTAAGCAGCGCGGCAGATGTTGGCTTCAATGAGCAAGTTACTCATCAAAAAGTCCACAGGATAAGTATTGTTGGCATGAATGCCACCGACCTTGGCTGCGGCCAGAAACACCAGCGCGGGACGTTCTTGCTCAAAGAAGCGCTGCGTCGCCATCGCATCTTCCAAATCCAGCTCGGCATGGGTACGCATCACGAGGTTGGTATAACCCTGATGCTGCAGCTCGCGCACGATGGCGCTACCGGCCAATCCGCGATGGCCCGCGATGTAAATTTTAGAATCGAGATTCATAGGCTAATGATCAAGCGGCGCTTTAGCTCTTCTTATTCGTGGTAATCGAAAGCACTATAGCCGTGCCGTTTGACAAGCTCATCGCGCTCTGCCGACTTGAGGTCTTCCCGTACCATTTCCGAAACGAGTTCCTGAAAAGTGGTCTTGGGTGTCCAGCCCAGCTTTTGTTTGGCCTTGCTTGGGTCGCCCAGCAGAGTTTCCACTTCAGTGGGGCGGAAATAGCGCGGATCGACCTGGACGATACATTTACCAGTGACTGCATCAAAAGCCTTCTCGTCCACGCCCTTGCCGTCCCAGCGCACTTGGATACCTAATTCCTTGGCCGCCGCATTCACGAAGTCGCGCACGCTGTATTGCACACCCGTGGCAATAACGAAATCTTCGGGGTGGTCTTGTTGCAGCATCAACCATTGCATTTCAACGTAGTCTTTGGCGTGCCCCCAGTCGCGCAACGAATCCATGTTGCCAAGGTACAGGCAGTCTTGCAGATTGAGCTTGATACGCGCCAAAGCACGGGTAATCTTGCGCGTGACGAAGGTCTCCCCCCGGATCGGACTTTCATGGTTGAACAAAATTCCGTTGCAAGCATAGATACCGTAAGCCTCACGGTAATTGACGGTGATCCAGTAAGCGTACATCTTGGCAACCGCATACGGGCTGCGCGGATAAAACGGGGTGGTTTCCTTTTGCGGCGTCTCTTGTACCAAACCATACAATTCCGAGGTGGAAGCCTGATAGAACCGCGTCTTTTTTTCCAGACCAAGAATGCGAATAGCCTCAAGAATGCGCAAAGTACCGATACCGTCGGCATTAGCGGTATATTCAGGAGTCTCAAACGAGACCGCCACGTGACTCATGGCTGCGAGGTTATATATCTCGTCCGGCTGTACTTGCTGAATAATACGAATGAGGTTGGTAGAGTCGGTCAGATCACCATAGTGCAATTTAAATTTTGCGTTATCGACATGGGGGTCTTGATAAAGATGATCGATGCGGTCGGTATTAAACAGCGAGGCACGACGCTTGATGCCATGTACGGTATAGCCTTTGCTCAACAACAGTTCAGCCAGATAGGCGCCATCTTGTCCGGTTACGCCAGTAATTAAAGCAACTTTGGTCATGGTTAAAATTTCACTTTCTGATAAAACGGGAAAAGTCTACTTACGTAAAAAGGCCGCCATTATAATTCAGCCTTGTTGCTGGCCGTAAACAAATCAGCCATTCCAACAACATCATTTGTTCGCCGCCAAATCAAGAATGCTCTTATAAAGAACGAGGTATTCGTGAATAAGCGATGACCAAGAATACCGACCCTTAACAAAATTCAGCCAGGCCGGAGAAATAGCCGCTAATACATCAGGCCCTTCAAGCAGACGGGTCAGTCCGTCCGCTATACCTTCAACGGAAGCGGGGGTCTCCAGCCTTGCATCCACCGAGCGTATTTCACCGAATCCGCATTGATCAGTCAAAAGTACCGGCACACCACAGATGCCGGCCTCAATCGCAACGATCGACATCGCTTCATGCCGGGAGGGAACCACCAATAAACTAGCCATGCGGTAAGCCGCCGTTTTATCAGCGCCGCCAACGTAACCCAGGAAATGCACAATCCCCAACAGTCCGGCCTGATCAACCGTCTCGCGCAAACTATCTAGCATCCCACCGTCAGGCCCGGCGAATACCAGATGATGCCTGGGAAATGCGAGTCGTGCCGTCAAGAACGCCTGCAACAACAAATCCGGCCCCTTGATCAGATTCAGCCTCCCCATGAAAAGGATCATCGGAACATCTGGCAAACCGTGTCGAAGCCTAAATTCGGCGACATCTACACTGGGGATATCTTCCTCGCTCACGCCGTTAGGAATCACCTTCACGCGCGAAGGATGGATGCCGTATATCTCAAACTCGGGAAACTCACCTTTCGTGACCGCAATCCAACCGGAAGCGTTACGAATGAGCGCATTGCCGACGACAAGGTTATAGAAACGCTTCAGCAATTTGGATCGACCGAACAAAGACAACGCACCCGCCGGACAAACCACATACGGCTTACCCGCCCGACGGGCGGCCACATAAACTATGGCATTGAGCACACTCCAGTGCCCCATTAAATGAATAATGTCAGCGTCATTTACCAACTGCTTGATCACCTTCCAATTCACTCTCGGAAAGTGAAACCGTCCCCAAAAACAAGGCAACGCCAAAACCCTTGCCGGCTCAAGCTCTTTAATTCTCTGCGCATCAAGGGACGCGGAATTTATTGTCAGAACAGTACAAAGAACACCATTCTGCCTCGCCAGAAAACGGCTCATCTGAAAAGTCCGCTCAGCCGTCCCCCCGCCTGTCTTTAGGTCGAGCGAATCATTGACGTTGAGTATCCGCATTTTCATGAAACCTTTGGCTCTCTTGCACCGAGGTGCGACACACGATACCAAGAGGCATATTCAGCCAACCCGTCGCTTAGACTAAGCGGGTTCTTAAAACCCAATTTGCGCAGCTTGCCCGAATCGAAATCACAACGCGGATTGACGCTGTTCCTGCCCATCACACGAAGCAAGAGTTCTAGCAACCCCAAAGGCAAAGACACCCTAGGCATCGCATAGTCTGGAATTCTAAATTCTTTCATCAGAAATTTTTCCACATCGGCAAAATTATTCATCGGGCTATCGTCATCAGACACGATAAAAATATTTCCGCACAAGTCTTCCTCATGACACATCAAGAAAATAATTGCCCCAATCACCTTGTTAATAGTAACCAAGTTCATGCGTCTTGCGCCAAACAAACACGATTTCAAATAATTTTTCAGGCGATTACCCGCTATAACGTCCCTCGCCAGCTTCTTCAAGGGATTGCCTCCGGGGCCAAAAACAGAAGTTGGGCGTAGGATAGTCACGTC
>JBAZYW010000012.1:0-23441 GCA_041659125.1 Gallionellaceae bacterium | reverse complement strand
CTGCCCGCGCGTTTGGAAATCTTCACCTCTTCGCCGTTTTTCAGCACCGTCACCATCTGGTGCAGCACGTAGTCGGGCCAGCCCTTGGGGATGCCCGCATCCAGCGCCTGCAAACCCGCGCGCACACGGGTGATGGTGGAATGGTGGTCGGAACCCTGTTCGTTGATGACGCGCACAAAACCGCGCTTCCATTTTTCCAAATGATAGGCCACATCCGGCACGAAGTAGGTGTAGCCGCCATCGCTCTTGCGCATCACGCGGTCTTTGTCGTCGCCGAAATCAGTGGTGCGTAGCCACAGTGCGCCTTCCTGCTCGTACGTATGGCCGCTGGCAATGAGCCGCTTTACCGTCTCGTCCACTTTGCCTTCGGTGTACAACGCGGACTCCAGCGAGAACACGTCGAACTCCACCTGGAAAGCGCGCAAGTCCAGGTCTTGCTCGCGGCGCAGATAGGCCACAGCAAAATGGCGAATGGCCTCGGTATCGTTCACATCGCCCTTGCCGGTCGTATGTTGATCGTCCGCTTCAACAGTTTCTTTCGCCATGTAGCTGCGCGCCACATCCATGATGTAATCGCCGCGATAGCCGGACTCAGGCCAGGACGGATCGTCCGGCGTGACGCCCTTGCAGCGCAGTTGCACCGACAAGGTGAGGTTGTCGATCTGCGCACCCGCATCGTTGTAGTAAAACTCGCGCGTCACATTCCAGCCCGCCGCATGCAGCACGTTGCACAAGCAATCGCCCACCGCCGCACCGCGCCCGTGGCCGACATGTAAAGGCCCGGTTGGATTGGCGGAAACAAACTCCACACCTACCTTGCGCCCGCCACCGACATGCACATGGCCGTAGCCCGCACCCGCCTGCAACACGCCGTGCACCACATCCTGCTTCGCAGCAGTGGTGATAAACACGTTGATAAAGCCCGCACCCGCGATTTCGACTTTCTCGATCACTTCGGATTTCGGCAACGCCGCGATCAGCGCATTAGCGATGTCGCGCGGCGATTTGCGCAAGGGCTTGGCCAACTGCATCGCCAGATTGCAGGCGTAATCGCCATGCGAAGCCTGCTTGGGACGTTCAATGAGAACAGTCGCGCCGACATGATCGGGCACAACCTCGCGCAAAGCCTGCGCGAATAAATCGGATAAATGGGATTTGAAATTCAATACAGCGGACATGAAACGGCACCTTTTAAGAGGCGCGGATTATAGCATTTGAGTGCTATTGGGTTGTTTATGAACTTAATGCATATAGAAATCATCTGCACTTAGTACACCGCATATTATTTGGATGGGATCACTATGCTCAACCCATCTACCTAGGATCCAGAGGCGGCCCCTCGTCTTGTGGGCGCTCTCTAAATTCTGCGGCAATGGCGGATAGAAGAGGCTGCAGGCGGGTCTGTTTTCGAACATCACGAAGCAACCCAAGAGCCTCAAGTCGAATCATCGCAGCAGTGCGTGATACGCCATATATTTCCGTTAACTTACTGATAGTAGTTTCATAGTTCTGTAGGTTGCATGGCTGATTGTCTACGAAAAGAGGAGAAAATCCTTTATTTTTGATTCCCATCCGACCTAGGATGAGGTGAAAGACAGTGATGAAGTTTTTTCTTGGCATTAAGAGACTTGCAGCGAAATAATTTGCCTGAAATTCCATCCTGACAATATCAATGCTTTCGTCAACTCTTTGGCCGCCTAAGCTGAAATCGGTTTCGTCGCACGAGTCACGTAGCATATATTTTTCATGATGCAATAGATGATGTGCTAGCTCGTGTGCCAGCGTAAATCGCTCTCGGCCTTTATTTGGAACAGGGTGAGTATATATTTCGATTTGTCGCAAATTGAACAGAATTCGCCCAAGGATTGGAGTGGCACCGCCAGTACTTGGCGGCGGCATATCGGTTAGGATTTTTAAGCCACAGCTCTGCATCTCTTTTGCGCAGACTGAATCTAGATTAACCTCTCCAGAGATGTATCCAATGCCCAGTAGTATTTCTTCGGCTCTGGCCTCAAGGTCATTTTTCTCCAAGTATGGAACGGAACTGGCCAAACGACTTCGAGGGTTTGCTATCCGGCGAACTTGTGTAATATCAACCAAATCTTCAATAAATTCCCAGAGCGAATTTGTGTTTCGTACAGGGGACTGCATATACAAATCAAATGTTTGACTGTGGAAATTTGAATTAGAAAGACCATCCGAAATAATTGCAGCTGCTTCAGCGTTTGCTGAACCTGCACTTGCTGACGGAGAACGATGCAGCTCCCATTTAAAACTTCTCGGGTCAAAGTATCGAAGCAGTCCAATACACTTGGATTTGGCAAAAGCTTTTGTCCCTGACTGAAATGTAGCCGTACTTGCGATTATAGCTTTAGAATTCGCCGCTCCAACTTGTTGTACCTTTGCAAAAAACTCCTCTGCGTCATCAACTGGAACCGCATGAGAATAATTTTTGCACTCTATAAGCACTAAGGCTGAGTAGTCAGTAGCACCAGGTAAATACATTTCTATCGATACATCAAAAATTATTTCGCTGTTTCGATCTTTTGAAAAATAGCCTTTTTTCCTGAACAGCCTGCAGCTTTCCTTTTTGGCCCAGAAACGATCAGCTTCAATCTCGGTTTGAAGAAGTATGTAAATACTCTCCTCGAGAGCATCACCAATGGCAGTTGAACTCATAATCAAAAAAGGTATCAAGCTCGCGTTTTTCTACGCCGCCTTCCGCCCCAGCCCCTCAGCCACAAACGCCAACACCAGCATGTTCAAGCTCACCCCTTCAGCCTTGGCGCGCTCTGTCAGCTTGGCGTGAACCGACTTGGGTAAGCGCGTAACGAATTTCCCAGAAACTTCCGGTACGGTGTCTGGACGATAGAAAGGCGCGGGAATTTCCTTTTTTGCGTCTTTGCGTGCGGATACCCAAGCCTTGAAAGCATCCTTACCGTTGGCGACCGCCTCGGCCTCGGTCGCGCCATCCGACATGCAACCGGGAAGGTCGGGAAAGGTGATCAAGAATCCGCCGCCGTCTTCTTTCGGAATCTGGCTAATGATGTGGGAGTAGGCCTCGAACGGATAAGGTGGCTTAGCAGTTTTAATTTTCTTGATGGTCGCGGTGGTCATTGCTTTAACTCCTTCACGGCATCCACCAGCAGCAGGAACTGGCGGATATACACGGGTTTAATGGGGCGGTGCGCGGGCACGGTGACATCTATTTCCACACCGGGGAACCCAAACACATGATGGCTACCACCGCTGTTCCGGCATTCGATATCGAACTGCTTGGCGACAACCAACAAATCGTCGATGTGCCAATCACGCGGATTGTTGCGCATGGCATCGAGTAGTTTGGCTCGCTTGTTCATGGCCGAATAGTATCTTATCTGGTACTACGCATCAATCCGCCGCAGGCAACCGAATGGTGTACTGCCCCGACTTCTCATCACGAACGACCACCAGCAATTTCTGACTGTGCGCGTCTTCTACCAGCTCCTTAAACGAGCGATAACCGTAATACGATTCGGTGAATCCGGGCTTGCGGCGCTGCATGGTGGTCTTGACCATTGAGCCCCAGATTTTTTCATCCGAGCCGCGCTCGGCAATAAGTGCCTCGACGGTTTCGACGATGAAGTCGAGTGCTTCCTGGCGTTTGTCCTCATCGGCCTTGGCGGCCTGCGGCTTGGCTTTGCCCGCTGCCGGTTTTGCCGGAGCTTTTTTCTCGGCGCGTTTTTGCTTGGCTTCCTGCGCGCGCACGAGGTCGTCGTAGAAAATAAACTCATCACAGTTGGCGCTCAACAAATCCGAAGTGGAATCTTTTACGCCGATGCCGATGACGTATTTGTTGTTCTCGCGCAGCTTGGAAACCAGCGGCGAAAAATCCGAATCGCCGCTGATGATGACGAAGGTGTCCACGTGGGCCTTGGTGTAGCAGAGGTCGAGTGCATCCACGACTAGGCGGATGTCGGCGGAATTTTTGCCGCTTTGTCTCACATGCGGAATCTCGATCAGCTCGAAGGAGGCTTCGTGCATGGGCGCTTTGAAATCTTTGTAGCGCTCCCAATCGCAGTAGGCTTTTTTGACTACGATACTGCCCTTGAGCAGCAGGCGTTCCAGCACTTTTTTGATTTCAAACGGCGCGTATTTGGCGTCGCGCACGCCCAGCGCCACGTTCTCGAAATCGCAGAACAGGGCCATGTTGGTGATTTCGGGTTGGGCTGCCATATTGCACCTCCTATTTAACAAATTGACTACCGCTGTGCTGTAGGCTGGCGGTGAGCATCGCGACCAGCTTCGTAGTTGGCACCAAATGTGGGGTTCGTGCCTCACCGCCAGCCTACACCACTATCAAATCACTTTGCCGGGATTCATCAGTCCTTGCGGGTCGAGAGCATGCTTGATGTTGCGCATCAGTTCCAATTCCAACTCGCTCTTGTAGTGGGTGATCTCCTCGCACTTGAGCTGGCCGAGGCCATGCTCGGCACTGATGCTGCCGTCGAATTTCGCCACGACTTCATACACGATGCGGTTCACATCGTGCTCGTGCTGTTGGATGAAAGCATTGTTCTGCGCTGCATCCAGCATGGAGGCGTTGTAGTGGATGTTGCCGTCGCCTAGGTGGCCAAAGGCGACGATGCGGATACCGGGGTAGGCCTTGCGCAAGGCATTGCTGGCCTGCGCGATGAATTCAGCCACGCGGCTGATGGGTACGGAGATGTCGTGCTTGATGCTGATGCCTTCTATCTTCTGCGCATCGCTGATGTTCTTGCGCAGCTTCCACCAGCGTTCGGCATGTTCTTCGATGGCGGTGATTTCAGATTCGATAATGCCGCCGCCGAACGAGTCAAGCGCCTCGCGCAAGACGTCGTTTAGCGGCACTTGCAGGACATCGGCCAGCTTGGCAATGACGATCCATTCGTGTTTGCTGGCAAAGGGTTCGTGCGTGTCGGTGATATTCTTGAACACCAGATCAAGGCAGGAACGCGAGATGATCTCGAAGCCGCTGATCTGGTCGCCGCAGGTGGCGCGCAAATGCGCCAGCAGCGCCACGGCAGCGGCGGGGTCGCGCACCGCGATGCACGCCGTCGCCACCGATTTGGGGCGCGGGAAGAGTTTTAGCACAGCGGCGGTGATAATGCCAAGCGTGCCTTCCGCGCCGACGAACAGATGCTTTAGATCGTAACCGGTATTGTCCTTGCGCAGGCTGCGCAGGCCGTTCCAGATGCGCCCGTCCGGCAGTACCACTTCCAGACCGAGCACCAGATCGCGCGCATTGCCGTATCGCAGCACGCCGATGCCGCCCGCGTTGGTGGAGAGGTTGCCGCCGATCTCGCAATGCGGCGCGATGGCGGTAAGCCCGAGCGGGAATAGTCTGTCTTGCTGCTCCGCAGCTTCGTACAGCGAAGCCAGCTTGCAGCCCGCTTCGACGGTCATGGTGTAGTTGATGGCATCCAGCGCGCGAATACGGTTCATGCGCGAGAGGTTGATGACAATCTGCTTGCTGCCATCCGCCAACGGTACGGATGCGCCGCACAGGCTGGTATTACCGCCTTGCGGCACAATAGCGATGCGATGTGCTGCACAAAATTTTACCACTGCGCTGACTTGCTGCACGTCTGCGGGAAACACGACGGCGATAGCCTTGCCGAAAAAGCGACCGCGCCAATCTGCACAAAAAGGCGCGGTCGCTTCGCCGATCAACAATGCATCCTTGGCAACGAGAGCCGCCAGGGAAAGAATCACATTTTCATGTTCCATCATTTTGAACGGCGCGGTTTAATGCCTGCGGAATTAAGCGAGCGATCAGTAGCCTGTTTTGACATGGACGTTGGGCAGATTTTCGCCCTCGGAAATCAGCACCCAGATCAGCGAGGCGACACTTTCTGTGGCGATCACCGTGTGACGGTTGCCGGATGCCATCAACTTTTCCCTAAGCTCCTGGCGTACTGCGGGTAGCCCGGTCAGGTCGAACAGGATGTCGATGTTGCCACCCTTGGCAACCAGTTGGTCGATGTTCAAATTTTCGATGCCATTCGCCTTGGCCAGCGCGGTACCTGCTGTCTGGCCTTTTTCCGCCACAGCAATAATTGAGACTCCCTTGTTGGATTGTCCCAGCAATTTTTCCAGAAAAACCGAACCCACTCTACCCAGACCGACGATTGCGATTGATTGCTTTTGCATGTTTCTTTCCCCCTATGTTGAAAAAATACCCGACTGCTACTTGCGTGCAACAACTACAAATCGTGGGATCGCGGCAACATTTCCGTGCGGCTATTTTTTAAACAGCTTGGCCTTGAATGTACGCAAAGGTTCAATCCACATCTGATACAACGAAGAAAAAATCATCACGGTCGACGCCATGCTGTAGCCGAAACCGCCGATGATCACCAACCAGGCAAAATTCGGATTAAGTTTGGTCAGCCACCATGAAGCGACGTCTACGACGAGAAACGCGAACGGGGTGAAAATCAGGATAGCCTTGGTCAGCGGCGAGAATCCGGTCGCGTAAGTGAATATCCAGCCCACAAAGAAAAAGATGAATGAGATGCCGAACAGGTGGATGTGCGATACGCGCGTCAACGCTGCAATAGAGGCGCCTTCATCGTGTTTCGTCATTTGATCCATCACCGCTTTATCGGAGATATTGGCCAAGCCCGGCATATTGGCATGGCATGGCGCGCAATACTGGTCGACCTGCGGCTTGATCTTGCTTTCCCATTCGCTTGCCGGAGCGCCCGCATCAGCCCACTTTAAAAGCTGCAATCTTACTTCGGGCGGGGCATTGTCCTTCATCGAGCCATACAGTTTGGAATCCAGCTTGGAGGAAGCTGCGCCCTCGTGATTGCCGTGATAGCTGTATACGATATCGTCCACCGACAGGCCGGGCTTGCCGTCTGCCATGCCGTGCGTCAGCATGATCTGCACGCCTGCCATGAGCAAACCCAAACCGATGGACATCAAATAACCAGTGAACAGTGTTTTGACCGGCAGTGTCAGATTGCCCAGCGTGAAGCGTTGAATTTCTTGAACCATTTACTTATTTCTCCGTGTGCTAGATTTTCGTGGGGCATTATACCCCCGCTACCAATGCTTATATTACACCTGTTGGCAGCTTCAAAAGTCTAGCGGATCGATGTCCAATGACCAGCGCAGTTTTTGTGCGGGAAGCTGTTCCAGCAACGGATGCCATGCACGCAGAAATTGCTGTAACGATTTGCGCGTCGTGCTTTGCACCAGAAGTTGTGCCCGAAAATGGTTGGCGCGTTTGGCCATGGTCGCGGCGACCACGCCGTATATCTCCACGGGCAGCGACAAAGCCATTGCGGCTTCGCGCGCGCGCCGCAAAAAGATGTACACCTCGCTGTCTTGTTTACCCTCGGCACGCAACAACACTTGAAAAACGAAGGGAGGAAAGCCCGCCTGCTCGCGCTCCGCCAACAGAGTCTGCGCCCACGCATCGTAGTCGTGCGCGCGCAAGGCGCGAAACAGCGGATGATCGGGAAAGGCGGTTTGCACCAGCACTTCACCCGGCTTATCGGCGCGTCCGGCGCGTCCCGCCACTTGCGCGAGTTGGGCAAAGAGTTTTTCCGAGGCGCGGAAATCTGCGCTGTACAGCGCGCCATCCGGGTTCAGCACACCGACCAGCGTCAGATTGGGGAAATCGTGCCCCTTCGCCAATATCTGCGTGCCCACCAAGATGTCCACCGCCTCATCTTCGATCTGTTTGCGCATCGCGATCCAGCTGCCTTTGTTGCGCGTGCTGTCTCTGTCCACGCGCATGATACGCGCCTCGGGAAAGTGCGCCTGTAGCGCTTCTTCGATGCGCTGTGTGCCGATGCCCACAGGTTGCAGATCGGTATTGCCGCAGCCCGGACAGGCGTGCGGCACGCGTTCCTGATGGCCGCAGTGATGGCAACGCAGACGGCGGTCTTTCAAATGCAACACCAGCTTGCCCGCGCAATTCGAGCAGCCCGACAGCCAGCCGCAGGCGGTACACATCAGCACCGGGGCGTAACCGCGCCGGTTGATGAAGATCAGACTCTGCTCTTTGCGTTGCAGGCGCTCGCCCAGCGCGGCCAGCATGGCCGGAGTGATACCTTCCTGCAGCGGGATGTTGCTGGTGTTGATGCAGCGCACTTGCGGTAACTGGGCTTGTTCGGCTGCGCGCTGGGTCAGTTTGAGCAGCTGGTAGCGCCCGCTCTGCGCGTTGTAGTAACTTTCCAACGACGGGGTGGCCGATCCCAAGACAATAGGCACACCGCGCTGATTGGCGCGGAAGATGGCAACGTCGCGTGCCGAATAGCGCAGGCCATCCTGCTGCTTGAACGAGGAATCGTGTTCTTCGTCCACGAGGATCAAACCGAGTTGCGGCAGCGGCGTGAACACCGCGAGACGCGTGCCCAACACGATGCGCGCCCGGCCGGATTGCGCGCGCAACCATTTTCTTGCGCGTTCGCCGTCGTTCAGGCCGCTGTGCAAGCTGGCCAACTCGGCATCGGGAAAGCGGCTACGGAAATAGTTTTCCAGCTGCGGCGTAAGGTTGATCTCGGGTACCAGCAGCAACACTTGTCCGCCGCGCTGCAACACTTGGTGCATCAGATGCACGTAGACCTCGGTCTTGCCGCTACCGGTGATGCCGTGCAACAGGAAACAACGGAAGCCTTGCGCCTGCGCAACTGCATCTACCGCTTGTTGCTGGGCTGCCGTCAGCGTATGCGCTTCGTTAAAAACATGCGCGGCGGGTGCGGCTTCTATTGCCGCACTGGGCTGCACCCAACCCGCCTCCATCAACGCTTTCAAATTTGCCCACGCGCTGGGCGACAGGGCGCGTATCTGTTCGCCGCTCAAAACAGTGTGCTGCAAAGCCTGCAAGATGCGTTGCTGCACCACGCGGCGCTTGGGGAACTGAGTCAGGTCGAGCGCATGTCCGAGTTCGGTCAAGGCATAATTTGATTCCTGCTTGATCGCGACGGGTTCCTGGGCGCGCAAGCGCGCAGGCAAAGCCGCCATGACGGTCATACCCAGCGGGTGATGGTAGTAGTCGCTACAGAAACGCAGCAGCGTCAGCAGCTCGGCAGGCAAGGGCGGCACATCATCCAGTACCTGCACGATGGGTTTGATGCGTTCGGCCGCCAGCCCGGAGCTGGCGGCCACTTCCATCACGATGCCAACGACGTGTTTACGCCCGAACGGGACGAGTACACGCTGGCCGATATCCACCGCTAAATCGGCATCCACTAAATAATCAAATAGTGTTGACAAAGGCACATCTAACGCGACGCGAACGATGGGCATGTTAATGAAGTTTTCTCCGGTAATTTCTATGCAATTTCACTAATACGCTTGATGGATATACAGTTTTTTTATTATGCACAAATCCTGTGGATAACTATGTGTATAACCCGCCAACAATGCTGCTAACTGCTAATTGTATATACTGTTTTTTTCATCTGCTCAAATTCAGAGCACTATATTATGCGTTTATAATCAATCTGTTATGAAAAACAATAAAGGCCACAGAGAAATCATCTGTGGCCTTTAACTGAATCGGCGCCTTGTTTATAACCGCACCGGATGTCAAGCAGTTTTAATGATATTTTTTACTCAATTCATGCACAGCCTGAACCAGCGCTGCAGCGTTGTCCGGATTGGTGAATTGCGAAATACCATGCCCCAAATTAAACACATGACCGCTGCCGTAGCCGTAGCTGGTCAGCACTTTTTCCACTTCATTGTGAATGACATCCGGCGAGGCAAACAACACGGTCGGATCAATGTTGCCCTGCAAGGCTACTTTGTGGCCGACTTTTTGGCGCGCTACGCCGATGTCCATGGTCCAATCCAAACCGACTGCATCGCAGCCGATGTCGGCAATGCTCTCGATCCACAGACCACCGCCTTTGGTGAACACGATGGACGGAATGCGCACGCCGTCTTTTTCCTTGATCAAGCCGGCCACGATACGCTGCATGTAAGGCAGCGAGAACTCATGGTAAGCGGCATGCGACAATGCTCCGCCCCAGGAGTCGAAAATCATCACGGCTTGTGCGCCCGCTTCGATCTGCGCATTCAGGTAAGCGATCACCGACTGCGCGGTCACTTCCAGAATATGGTGCATCAGCTTCGGCTCTTTGTACATCAGGGTCTTCACCTTGGCGTAGTCATCGCTGCCGCCGCCTTCCACCATGTAACAGGACAATGTCCACGGGCTACCGGAGAAACCGATCAGCGGCACACGTCCGTCGAGCGCCTTGCGAATCTGGGAAACGGCATCGGTCACATATTTCAAATCTTTGCCGATGTCAGGCACACGCAGCGCCTTGATTTCTGCTTCCGTCTTCAGCGGACGTTCAAATTTCGGGCCTTCGCCTTCGGAAAAATACAGCCCCAGACCCATCGCATCAGGCACGGTGAGAATGTCGGAGAACAGAATCGCCGCATCCAACGGAAAACGATCCAGCGGTTGCAAGGTCACTTCCGTCGCCATGTCCGGGCTCTTGCACAGATTGAGGAAACTACCCGCGCGTTTGCGCGTAGCACAGTATTCCGGCAGGTAACGTCCTGCTTGACGCATCATCCATACGGGAGTGTATTCGGTTGGCTGACGCAACAAGGCGCGCAGGAAGGTATCGTTCTTTACTTTAAAGTTCATTTTTCTCTTTCTTATCGAGGCAGAACACTGCTGCCCATCAGGTACTCATCTACCGCGCGTGCCGCCTGACGGCCTTCGCGGATCGCCCATACCACCAGCGATTGTCCACGACGCATGTCGCCCGCCGCGAAAACTTTTTTCACGTTGGTCTGATAGCAATCAGTGCCATCGGTCGTCGCCTTGACGTTGCCGCGCGCATCTTTCTCCACGTCGAACGCATCCAGCACCTGAGCCAGAGGATTGGTGAATCCCATGGCGAGAAACACGAAGTCAGCCTTGAGTTCAAATTCGCTGCCCGGCACTTCGACCATCTTGCCGTCCTTGAATTCGATGCGTACCGCCTTGATGGCTTTGAGCACACCGTTGTCGCCGATGAACTCTTTAGTGGCGATCGCCCAGTCGCGTACACAGCCTTCATCGTGCGAACTGGAAGTACGCAATTTGAGCGGCCAGTAAGGCCAGGTCAACGATTTGTTTTCCTGATCCGGCGCACGCGGCATCACTTCGATCTGCGTGACCGATGCCGCACCGTGACGGTTGGATGTGCCGACGCAGTCGGAGCCGGTATCGCCGCCGCCGATAACCACGACATGCTTGCCGTGCACGTTGATCGGGTTCTTGGCATCGCCCGCCACTTCCTTGTTTTGCGGAATCAGGAATTCCAGCGCGTAGTGCACGCCTTTCAACTCGCGCCCCGGCACAGGCAGGTCGCGCGGCTGTTCCGAACCGCCCGCCAAGATCACTGCGTCGAATTTCTTTTGCAGGTCTTTCGGGTTGATGTTGGTCTTGGCATCGTTGGCAATGCCTTTGCCGGGCAGCTCTTTGCCCACGAAAACATTGGTGCGGAACTCGACGCCTTCGGCAGTCAGCTGCGCCATGCGCCAATCGATCAAACGCTTGTCCAACTTGAAGTCAGGAATGCCGTAGCGCATCAGGCCGCCGATGCGGCTGTTTTTCTCGAACACGGTAACCGCATGGCCAGCACGCGCGAGTTGTTGCGCAGCGGCCAGACCTGCGGGGCCGGAGCCGACCACGGCGACCTTCTTGCCGGTTTTTTTCTTCGCGGGTTGCGGAACGACCCAACCGTTCTCGCCGCCTTTGTCGATAATGGCGTGCTCGATGGATTTGATACCGACCGCTTCGTTGTTGATGTTCAGCGTACACGCCGCTTCGCACGGGGCGGGGCAGATGCGCCCGGTCACTTCGGGGAAGTTGTTGGTGGAGTGCAGCACTTCCAGCGCCTGCTTCCAGTTGCCGCGATACACCAAGTCGTTCCAGTCGGGGATGATGTTGTTGACCGGGCAACCGTTGTTGCAGAACGGGATGCCGCAATCCATACAGCGCGCGCCCTGCTGCTTGGCTTCTGCGTCGCTGAGATGTGCGACGAACTCGCGATAGTCCTTCAAGCGCTGTTCGACCGGCGCGTAGCCTTCGCTAACGCGCTGAAACTCCATGAATCCGGTTGGCTTGCCCATTATGCGGCCTCCTTTTGTTGCGCCGCAATTTCAAGCAACGCACGACGATATTCGGTCGGCATGACCTTCACGAACTTGGGCAGGTAAGTACCCCAGTTATCCAGTATTTGCTTGGCGCGCGCACTGCCGGTAAAGCGCAAATGCTTCTCGATCTTGCCGCGCAAAGCCGCTTCATCGGCCTTATTCAGATGATTGAAATGCACGCGACCATGTGCTTCCAGAGCGCCCATTTCGCTGGCGGCAACTTCTTCCGGCACCGGCTCCAGTTGCACCATCGCCATATTGCAGCGACGCTCGAAAGTGCCGTCTTCATCCAGCACATAAGCCACACCGCCGGACATACCCGCCGCGAAGTTGCGCCCGGTCTGTCCCAGCACGATGACCATACCGCCGGTCATGTATTCGCAGCCGTGGTCGCCCAGGCCTTCAACGACCGCCACCGCGCCGGAGTTACGCACGGCGAAACGTTCGCCCGCGACACCGTTGAAATAGCACTCGCCGGAAGTCGCGCCGTACAGCACGGTGTTGCCGACGATGATGTTTTCTTCCGCTTTGATTTTGCAATCCGCCGCCGGCTTCACGATGATGCGTCCGCCGCACAAGCCCTTGCCCACGTAGTCGTTGCCTTCGCCGTTGAGCTCGAAGCTGATACCGTGCGCGAGGAACGCGCCGAAGCTCTGACCCGCCGTGCCGTTCAGCTTCACCGTGATGGTGTCGGCTGGCAATCCGGCTTGGCCGTAACGCTTGGCCACTTCATGCGACAGCATGGTGCCGACCGTGCGGTTGACATTGGTGATGTTGGCTTCGATGGTCACTACACGCTTGGCATCCAGTGCTTCCTTGGCCTTGGCTATCAGATCGTTGTCCAGAGCTTTGACCAGTTCGTGATCCTGCTCTTCCGCGTGACGGTGGGCCACATCTCCACCAACCTTCGGTTGATAGAATATCTTGGAGAAGTCCAGTCCCTGCGATTTCCAGTGCGCGATGCTTTGCTTCACGTCGAGCAGATCGCTGCGGCCGATCAGGTCGTCGAATTTGCGCACGCCCATCTGCGCCATGAGCTCGCGCACTTCTTCGGCCACGAAGAAGAAGTAGTTCACTACATGCTCCGGTTGTCCGGTAAATTTCTTGCGCAGCGCAGGATCTTGCGTGGCGACGCCGACCGGGCAGGTGTTGAGGTGACACTTGCGCATCATGATGCAGCCTTCGACCACCAGCGGTGCAGTAGCGAAGCCAAATTCATCCGCGCCGAGCAATGCGCCGATCAGCACATCGCGACCGGTCTTCAATTGGCCGTCAACCTGCAAACCTACACGACCGCGCAGCTTGTTGAGCACCAGCGTTTGCTGCGCTTCGGCCAAGCCCAATTCCCACGGTGTACCCGCGTGTTTGATGGAAGACAGCGGCGAAGCGCCGGTGCCGCCGTCGAAGCCGGACACCACGATGTGGTCGGCCTTGGCTTTGGACACGCCCGCCGCCACGGTACCCACGCCGATCTCGGACACCAGCTTGACCGAAATGGAAGCGCTCGGATTAGCGTTCTTCAAGTCGTGAATCAGTTGCGCCAAATCTTCGATAGAGTAAATGTCGTGATGCGGCGGCGGCGAGATCAAGCCCACGCCCGGCACAGAGAAACGCAGCTTGGCAATGTATTCGCTTACCTTGCCGCCGGGCAATTGTCCGCCCTCGCCGGGCTTCGCGCCCTGCGCCATCTTGATCTGGATCTGGTCGGCATTGCTCAGGTATTCCGCCGTAACGCCGAAACGACCCGAGGCAACCTGCTTGATACGCGAACGCAACGAGTCGCCATCTTTCATCACGAAATCCGCTTCGATGCGTTTCTTGCCGATGATCTCGGACAGCTTTTCGCCCGCGTGCAAGGTGCGGAAACGGTTGGCATCTTCGCCGCCTTCGCCCGTGTTCGACTTGCCGCCGATACGGTTCATGGCAATGGCCAAGGTCGTATGCGCTTCGGTGGAAATCGAACCCAGCGACATCGCGCCGGTGACAAAACGCTTGACGATTTCTTTCGCCGATTCGACTTCATCCAGCGCCACTGATTTGCTGGCAGACTTAATCTCGAACAGTCCGCGCAGCGTTTTCAGCTTGTGCGCCTGATCGTTGACGAGCTTGGCGTATTCTTTGTAAGTGTTGAAATTGTTGGAGCGCGTCGCGTGTTGCAGCTTGGCGATGGAATCGGGCGTCCACATGTGCTCTTCGCCGCGAGTGCGGAAAGCATATTCACCGCCCGCATCCAACGCGTCCGCCAGTACCGGATCGTGGCCAAATGCAGCCAAATGCGTGCGTACCGCTTCTTCCGCCACTTCGCTCAGGCCGATACCTTCGATCTGGGTACCCGTGCCGGTGAAATACTCGGCAACAAATTCGGCATTCAAACCGATCGCTTCAAAAATCTGCGCGCCGCAATAGGATTGGTAAGTCGAGATGCCCATCTTGGACATAACCTTCAACAAGCCTTTGTTGACGCCCTTGATGAAACGCTTCTTGGCTTCCTTGGCATCGATGCCGCCGGGCAACTGGTCGGCAATGGATGCGATGGTGTCGAACGCCAGCCACGGACATACCGCCTCGGCACCGTAGCCAGCCAACAATGCGATGTGATGCGTCTCGCGGGCGGAGCCGGTGTCTACCACCAAGCCAGTGCTGGTACGCAGACCGGCACGCACCAGATGATGGTGCACACCGGAGGTTGCCAGCAGCGCCGGAATCGCCACGCGGTCACGCGCCACTTCACGGTCGGACAAGATCAAAATGTTGTAGCCGTCGGCCACGGATTTGCTCGCGGCCTTGCGCAATGCTTTGAGTGCGGCGGCACAACCCTTGGCGCCCTGCTTGGCAGGGTAAGTAATGTCCAGCACCAGTGCTTTGAATTGGCCTTTGGTCGATTTGTGGATGTTACGCAGCTTTGCGATGTCGTCGTTGGACAACACCGGCTGATGCGCTTCCAAACGCAACGGAGGATTGGTTTCGTCGATGCCCAACAGATTCGGCTTGGGACCGATAAAGGTGGTCAGCGACATGACGATTTCTTCGCGGATCGGGTCGATCGGCGGATTCGTCACTTGCGCGAACAACTGCTGGAAGTAGTTGTAGAGCACTTTGTTCTTGTTCGACAGCACTGGCAATGCGGCATCGGTACCCATCGAGCCGGTCGCCTCTTCGCCCGAGGCCGCCATCGGCGCGATCAGGAATTTCACATCTTCCTGTGTGTAACCGAAGGCTTGCTGGGTGTCGAGCAGCGATTCCTGCAACTTGGATTTATCTTTGACTTCAGGCAGATCGGCGAGGAAGTAACGCGACTTCTCGATCCACTTGCGATAGGGCTTGGCTGTCGCGAGCTGTGTCTTCAGTTCGGCATCGTCCACGATGCGTCCGGCCTGCATATCGATGAGGAACATCTTGCCCGGCTGCAAACGCCATTTCTTTACGATCTTGTTTTGCGGAATCGGCAGCACACCCATTTCGGACGCCATCAACACCACGTCGTCTTCGGTGATGAGGTAACGCGCCGGACGCAAGCCGTTGCGATCCAGCGTCGCACCGATCATGCGACCATCGGTAAAGGCCACGGCGGCGGGGCCGTCCCACGGCTCCATCAGAGCGGCGTGATATTCGTAGAAGGCACGACGCTCTTCGTCCATCAACGGATTGCCTGCCCATGCTTCTGGAATCAACAGCATCATCGCGTGCGGCAGCGAATAACCGCCGGCTACCAGCAACTCCAGGGCGTTGTCGAAACAGGCGGAATCGGATTGTCCTTCAACGATCAGCGGCCACAATTTTTCCAGATCTTCACCGAGGAATTTGGACGACATCGCCGCATGGCGCGCAGCCATCCAGTTGACGTTGCCGCGCACCGTATTGATTTCGCCATTGTGCGCGATCATGCGGAACGGATGTGCCAGATTCCAGGTTGGGAAAGTATTGGTGGAGAAGCGCTGATGCACCAAAGAAAATGCGCTGAGCGTACGGGGGTCTTGCAGGTCGAGGAAATATTTGCCGACTTGATCCGCCAACAGCATACCCTTGTAAACCACGGTACGCGAAGACAGCGAAGGGATATAGAAACCCTTGTCCTGATCCTTGGCCAAAGCACGCACTGCGTGCTCGGTGGTCTTGCGGATAACAAACAACTTGCGCTCGAAACTATCCTGATCCTTGATCTTTTTACCGCGCCCGATAAACACTTGGCGCACTACGGGCTCAACCGCTTTTACGCTGTCGCCGAGACCGCTGCCGTCTACCGGCACATCGCGCCAGCCGATGAGCTGTTGTCCCTCGGCCTCGATTTTTTTCGCGATGATTTTTTCGCAGGCAGCGCGCGCTGCTTCATCGCGCGGCAAGAACAACATGCCCACACCATAGTCCCCGGCTGCAGGTAACTGGATGTTGCCCCAAGCCATCTCTTCGCGCAGAAACTTGTCCGGGATCTGAATCAGGATTCCCGCGCCATCGCCCGCCAGCGGATCAGCGCCTACCGCACCGCGGTGGGTAAGATTTTCCAATATCTGCAAACCCTGACGCACCATGTCATGGCTTTGTTTTCCCTTGATGTGCGCCACAAAACCCACACCACACGCATCGCGCTCCTGGCGCGGATCATATAAACCTTGTTGGACTGGCAGCCCGTGTTGTACAGGTACTTCAGAATTTTCTTGCAACGAAGAATGGCTCACTTTGTTCCTCATTAAATCTTTACGGCAAAATGCGGCGGCACACGCCACCACGTCTAATTTCAAAAGCGAAAGGGCGCGAATGTTACCTTGTCTCGAAGCTGTCAGCAATATGGCCGCAAGGATAGGATTATTTGAATATATTTCGGCCGTTATTGAAGATCAATTTTCTTCCACGGCAAATAAGCGCCGATATTCCCTAATTGCGTAGCGATCCGTCATGCCAGCAACATAATCGGCGACCGCGCGCGCGTGCTCCAACTCGGCAGCCCGTTGGAATTGCGGCGGCAATAATCTGCGGTCTTCCATAAAGGCTTGGAACAGTTCGCTGATGATTCGCTGAGCTTTTGCACTCATTCTCAGGACAAGATAATGACGGTACAGGTGGGTGCGCAAAAATGCTTTAAGTTCGCGGTTAAGCTCCAGCATTTGCGCGCTGAATGCCAGCAAGGCCGGCGCATCGCGCACATCGTTCACATCCTTGAGCATTTGCGCGCGGATGTTTTTTTCGGTCTGCGCAATGACGTCGCTCACCAGCGTGTTGATCATGCGCCGGATGGTCTCATGCACGACGCGGCGCTCTGCCAATGCCGGATAGGCCTTGCGCACCTCGTCCAGATGATTTGAAAACAGGCGCACCGAGGCCAGCTGTTCCAGTGTGATCAATCCCGAACGCAGACCGTCATCCACATCGTGATTGTTATAGGCGATCTCGTCGGCCAGATTGGCGATCTGCGCCTCCAACGTCGGACGCTGATCGTTGAGGAAACGCTCACCCACCTCTCCCAGCCGGGCCGCATGTTCCAGCGAGCAGTGTTTAAGTATGCCTTCGCGCGTTTCAAAGCACAGGTTTAAGCCATCGAAATCGGCGTAGCGCTCCTCGAGGACATCAACCACGCGCAACGATTGCAGATTGTGCTCGAAGCCGCCGTAATCCTGCATGCAGGTGTTGAGCGCATCCTGCCCCGCATGGCCGAAGGGCGTATGTCCCAGATCATGCGCCAATGAGATTGCTTCCACGAGATCTTCATTCAGTCCGAGTCGTCTTGCGATGGAGCGGCCTATCTGCGCCACTTCGATACTGTGCGTCAGGCGCGTGCGAAACAGATCGCCCTCATGGTTCACGAATACCTGAGTTTTGTATTCCAGACGGCGAAAAGCACTGGAATGGATGATGCGGTCGCGATCGCGCTGAAACTCGCTTCTGCCCGGCGGAGCGTCCTCATGCACTTTGCGGCCACGCGAGAGGTGCGGGGTTGCGGCATAAGGCGCAAGCTCAATATTAGACACAGCACGACTCCAGCGTCTGGCCGAGCAACTCCACGGGCACTTCGTCGGTGATGACGGCTTGCCCTAATGCTTTGAGCAATACGAAGCGTATTTTTCCATCCGCGACTTTTTTATCCAGCCCCATTAACTGCATATATTTTTCAGTCCCCAGACGCGGGCCTCGGACAGGCAATCCGGACCTCGTAAACAATTTCTTTGTGCGCTCGACATCCTGCTCCGTCAACCAGCCCAACCGACTGGATAGATCCGCCGCCATGATCGTTCCTGCGGCCACGGCTTCGCCGTGCAGCCAAACGCCATAGCCCATCGCGTTTTCAATGGCATGGCCGAAGGTATGCCCCAGATTCAACAACGCGCGCTCCCCGCTCTCGCGTTCGTCGGCTCCGACGACTTCGGCTTTGTTCTGGCAGCTGCGCACGATAGCGTATTGCAGCGCCTCCGGATCGCGTTGTAGCAATTTCTCGATGTTTTGCTCCAGCCATTCCAAAAACGGCAAGTCGCGAATCAATCCGTATTTGATAACCTCGGCTATGCCTGCGCGCAATTCTTTGTCGGGCAGCGTATTCAACGTTGCCACGTCGGCCACCACCACCTGCGGTTGATAAAACGCGCCTATCATGTTTTTGCCCAAGGGATGATTGATCCCGGTCTTGCCGCCCACCGACGAGTCCACCTGCGCCAATAGCGTGGTGGGAATCTGAATGAAGGGAACGCCGCGCAGATAAGTTGCTGCCGCAAAGCCGGTCAAATCGCCGATTACCCCGCCGCCCAAAGCGATCAGGGGAGTATTGCGCTCGCACCGGTTGGAAAGCAAAGCGTCATAGATCGTATTCAGCGACTCGGTATTCTTGTACTGCTCGCCATCCGGCAGGACGATGGCCTGAACCTGAATGCCGTTACCCGTGAGTGCGTTGGACAACCTTTCCAAATACAAAGGCGCGACAGTCGTGTTGCTCACAATCGCCACGCGTTTATGCGGAATATGTTTGAGCAATAATTCGATCCGGCTTATCAAATTCTGACCGATGTGAATTTGATAGCTTCTCTCGGCGAGTCCTACGTTCAATGTTTGCATGGTATGTATTGCTTGTCTGGGTTGATCTTGGGCGCTGATCTTTTTTATCAGACGCGCTATAAGGATTTGTACACTTTGTTTGCCCGTGTGGATGACGTGGTCGGCAACTGCGGCGTATATCGGGTCGCGCTGCTCGAACAATTCCTGCAATCTGGCACGCGGATTGGCCGTTTGCAGCAAAGGGCGGCTATGATCGTGACGCGTGCGCTGCCACAAATCATGCACGCCGCTCTTCAAGTAGATGACGACCCCATTCTTTTGCAAGGCTTCGCGGTTTTCCGGCTTAAGAACTGCACCGCCGCCCGTTGCCAGCACGATATTGTCGAGTTTAACCAAGTCCTGTATCACGCAACTCTCGCGTTGACGGAAACCCTCTTCACCCTCGACATCGAATATATGGGATATCTTGACGCCCGTACGTTTCTGTATCTCTTCATCGCTATCGATGAATGTTTTACCCAGCTGCTTGGCCAACATTCTGCCGACCGTTGTTTTGCCCGCCCCCATCATGCCGACTAAAACAATATTTCCGGATGCGCGTTTTTCTAGTGATGTGTTGGAAATCGTCATGAGCAGAATTGTAGCGGAAATGCGCTGCGTTGATCATTCAGGAAAAACAAAAGCCCGGTTCCCCGGGCCTTTGATTTGATCTGAAAATATCTTAATTAAGATTCAAGCTGTCTTTCAAAATCTTCGGTGTAATGAAAATCAACAACTCTTTCTTGGCATCCGTCTTGTTGTTATTTTTGAACAGCCAACCGATAACCCATAAATCGCCCAGCAATGGCACTTTCGATTCCGATTCTGTCGTGTCTTGAGTATAAACACCGCCGATCACCACGGTTCCTCCGTTTTCAACCAGTACTGTGGTGGTAACCTGTTTATTGTTGATGCTCGGCACGCCCCCATAAATATTCCCGACGGTATCCTGCTTTACGTCCAGCGTCATCGTCACTTTATCGTCCGGCGTGATCTTGGGTGTCACCACCAGACTCAAAGTCGCGTCTTTGAACGCTACCGAAGGCCCCGTCGTTGCGCTTCCTGCCACAGCATAGGGTATTTGCACGCCGGATTTTATCGTGGCCGCCATAGAGTCTCCCGTCATAACACGCGGGCTGGCAATCGACTTGGTCGTTCCGTCAATTTCCGATGCGGTCAATTCCATAGTCAACGTTTTTGTAGCCAGACTATCAAATAACGACAACGACATACCGCCCGTCCCCGATGCAGACCCTGGCAAATTGACATTTGCATTGTTTATTTGCCCGTTAACTCCAAATCCGCTCCCGCCAATTTGGGCGCCGCCTCCGGCCACTACCGCCGGCCCTTGCCACCCTAAGCGTCCACCCAATGTCCGGTTGAATGACTTCGTAGCCTCTACAAATCTTGCCTCAATCAACACTTGGCGCACGGGGACATCAAGCTTCTTGATAATTTCCCGCACTTGCGCCAAACGTGAAAGTGTCGCGGTGATATACAAAGTGTTCGTGCGGGTATCAAAAGCGATTTCTTCACTTTTGTTTGTTGTTGCGCCCTTGGCCGAATCGGTTGCGGCTTCCCCTGTATTGGAAGTTGAGGGATTTTGATAGCCCGCCAACACCGTTTTAACATCCTCCACCTTCGCATAACTCAGCGGGAATGACTCGGTCTGCACTGGCTCCAGCTGACTAATCACGCGTTGTGTCGTCAATGCGTCTTTTTGGCGCGCGGCAATCTCATCGCGCGGCGCAACCATGATGACGTTACCCTCTTTCTGCTGTAACAACCCGCGCGTATCGAGAATGATCTGTAATGCCTGATCCCACGGCACCTCTTTCAAACGCAACGTCAGACTGCCGCTGACAGTATCGCTGATCACCATATTGAGATTGGTAAAATCGGCAATCACATTCAACGCCTCGCGCGTCGAAATATTCTGGAAATTTAAACTCAGCTTTTCACCGGCGTAAGCCGCGTGGCTAGCTTTAACCAATTTGTTGGAATCTTCCACAACCGGTTTTACTTCGATGATAAATTTGTTGTCGGTTTGATAGGCCGCGTACTCCCACGTGCCCTTGGGTTCAATCACCAGACGGACACTCTCTCCCTGTGCAAACGCATCAACCAACTGCACGGGCGTGCCAAAATCGACGACATCCAATTTGCGCTGCAAGTTTTGGGGGAGATTTGTTTTGGCAAAATCAACCACCAAAGTTTTACCTTGCTGTTTGATGTCAATTCCCACATTAGCATCTGACAGATCTATCTGAACGCGCCCTTCGCCATTTTTGCCGCGTCTGAAATCGACATCGCGCAAACTGTGTGCCTGTGTGCCCGGCTTTGCCTCGGCAAAGCGTGCTGTGGTCACCGGCTCCGCGCTGCCCGTTGGCACTTTGCCCTGTAGCGTGATGAGCAGATTATTCCCGTCTATCTGGGTGTCATAACTCAGCATCTGACTGAGATTCACAACCAGCCGCGTACGGCTTCCCGCCTGAACGATATTGACCGTGCGCAGATCGCCCTCGCCAAACTCCTGGGTCGATTTGCCCAAGCCATTTTCTGTATTCGGAAAATCAAAAGCGATGCGCGGCGGAGTGTTGATGGTAAATGCGGCGGGTTGGTTCGCCAGTGCATTTTTCAGGCCCACTTTAAGTACAAGCTTTCCTTCCGCAGCAGGGCTGGCAGTAAGCGACAGAATGCTATTCGTGTCACCTCCAGCTATCTCTGCATGTGCGCCAACGGCCCATATTGAAAGAACCACAATAGCGATTCGAAGGACACTTCGGGCTGGGGTAATAAACTGTCTCATATTTACTCCTGATTACTCTACCAACTGTAAACTGCTTTCGCGCTCTGACCAATCGCCAGCACCATCTTGCGCCATCTCTTTTATTTTCATCTCGGTATCGGTTATCGAGATGATTTGTCCAAAATTGAGGCCGACATAGTTGCCCGCTTTAACACGATGCAGCTTGCCATCGGAAGAGCGTATAACCGCGTACCCTATTCTGCCTTGCTGCAAGTAGCCGACCATTTTCAGGCTTTCCAATGGAAATTCTTCCAGCTCTTCCTTGGGGCGCTCAAGATTGGGCTGGTTCTGTCCGGCATGGCTGGCGTTCTTCAAATCGGTCTTGCGCGGCTTGAACGGGTCTTGTATCGCCGTAGAATTGTCGTAGCTGAACGGCTCATACGGTTTTATTTCAGGAGGCGGTTCAACTTTTCCGCGCATATCGGCGCCTGCATTCTTTACAAAATCGCGCAAGTCCTGAAATTCATCGCCCCCGCATCCTGCCAGCATCAAAGACGCGCACATCATCACGTAAGCGGCTCTCATTTCTTGGCTCCTGACTTAGCCGTCGCTTTTTTCTGGGCGGCCAATTCGTCTTCATCCAGATAACGATACGTTTTTGCTATTGCATCCATACTCAAAACTGTACCCGCACCGGGGCTAATGCTAACTTCATTCAACGTAACGATTCGCGGCAATTGAGAGATATCGCTGCTAAATTTCCCCAGATCGTCATAGTTTCCGGTTACCCGAATTGTAATCGGTTGTTCGGTAAACACCCCCGTAGCCACTTCCGCTCCCGGACGAAACAAATCGAACTGCAAACCGCGTCCCAAGCCAGCCTGGTTGATATCGGTCAACAGCGCATCCATTTCGGATTTACTCGGCAGTTGTTTCAATAGAGCACCGAATGACTGCTGTGTTTCCAGCAGTTGCTTTTTGATAATGTCCAGATTGATAGCCTCTTTTTTCTTGGCCAAAAAGGTATCTCTCAGTTGCGACTCTTCGTGCTTGATGCCCTGTAAACTTTCCCATTGCCCTTGCCAGTCAGCTACCGCACCGATTGCCACAACGGCAACAAATATAGCAAGAAAAGCCCCTATCTTGATGGGCCACGGCCAGCTTCCCGGAGTCTTGGGGTCAACATTTTTTAATTCTTCCAACAGATTCATAGCCATCCCTTAGTTCTTGCCGACCAGCTTGGCTGGAGGGGTCGCCGGTGCAACCGCCACTTGCTTGGTCAAGTTAAAATTCAGAGAAAACTCGTTCAATCGCGCCCCAGCAGTTGATGAAACATGTATTTCCACCAGTGTCGGGGTATCCAGCCACGGAGAGTCCTCGATTGCGCGCATCAACGTTGAAACGCGTGCATTCGATTGTGCATATCCAATCAGGCTGATTTTATTTCCGGTTTGCTTGATGCTTTTCAAATACACGCCGTCCGGCAAAATGCGCAGCATTTGATCCATCAGATGTACAACATCCGAGCGGGTACTTT
>JBAZYW010000011.1:0-23735 GCA_041659125.1 Gallionellaceae bacterium | reverse complement strand
GATGGTGTTGATCTCGGACAAACCCGCATACAGCGTGGTGGTCTTACCGCTCCACGTCGGGCCGGTGACCAGCACCATGCCGCTGCTGCGGCTGATGACTTCGCGGAAACGCTTGAGCATCTCCGGCGGCATGCCCAATTTGTCCAGCCCGAGAATGCCGCTGCTCTGGTTCAACAGGCGCATAACCACCGATTCACCGTATTGCATGGGCAGCGTGGACATACGCACATCCACCGCCTGGTCGCGCACGCGCACGCTGAAACGTCCATCCTGCGGCAGACGTTTCTCGGAGATATCCAAACCCGCCATCAACTTCAAACGCAGCACGAGTGAAGGCGCGATCTTGCTGTCCGCCTCGGTTTGCAGATGCAACGCCCCGTCGATACGAAAACGAACTTGCATGCGCGTTTCTTGCGGCTCGATGTGAATGTCCGATGCCCGCACCTGTGTGGCGTCGTCGAACATGGACTGCAACAATTTAACGACCGGCGCTTCTTCCAGTCCGGCCGAGTCGCTCATTGCGCCGAAATCGATGTAGCTGTCGCCGAGGTCTTCCGACAGTTCGCGTGCCAATCCGCTGATCTCCTCGGTGCGGCGATAGACGCGGTCGACCGTTTCCAGCAACTGACTTTCGGTGACTACAGCCAAGTCGATGTCGCTTTTCAGGAGGCGCGATATTTCATCGTAAGCGAACAGATCCGTCGGGTCAGTCATACCGATCAACAGCGTACCGTTACGCACTTCCAGCGCGATGGCGCGGAAGCGCCGCGCCTGATTCTCCGGCAAGCGCCGGACGATTTCGAGATTGACGTTATAATGTTTAAGGTTGATAAAAGGGATGTTAAGTTGCCTCGCAACCGCTTCCGACATCTGGTCTTCGGTGACATAGGCGTTATCTACCAACACACTGCCTAATTTGCGACCACTGGCTTTTTGTTGATTGAGCGCGAAGATAAGCTGTTCCATCGTGATGAGCTTCTGCTGCACCAGCAGATCACCCAAGCGGATTTTTTCGGGACGTGCCATAGAAGTGTTGCCTTTTAAGAGTGCGCCAGCGGCACCGATTGGAGGAACAAGTTAGCCTTTTTTCTTATTACTGACAAGCGTTACCGAAAGTTGCGAATGTTTAACGTAATCCTGTTTCAACCCGAAATCCCGCCCAACACCGGCAATATCATCCGCCTATGCGCCAACAGCGGCGCACGCCTGCACTTGATACGTCCGCTCGGCTTTGAAATCGACGATAAACAATTACGCCGGGCGGGTCTGGATTATCACGAATATGCAACCATGCAGGTGCATGACGACCTCAACGCTTGCCTGCGCACCTTGCCCGGATCGCGTCTCTTCGCGTTTACCACCAAGGGCTCTCGTCCCTACCATGAAGTCGCATTCAAAGCTGGCGATGCATTTCTGTTCGGCCCGGAGAGCAGGGGCTTACCTGCCGACATTTTGGAGTCACTGCCGCCCGAACAAAAGCTGCGCCTGCCGATGCTGCCCGGCAATCGCAGCCTGAACCTGTCGAATACCGTGGCGATCGCGGTGTATGAAGCGTGGAGGCAGTGCGGGTTTAAGATGTAACCGGGACGTTACAGCTAACCGACTATTTAAAACTCATCGCTCGGCTGACGGCTGAGCAGGCTCTCGGTCGCTTTATCTGCGGGCAACTGTTCGTACAACACGCGATACACAGCTTCGCAGATCGGCATATCCACCCCCAAACGCTGCGCGAGCTGATGTACTTCGCGTGCCGTATAGACGCCTTCCGCGACATGCCCCAATTCTTTCAGAATATCCGGCAACGCTTTTTTTTGCGCCAGCAACATGCCCACTTGGCGGTTGCGCGACAGGTCTCCGGTACAGGTCAGAATCAAGTCGCCCACACCGGACAATCCGCCCAAAGTTTCGGCCTTGCCGCCCATATGCAGACCCAGCCGCGTCATCTCGGCCAACCCCCGTGTAAGCAAAGCAGCGCGGGCGTTGTAGCCCAGATGCAAGCCGTCGCTGATCCCTGCGGCAATCGCCAGCACGTTCTTGACCGCACCGCCCACCTCGACCCCCGCCACGTCGGCGCTGGAGTAGATGCGTAAGCGCGAATGGTGCAGTGCAAGGGCGATGCGCTGCGCGAATGCAATATCGCAGGAAGCCAATGTCAGTGCAGTAGGCAGGCCGCACGCAACTTCTTGCGCAAAACTAGGGCCGGACAACACGGCGCAAGGAATATTGGCAGGTAAGATTTCGGCCGCGACCTGATGCGGCAGTTGCGAAGCCTGCGCATCGAATCCCTTGCACAGCCATACGACCGGAGTAGCAACGGGAAATTCGGCAATTTGCTGGAGTATGCCGCGCAAGGAAGAAACCGGAACAGCAACGATGAGCAGCTCGGTATCGCTCAGCGCTGCACCCATATCAGCGGTGAGTTGCAGCGGCTCAGGGAAAGACATGTCCGGCAGGTAGCGCTGGTTGCTGCGGCTGGTCTGCATGGCGGCGACCTGCTGCGCATCGCGCGCCCACAGGCGGACTTGGTGGAGCGGCGCCAAACTGATCGCCAACGCGGTGCCCCATGCGCCTGCTCCCAACACGGAAATTTTCATCAGTCACCCCACACTTCGTTGATTTTGACGTATCCCGCCACGCCGTCGAGGTGACGCACCTGCAGCCAACCGCCTCCCGTGTCACCTAGCCATTCCAAAGCCAATTGTTGCGGGGCTTGGAAAACCACGGCCGAATTCCCGTCAGGATTGGCACGCACAGCGGCAACCGGCGTTATCACCGTAACGAAGCGCTTGCTGCTCAATGCGCGTTTTTCAATCCAATACAATTTTCCGGAACTGTCGCGCACCTTGACCCAGTTGTCCAAACTCACGATTTGCTCCAAGGGCAAATAGCGCGTGACAACAAAAAGCCTATTCGCCTTCAGCGATGGGGCATCGTACAAAATGGCCGGGGTCGCCACCGAAACAAAGTCGAAGGCGAGCGCGGGAGCTGCCACAGCAAGCAGCCCGCAAAGCATCGAACTCTTTGCAATCAGCACAACCTTGTCGGCAACGCGGCTCATGCAGGGCTTGATCAGTGCTTCACTTCCGTGGCTTGCTGTTTTTGCTGCTGATACAGCGCATCAAAATTGATGGGGCTGAGTATCACCGGCGCGAAACCGGCACGCACCACGACATCGGACACCACCTCGCGCAAATAAGGGTAGAGGATGTTCGGGCATACCACGGCCAACACCGCCTCGATCTCGCTCTGGGGAATGTTGCGCAACTGAAAAATCCCCGCTTGCTTGGCTTCAACCAGGAACATCACTTTGTCCTTCTCCGGCAGCTTGGCCGTCACGGTGACGGTGATGGTGACTTCGTAAACGCCCTCTTCGACGGGTGTGGCATTGGTATGCAATTGCAGATCTATCTGCGGATTTTCGCGCTCCAGAAAGATGGCAGGCGCATGGGGTATCTCCAGCGACAGGTCTTTCACATAGAGCTTTTCGATATTGAAAATCGCTTGTGGTTCTTGTTGGGGAGTTACGCCGGCTTCGCTCATGCTCTTCCTTAATTAATAATTAGTGATTCAATAACGGGGTTAGTCCGCCGCTGCGATCCAATGCGGCCAGATCGTCGTAGCCGCCCACATGATGCTCGTCGATGTAAATCTGCGGGACGGTACGGCGCCCGGTTCTTTCTATCATCGAGTCGCGCAATTCCGGCTGCAAGTCGATGCGAATCTTCTCGATCTCGGTTACACCTTTGCTCTTCAACAAGCGCTCGGCATTGACGCAATAAGGGCACACTTCAGTGCAGTACATCAGCACCTTGGCCATGCTATTTCTTCTCCAACGGCAGCGCTGCTTTTTGCCATGCCACCACGCCACCCATCAGGTTATATGCCTGATCGAATCCCTGCTTGGTCAGTTGCGCAGTAGCTGACGCGGAGCGCTGTCCGCTACGGCATATCACCACGATGGGTTGCGCGCGGTATTTCTCCAACTCGCCGATGCGTTCGTTTAGCTTGCCCAACGGGATCAGTTTTGCATTCAACACATGCCCCGCATCGTATTCTGCTTGTTCGCGCACATCCAAAACGATTGCGTCTTTGTGGTTGATGAGCTGTAACGCCGCGACCGTATCCACCTCTTTGATACCGCGAATCTTATTGCCAAAAAAAGACCACAGCAACATCAAGCCGCTGCTGACCAGCACTAACAACATCATGTAATTATTTTCCAGAAACTGCACGTTGGTACTCCTCGTATTTTAGGGTGGCGAATTCTAACAGAGCGGAAAAGTGCGCAGGGTCTTTAAGTGCCAACCGGTTCAATTCGGCCTGCGCCCCGCGAAACTCGAGCGGATAAGACCATATCGCACGCTGCAATTGGATCTTGGCCTCGTCCGGTTTGCCGGACAAGGCGAGCAGCCACACATGGCGGTATACCGCCGGGGCAATAGGCACAAAGCGCATGGCGCGCTCATTCAATGCGAACTTCTCCGCCAGATGATCTGCGCTGACCTCTATCATGCTGCTCATAAAGAGTTCCGCGTAAGGGCGCAGCAACGCATAGTCGTATACGCCGACCAAACTGTCGCGCAGTCGCGGCGTGTATGTGGCATCGCTGCCGGATAGCGGACGCAGTGCCAGCGTGGCTTCCAGTTTTTTATAGCCCTGAAAAAGCTGCGCCAGCGACAGCGCCCCGAGCAGCAACATCATGGCGACCGACAAACGCCCCAGATTGCGCAACTCCAGCCGGTATGCTTTGCTTTCCATCATGCCCAGCGCGACAGCCGCGATACCGATGAAATAGCCGTACCACAGCGGATATTCGAGCAGGCTGTGCATTCCCAGCACCGCAAGCACGGTGTATCCCCACCATTGATAAATGGTGTGATGCTCGCGCCTTGTACGCATAAACCAAAGGCCAAGCGTACCGAATAAAATGGAAAGTCCCGCCAAACCGGTTTCAGCGGCCAATTGCATCACCAAATTGTGTGCATTGTTATACAAGCCATTGATGCTGATATTTTGCAACTCAGCGCCCAGCTGAAAATGTTGCCAGGCGAATTGGCCGAAACCCGCCCCCAACAAAGGAAACTGCGTAAAGATCAGCAACGATTCTTTCCACAGGTACAGGCGAATGCTGCCGCTCCCCACCTCGCCGAACATACGCTCAGTCGAGGTGACTTTTTCGCTCGCCCCGTCCAGCAAAGGTATCTGCACCACGAAGTGCATCAAGGCGAAGCCCAGCAGCAGGAGCAGCACATACTTGAGCAACGGCAAGTAGGATTTGTCGCGGCGTTGCCAGAGGTAAGTCATGCCCGCCATGAACAGCAGATATAACCATGTGCCACGCGAACCGCTCAACACCAGCACGAACAACAACGGCGCAACCAGCACCCCCGTCTGCCAGAAACGCAACGACCAGCGGATATGCAACAATCCGATCGAAGCCATACCCAAAGCGAGGTAATTGGCGAAGTGATTCGGCTGCGCAATGTTGCCATACACCGCCGACGAGGTTTTGACTGTGACCACCGCATCCAGAAACGTATGCCAGCGAAAATGCTGCAGGATGCCCGCCAAAGCGTTCAACTCTGCCCCCAGCGCTAGAAACACGGCCAACACCAACGCCAGCAATGGCATTCCCAGCTCGACACGCAAGCGGTGTCCCAACATCACAAGCAACGCCATCCACAAGAAATACATCGTCAGCAACAGCGTCTGATCGAAGCTCGGCACCTTGCCCAGCAGATACTGCACGAGCAACAGCAGCACCATACCGATGGGCAACAATACGATGCGCGGAATCTCCGGCTGCTGCCAATAGCGCTTGCTCACCAACAAAGGCAGCGCGCACAAACTGAGCAGCACGGCGCCCCACTCCTGATAGAAAGTGGTAATGGGATAAGCGTGGTGGTAATACAGGAAAGGCAAAACCCACATCAACCCGACGAATGTCAGGCTAATGTGGGCAAGTGTGATTGAACGGAGGGAGATTCTGGTTAGCAACTGCCTTTAACGCCGAGCTTGGAAAGGATGTTGTTCAATGGGCAAATCTGCGTAAACCCGCTCTGGAACAGATTCAAACCCACGAAAGCGGTGAAGAATAAAAAGTACGGGCTGACGAATACGGGGCTGGCTTCCACTCCCAGTGACAGCGACAACAAAATAAAACTGCCTGCGACGATACGAATAATGCGTTCTGCGTTCATGCTTAAAGCTCCTTTAATGGTTGGTAATTTTACTGGAATTTCTTGTACAAAGTTGCGTAATACAGCACCGGAATGACGATCAACGTCAGCAAGGTGGAGACGAGGATACCGAATATCAAGGAGATCGCGAGACCATTGAAGATCGGGTCGTCCAGAATAAACAACGCGCCCAGCATCGCGGCCAATCCGGTCAAAACAATCGGCTTGGCGCGCGCGCTGGCCGCATCGATCACAGCATGCTGCAAATCCACACCGTCGCGAATCTGCAAGTTGACGAAATCCACCAGCAGAATGGAGTTGCGTACAATGATGCCAGCCAGCGCGATCATGCCGATCATCGAAGTCGCGGTGAATTGCGAACCCAATAACGCATGCCCCGGCATCACACCGATGATGGTGAGCGGGATCGGCGCCATGATGACCAGCGGCACGACGTAGCTCTTGAACTGCGCCACCACCAGCAGGTAGATCAAGATCAGCCCCACGCCGTAGGCGATGCCCATATCGCGGAACGTCTCGAAAGTGACCTGCCATTCGCCATCCCACTTCAGCGCATAACTCGCATAAGGATCGGAAGGCGTTTTAAAGTACCAGCTTTGCAACGTGCCGCCCTCGGCCAAGTCCATGCCGTTCGTCTTGCCATTGATGTCGAACATGCCGTACAGCGGACTATCCAACTTGCCCGCCATGTCGCCGAACACATACACCACCGGCAGCAAATCCTTGTGATAGATCGGGTAGTCGCGTTGCAAATGGATCTGTTGCACCACTTCGGACAGCGGCACCAAAACGCCATCTCGGGCGCGCACTTTAAGCTTGAGCACCTCGTCGATCTGGCTGCGTTTTTCGGCAGGCAACCTCAAGCGCAACGGCGGCGCGTATTTCGACGTCGTGTCGTGCAACGAGGCGACATCCTGCCCGGACAGCGCCATCTGCACGGCATCCACGATGTCGCGCTGCGCCACACCCAGCAGCGCCGCTTTGCTTTGCAGCACGCGCAGTTGCAATTTCGGTGCAGACTCGCTCACGCTGTCGTCGATGCCGATGATGTCGGCAGCCTTGCCGAATTGCTCGCGCACTTTTCCGGCCACTTTGCGCGCGCCTTCATAATCCGGCCCGTATATTTCAGCCACGATGGGCGACATCACGGGTGGGCCGGGCGGCACTTCAACAACTTTCACCTTTGCTCCCCATTTCTTTGCGATGGCTTCAATCGGTTCACGCACGCTGCTGGCGATCTCGTGGCTGCTGCGATGACGCTGATGCTTGTCTTGCAGATTGACCTGAAGGTCGCCCTGCTCCGAAGCGGAGCGCAAATAATATTGCCGTACCAGTCCGTTGAAGTTGATGGGAGCCGCGCTGCCCGCATAACCCTGATAGTCTGTGACTTCCGGCACGGTCGCAAGGTAAGCGCCGATGTCGTGCAATACACCCGAAGTCTGCTCCAGCGCCGTGCCGGTGGGCATATCCACCACAATTTGAAATTCGGATTTATTGTCGAACGGCAGCATCTTCAGCACCACCAGCTTGAACACACCCAGCGACACCGCGAATAACAACCCCGCCAGAATGCCCAGCCACAATTTACGGCGCGCGGGAATACCGTGCTTACCGTTGAGAAATGGCCCGATTGCATTTCGGAAAAAGCGAGCCAGCACGGTATCGCGCTCATCTTTCACCACGGCATGATGGGCTGCGGAAAAGCGCAGTGCCAGCCACGGGGTAATGACGAATGCGACCGCGAGCGAGATCAGCATCCCGATACTGGCATTGATCGGGATCGGACTCATGTACGGCCCCATCAACCCGCTCACGAACGCCATCGGCAACAAGGCCGCGATCACGGTGAAGGTGGCGAGAATGGTCGGACTACCAACCTCGTCCACCGCTTCGGGGATGATCTCGGATAAGGATTGGTGTTGCGCCAGTTCGCGCCTGCGGTGGATGTTTTCCACCACCACGATGGCATCGTCCACCAAAATACCGATGGAAAATATCAGCGCAAACAACGACACGCGATTCAGGGTAAAACCATACGCCCAAGACGCGAACAAAGTTAGCGCCAATGTCAGCAAAACCGCCACACCGACGATGAACGCTTCACGCTTGCCGAGCGCGATCCACACCAGCAACACCACCGCTGCAGTGGCGAACAGCAGCTTTTTGATCAGCTTCATCGCCTTGTCGTTGGCTGTCTCGCCGTAATTGCGCGTCGTGGTCACTTTGACGTCGGATGGAATCACGCTGCCTTTTAATTCCTCCACGCGCTGCAATAATTTGTTCGCGACATCCACCGCGTTTTCACCCGGCTTCTTGGTAATCGCCACCGTCACGGCGGTAAATTCGCCCTTGGCCTGAATGCCCTTATCTCCCGCCGCCGCACCGGCTCCGAGCCACACATAACTGGAAGGTTGATCCGCGCCATCCAGCACCTCGGCTACATCATGCAGAAATACCGGCTTACCCTCGAATACGCCCACCACAAGTTGACTGACATCGTTGGCGCTGCTCAAAAAATTCCCGGTCTGCACCAACACTTCACGATTGTTTTTCACCAGGCTGCCCGCCGACTCGGACATGTTGGCAGCCTGCAGGGCGGTGCGCACTTCCTGCAAAGAGAGTTGATGGGCATTCAGCGCATCGGGATTAAGCTGTACGCGCACGACTTGCTGGGTGGCACCGAGCGTGACGACTTCACGCGTACCTTTGACCCGCTTCAGTTCTGCTTCAATTGCATGCGCGACATGAGTGAGTGCCAGACCGCCGCCCGCCTCTTGTTCACGCCATAAGGTCAATGCCAACACGGGCACATCGTCGATACCTTTGGCTTTGATGATCGGCTGCGCCACACCGAGAGTAGGTGGCAACCAGTCGGCATGCGAATGAATCACGTCGTAAAGTTTAACCAGCGAGGGGACATGCTGCTCGCCCACCTTGAATTGCACGGTGAGCACTGCCATGCCCGGTTGCGATACCGAGTAGACATGATCCACGCCCGATATCTGCGACAACGCCTGCTCTGCCGGTGTCGAGACGGTACGCGCCACATCCTGCGCAGAGGCACCGGGATACGCGATCAACACGTTCGCCATGGTGACGTTGATCTGCGGCTCTTCCTCGCGCGGCGTGACCAGCACGGCAAAAGCGCCCAGCAACACCGCTACCAACGCCAACAGCGGCGTCATTTGCGAATGTAAAAATATTCTAGCGATACGTCCTGAAATACCCATCACATCACCTCGTCAGATAAAGAGCGCCTCCTAAAGGAAGGCGACATGCCGCGCATGTTTTACTTATTGAGTTTAAAAGACATGCCGGCCTTGACCGCATCGACAGCAACGCGCTCGCCCTGGGTTAAACCGGACAGTACCTCGACTTCATTCTCACCTGCCGCTTCACTGACACGAACCTGGCGCAAATTGACCGCGCCTTTTTCATCCACCACGTATACCGCCACTACCTCGCTGCGCCGCACCACGGCACTGGCCGGGATCAGCAACTTGCTCGCTTTCCCGGTCACAAAATGTGCGCGCACAAACATGCCCGGATACAAACCGGGCTCGTTTTCCGGCAACGATATTTTTACCTGGGTGCTGTGCGTGCGAATATCGGCGGAAGGCTGCACCACCACCGATGCTGCCTTGATCCAGCGCGACAGCGAAGGTATCTCAATCTTCACCGTTGGATGCTGTCCGATGTCACCCAGCTTGTATTGCGGCACATTCACGATGACACGCATCTGCGACGGATCGAAGCCCGTCATCAGCGGCTTGCCTACCATCACCATCTCGCCCAGCTCGACCATGCGCGCGGAAACCACGCCGGGGTACGGTGCGATAACGGAGGTATAGGCTTGCGCGAGCGCCGATTGTTTTGCCCCGGCCTCGCTTGCCGCCGCTTGAGCCTGCGCCATCTGATAGTCGGACAGAGCCTTGTCCAATGCGGACTGGCTGATGAATTTCTGCTCGAATAATTGCTGTGAGCGCTCGTAATTTACCTTGGCGTTTTGCAAAGCAGCTTGCGCCTGACGTGCCTGCGCCTGACTACCGGCCAAGGCCTGATCCGCCTCGCGCTCATCGATACGCAAAATGACCTGGCCTTTTTTAACCTTGTCGCCGATGTCGAAATTGACTTCTTTCACGCGCCCGGAAATTTGCGCCGATACAGTAGATTGGCGCGTAGCCTCTACCACCCCCTCCGCGCTGTAGGTTTGCGCCACTTCACGGAATTGCACCGGAGCGGTCGCCAACGGCTCTCCTGCCTGGGCAAACACAGACACCGAAGAAAATATGCAAGCAGCCAACCAGCGATAGTCTTTTTTCATTGCATTCACCTCTTAAAAAATCAACGAATATTAGAATATACTAATATTCTAAGTTACGTCAAGTCCCACGTGCGGAACAAATGTTCCCGGAGAACTCTCAAGGCAGAGGAAATATCAATTTCCGGGATCAAATTAGCCCTGCGAACATCCTGATCCGAGCGATTTTTGTATTACATGGAACAAAACACGTCACGCATCATGCTCACCAGTTTGAGTGTGCGCGGATCGCCGATGCGATAAAACACCCGGTTGGCATCCTTGCGCGTCGCCAGTACGCCTTTGTCGCGCAAAATTGCCAGATGCTGGGAGATATTGCTTTGCGAGGTGCCGACGTTGTCCACGATATCCTGCACGCTAAGCTCATTCCCCGCCAATACACATAATATTTTCAGACGCAAAGGATGGGCGATGGCTTTCATCGCCAACGATGCCTGCATGATGTCTTCGTCTTTATCGATTAACTTACTTGTCATTTCCATACCCTATCCTTCATTCACTGGGGCCATACACCACCCCGAAATCAGCTAAAATGCATAACCCGTAGTGTGCATAGACGCCGCTAAATTAGCAACCACTTATGTTTTAATACGCTGCTTATTTGAAAGTCCAGCATGAAAGTTAAACCAGCATGAAAATCACTCCCGTCCTTCTCCTCATCCTTGATGGTTTCGGTTACCGCGAAGATACCGACAACAACGCCGTGGCGCTTGCACACAAGCCCAATTGGGATCGGCTGTGGAATAGTTATCCGCATACGCTGATCAATGCATCCGAACTGCATGTCGGCCTGCCGCGCGGGCAGATGGGAAATTCGGAAGTGGGGCACCTCAACATCGGTGCAGGACGCGTGGTCTATCAAGACCTGACAAAAGTGGACGTTGCCATTGAAGACGGCAGCTTTTACACCAACCCTGCATTATCCGACGCGGTGACCGCAGCAAAAAAACAAGGCTCGACTTTGCACATTCTCGGTTTGCTTTCTCCCGGAGGCGTACATAGCCACGAGCTGCATATCCACGCCATGCTGGAATTGGCCGCGCGCGCCGGATTGAGCAAGATCGCCGTGCATGCGTTTCTGGACGGGCGCGACACACCGCCGCGCAGCGCGGCGCAATCTTTACAGCTATTACAGGACAAATGCGCTGCGCTCGGCGTCGGCCGCATTGCCACGATTTGCGGGCGCTTCTTCGCCATGGATCGGGACAATCGCTGGGAGCGCGTGCAGATCGCTTACGACATGCTCACACAAGGCAAAGCGCCGTTTAACGCGAGCAGTGCCGCAGAGGGTCTGGAGCTGGCCTATGCGCGCGGCGAAAACGACGAGTTCGTGCAAGCTACGATCATCGGCGAGCAAGCTGCGATGCAGGATGGCGACGTAGTGGTGTTCATGAACTTCCGCGCTGACCGTGCGCGCGAAATAACCCGCGCCCTGACCGATGAGAAATTCGATGGCTTTGCGCGTACGCGCTTCCCCAAGCTGGCCAATTTCACCACGCTGAGCAGCTATGGTGAAGAGTTCCACTTGCCCAACGCCTATGCGCCGACCTCTATCCATAACGGCTTGGGCGAGTATCTGGGCAAGCTCGGTTTGAAGCAGTTGCGCATCGCCGAGACCGAAAAATACGCCCACGTCACCTACTTCATGAACGGCGGTATTGAACAACCCAACCCCGGCGAAGATCGCATACTCGTGCCGTCGCCCAAAGTGGCGACCTACGATCTGCAACCGGAAATGAGTGCCGTCGAGGTGACCGACAAACTCGAAGCCGCCATCCGCAGCAAACAATATCAGGCCATTTTGTGCAACTACGCCAACGGCGACATGGTCGGGCACAGCGGCAATATGGATGCGGCAGTCAAGGCGATAGAAACGCTGGATGTCTGCGTCGGGCGCGTGGTGCGGGCCATGCTGGAATGCGGCGGCGAGATCGTCATCACGGCCGACCACGGCAATGCGGAACAAATGCTGGATCGCACCACAAAACAGGCGAACACCGCACACACCCTCAATCTCGTGCCGTTTCTGTACATCGGGCGCAAGGCCAACATCGCGGCAACGGGTGCTTTGCAGGATGTTGCACCGACCCTGCTTGCCATGATGGGTTTGCCGCAACCGCAAGAAATGACCGGCAAATCGCTCATCGAGATCTTGTGATCGCATTATTTCGCCTCCCGCTGCTTGTTTTTTGTCTCATCGCGGGCAGCGCAGCGTATGCCTCGCAACAGGAGGAATTGGAAAATCTGCGCCGGCGCATCAGTGCACTGCAGCAGGATTTTGAAAAAACCAACGAGTCGAAATCGGAGGCCGCCGACGCACTGCGCGAATCCGAGCGCACCATCAGCACCAGCAACCGCAAGCTCAATGAGCTTGCCCAACAACAAAGCGCGGCGAGCAACACGCTGGCACAACTGCAAAAACAATCCGGACAGCTGGAAAAAGATATGCAGAACGAGCAAGCGCTGCTCAGCAAGCTGCTCTATCAGCAATACCTCGGCGGCAAACAGGAATACCTCAAACTGCTGCTCAACAATCACGACCCCAATCAGGTCGCGCGCGAATTGCAGTATTACGACTACATCGCGCGCAGTCGCACTGCCTGGCTAAAGACCTTGCGCGGCAATCTGCTCAAGCTCCAAGCCGTGACCGCACAAGCGCGTGACAAAAGCCAGGAAATCGCCGCCCTGCAAAACGAGGAGCGCTCGCAACGCCGTAGCCTGGAAAAAGATAAACATGCGCGCATGCAGACTCTGGATAAGATTGCCAAGCAGCTTAAACAGCAGCGCCGTGAGATGGGGCGTTTGCAACGCAACGAAAATCGCTTATCGCAATTGGTCGACAGACTTGCCAAAATGTTGGCGCAGCCCAAGGGCAAAAATCAGGCGCGCAATGAAAAACTGCCCGATAGCGCTTTCGACGGCAAACCGTTCGCCTCGCTCAAGGGCAAGCTTGCGCTGCCGGTGAAGGGGGATATCACGAACCGATTTGGCGGCACACGCCCCGATAGCACGGTGTTATGGAAGGGCCTGTTCTTGCGTGCCGCTGCCGCTCAATCCGTCAAATCCGTAGCCGCAGGGCGGGTCGTGTTTGCCGATTGGCTGCGCGGTTTCGGCAATTTGCTCATCGTCGATCACGGCAACGGCTATATGAGTTTGTACGGCAACAATGAAACCTTGTTCAAGCAGGTCGGCGACACGTTGCGTGGCGGCGATACCATTGCGTCCGTAGGCAATAGCGGCGGCAATGAAGAATCCGGTTTATACTTTGAACTGCGCCACGAGGGAAACCCGCTTGACCCTATGAAATGGGTCTCCCGCTAAGCGAAATAGAATTAATTCACGAAAGGTGTCACATGCGTCGTCGTATTGAAAAGTTCGGATTGGTCACCGTCGGTCTCATCGCCGGCATATTCATCAGCCTGCACTTCTCGGCCATCGCCGAAAAAGACACGCTCGCCCCGCTGCCCATTGAAGAGTTGCGTGCATTTTCCGAGGTCTTCGGACGCATCAAGAGCGACTACGTTGAACCCGTCAGTGACAAAAAACTCATCACTGAAGCTATCAATGGCATGTTGAGCGGCCTCGACCCCCACTCCTCCTATCTCGACGCGGAAGGCTTCAAGGAATTGCAAGTCGGAACTCAGGGAGAGTTCGGCGGACTCGGCATTGAAGTCGGCATGGAAGAAGGCTTGGTCAAGGTCATCTCGCCGATCGAAGATACGCCCGCTTATCACGCCGGAATAAAGAGCGGCGACCTCATCATCAAACTTGACGACACCCTGGTTAAGGGACTCGCCCTGAACGATGCCGTTAAACGTATGCGCGGCAAACCCGGCAGCAAAATCATACTCACGATCGTACGCAAGAACGAGCCGAAGCCGCTGATCATCAGCGTGGTTCGCGCTGTCATCAAAGTGCAAAGCGTCAAATCCAAATTAGTTGAATCTGAATATGCCTTTGTACGCATCACACAGTTCCAGGAACACACCGGTGAAAATCTGGCCACGGCTCTCGATACATTGCTCAAACAAAGCGATGGCAACCTCAAAGGTGTCGTGCTCGATTTGCGCAATGATCCGGGCGGCTTGCTCACTGCGGCTGTTGCCGTATCTGCCGCATTCCTGCCCAAAGACGCTTTAGTGGTTTATACCGAAGGGCGTACTGAGGACGCCAAGATGCGTCTCACAGCCAGCGCGGAGAATTATTTGCGCGGCAACGGTGCCAGTGATTATCTAAAGAGTCTGTCTGCGGTCTACAAAAATCTGCCCATGGTCGTCCTGGTGAACGGCGGCTCTGCCTCCGCTTCCGAGATCGTGGCCGGCGCGCTGCAAGACCACAAACGCGCCGTCATTATGGGCACGCAATCATTCGGCAAGGGCTCGGTGCAAACCATCCTGCCGCTGGGCAATAACACGGCCATCAAACTCACCACGGCGCGTTATTACACCCCCGGCGGACGCTCGATCCAGGCCAAGGGCATAGTCCCCGATATTCTTGTGGAAGACCCTGCCACTGCTGCATTGGACAATGCGTTCCGCTTGCGCGAGGCTGATCTGGATCGCCACCTGAGCAATGATCGCCAGAGCGAAGGTAAAACTGAAGAAATCACAGCCAAGCCTGCGCCCAAAGCACAACCCAAGACAAAAGAAGGCGACACGACCAAACCGGAAATTTCAGAATTCGGCGCCAAGAACGATTACCAGTTAAATCAGGCTCTGAATCTACTGAAAGGCATGAATATCTTGCACGGAAAGTGAGTTATGAATCCATTTGAACTTCAAAAGACACGCAAACTTGTTTTTTCAGACGAGCCTGCCGATCAGGTGGCACAAGCCTATCTCTTGCTGAGTAGCATGGAAAACATGAAGGTTGAAAGGGATGCTCAAGCCAATAGCCTGATCATCCATTACAGCCTGGAGCACTACACCCACGAAGGCTTGGAGAGCGCACTGATCAAGGAAGGTTTTCATTTCAAAGAAAGCCTGCTCGACATGGTGCAAAAACATGTGGTGCATTACTGCGAGGATGTTCAGCACCACAACCTGAATACCCCGGAGCATCCCACCAAAAAGAACGAGTCCGAGGTATTTGCACAGGTGTACGAGCATCACCCGCATGGCAATCATGACGACACCCCCAAAGACCTGCGCGAATACAAATAATCGCGCATGGACGATAAGCAACTACTGCGCTACAGCCGCCATATCCTGCTGCCGGAAATAAGCATCGAAGGTCAGCAAAAAATACTCAATGCACATGCGCTCATCATCGGCGCGGGCGGCCTGGGTTCTCCCGCTGCACTATATCTAGCCTCAAGTGGTGTCGGCACGATCACGCTGTGCGACAACGACACCGTAGACCTCACCAATCTACAACGCCAGATACTTCACCGCACCGGCAGCATCGGAAACAGCAAAGTTGCCTCCGCGCACAACACCATGGCCGAAATTAATCCTGAAGTTAATGTGCTCGCGCTGAACGAGCGTATCGCAGCTGAACGTTTACACGAATTAGTTGCGCAGGCCGACGTAGTCGTTGATTGCAGCGATAACTTCGCCACGCGCTACGCACTCAATCGTGCATGCGTGCAACTGAATAAGCCGTTGGTTTCCGGTGCGGCAATCAAATTTTCCGGACAAATCAGCGTATTCGATTTTCGCAGAGAAGACAGCCCCTGTTACAACTGCCTCTATCCAGAAGAAATGGAAGCGGAGGAAATACGTTGTTCGGCAATGGGCGTATTTGCCCCACTGGTTGGCATCATCGGCAGCATGCAGGCGAGCGAAGCATTAAAGCTTTTATTGGGTATTTCACCCGCGCTGTGTGGAAAATTACTGGTGCTCGATGCACTCAGCATGGAACCGCGCGTCATCAAACTGAGTCGCGATAGTGCTTGTCCCGTGTGTAGGCAGCGTTAACTTCTATCGCCCCGCTACGGCCATGCGCTCTATCAGCACCGAGCCGCATTGGCGCGAGCCTTGCACCAGCATGTCGTTTCCGACAGCAACGATACCCTTGAACATATCTTTGAGGTTACCCGCGATGGTGATCTCTTCCACCGGATATTGAATCTCGCCACGCTCCACCCAGAAACCCGCCGCGCCGCGCGAATAGTCGCCGGTTACCGGATTCACACCCTGCCCCAGCAATTCGGTCACCAGCAAACCACGGCCCATCTTTTTCAACAGGCCATTGAAATCCAGCTTTCCGGGCTGCACGATGAGATTGTGACTGCCGCCCGCATTACCCGTGGTTTTCATGCCGAGCTTGCGCGCTGAATAACTGCCGAGAAAATACCCGTTCAACACTCCGGCATCGACGATGGTACGGCGCTGCGCTTTGACGCCTTCATCGTCGAACGGGCTGCTCGCCAATCCTCTGCGAATATCCGGCACATCGTCGATACGCATAACGGAGGAGAAAATCTGGGTGTCCAGCCGATCAAGCAGGAAGGAAGATTTGCGATATAGACTGCCGCCGCTCACCGCGCCGACGAAATGACTGATCAGACTCGCTGCGATCGGCGCCTCGAACAACACCGGGCACTGCATGCTGGCCAGACCGCGCCCCTTCAGACGGCGCACAGTGCGCTCGGCAGCGATGCGCCCGATCTCTTCCACTTTCAGAATCTCGGCGGCATTGCGCGCCACGCTGTACCAATAATCGCGCTGCATCGCATCGTCCTTGCCCGCAATCACCGCGCAGCTGACACTGTGCCGCGAAGTGGGGAAACCGCCGACAAAACCCAGGCTATTGGCATACACGAAGTGTGCCTCGTGCACGTTGACGGTCGCGCCTTCGGAATTATTGATGCGCTTGTCGGCAGCATAAGCCGCTTGCTCGCACTCTCTTGCCAACTCAATCGCATCATCCACATTCAACAACCACGGGTGATACAGATCAAGATCGGGGAACTCCGTTGCCAGCATCTCCGGCTCGGGTAGTCCGGCACAATCGTCAATCGCGGTAAAGCGCGCGATGTTCAATGCCGCATCCACCGTGTCGCGCACTGCCTGCGGCGAAAAGTCGGAAGTGCTGGCATTGCCGCGCCGCTGGCCTATATAGACCGAAACGCTCAGTCCCTTGTCGCGGTTGTACTCGATAGTCTCGACTTCGCCCTGACGCACACTGACGCCCTGCCCGAAACCGTCCGAGACTTCGGCTGAAGCTGCCGTGGCACCCCGCTTGCGGGCATATTGGATCAGGTCTTGGGCGATCTCTCGCAAAGCTTCATGGGTATGGGAAAAGCGCGATTCGTGGGAAACAATGGCAGTCATAAACAGAATTTTAGGAAAATGATTTCTTGGAAGACGCTATCATATCAACATCTGTTTATATTTACCGACCCAGCCATGAATAAGCACCCAGATCAGCACCAGGACGACGAAGACCTTGCCGACCTCCCCCCCAGCAAGACCAAGATCAAGAAACAAATGCATGATTTGCAAGAGATCGGCGAGAAATTAATCGCCCTGAGCAAGGATCAGCTGAAGGAAGTGGACATCCCGGACAATTTGCGCGAAGCGATCCATGAAGTAAAGCGCATGACCAAATTCGGCGCGATCAATCGCCAGACACAATACATCGGCAGACTGATGCGCGATGTGGACCCAGCGCCCATCATCGCCAAACTGGAAACTTGGAACGGCACCTCGCGCCAGCATATCGCCTGGCTGCATCAGGTGGAGCGCTGGCGCGAACGCCTGCTGGAAGACCCGAATGCGCTGACCGAACTGCTTGCAGCACACCCGCAGGCGGATGCACAACGCTTGCGCACGCTGATACGCAATGCGCTCAAGGAAAAAGAGCTTCTCAAGCCGCCTAAGAATTACCGCGAGATATTTCAGGTGTTGCGCGACATCATTCCCGAAGCACAGTGACGTGAAACGCAAAGACCGGCGGCTCGCAAGCTCTTCCCGCACCAGAGGGCTGCGCCCCACCGTGTCAGAGCAGCCCGCCTAAGAGTTACCGCGAGATTTTTCAGATATTGCGCGACATCATTCCCGAGACCGAGCAAACCTTATAAGCAGCGCTACCAAAACCAAGCGGGGATGAACGCTGTTCATCCCCGCTGGTTAATACTGCCGTCAATTTAAAACCCATCAATTTCAGCTGCCCCGGCCCATCTCCGGATGCTTGTCCGCCACGACCTGATCGATATTCTGCATCACGCCCATACTAGCCTCTTCGGCACACTCCAGCGCATTGAATATCTTGTCTTGCAGCGCATCATCCCTGTCCCAAGGCTGACCCAGCATTTCCACCATATCATGCACGCAGCCATGCACTTTCCTATGTGGATCAAGCAATTTTCCGAATGAGGGCGAATCGCCGAACACCTCTTTACCCGGACCGGCATACCATTTACCCAGCCGGCAATTATTGTGATCCACCGCCACCGCAGTTCGCATTTCCTGATTTTCCGGATCGGCAACCAATACATAGGCACGTTGCTTATAGATGATGTGATCGACCTTAACCAGAGACGCAAAACTGAGATCCTGCGCATAACGTGCGCCGGAGTATGTCGTTACGGCCGACTCGTTGAACTGCGCAAACTTGTGCTCCAACCGGCTGATGACGCTTTGCGAAGAATTGGCGATCTCATGCATCTCCCCCGAATCCTTTTGCATTCTGGAAGCATCGTCCTGTAGCATGAGCATGATCTTGCCGATCGACTCCGAAGCATTCTTGGTGTTTTCTGCCAGCTTGCGCACTTCATCGGCGACCACCGCGAAACCACGCCCCGCCTCGCCCGCACGCGCCGCTTCGATGGCAGCATTAAGAGCCAGCAAATTGGTTTGGTCGGCAATCGAATTGATCAAACCCACCGCCTTGGTAATTTCGGCACTGCGCGCATTCAGCTCGGTGATCGCGTCATTGGCGCGATTCACCCGCTCCACAATGCCGGACAGCCTTTGCACGACATCCTTGACCGAACTGCGACTCTCGTCAGCATCTTCACGCGTTTGTTTCGCCAGCGAGGCCAGACGCTCCATATTGTCGGTGATCACCTTCATGTCCTGTTGGCTTGAAAACAGATTGCTCAACAATTTATCGGTATTCAGGGTATGCACCCGCGACAACATCTTGGTGCGCATGGCTGATCTCTTCTGATCTGCCATGCCGACAAGCAGAACATTCTGGTTCTCCAAGCCTTTCTTGAATCCGCCGTGCAGCCCCGTACCCATTGCCTGGCGATAGAAGCTACCCGCATTGTTGCAGCGAAAACTGGTCTCCTGCTCGCGAAAGAATGTGCCGAGCTGGTCCAACATGTCGTTCACGCTCCAGCACAGCAAACTAATCTCATCCTTATGCTCGGAGATGCCGATCACGCGATTATTGAACTTCCCTTGCGCCACTTCGTCGATGACAACCTTCAGTTTCTCGAGCGGAGCCAGCCAGCGCCGGATAGACCATTGCCCCCATGCCGACAAGGCGATGACAATCAACATAAAAACAACCATCGGCATATTGATCTCGCCTAAAGCAAGATCGGTCAGCGTAGCTGCCGCCATGGTGGCGGAGAACGACCACATCAATGCAGAAACTTTAAATTGCAAGGACGAGTTCGTCATAGCTGAGCCCCTTTTCATTCAATATATCGACCAATATTTTGGTGGAGGCCGCGATAGCATTCGCAGGGCCGGCTTTTTTTTCTGCTTCCAACATGAGGCGATAAACCTCGCTTGCCGTTTTGACTCCACTCGCCTTGGGCTTGCGCCGCACCGAGAAATAACCCGTGATATTGCCGGAGGGATCGAAGGTCGGCGTCACGTTGGTGAATACCCAATAGAAGCTGCCGTCTTTGGCCATGTTCTTCACATAGGCAAAGCACTCTTCGCGATTGGCAATTTTGCTCCATAGCAGGCTAAACACCGCACGTGGCATATCGGGATGGCGAATGATGTTGTGCTGCGTACCGATCAACTCGGCCTCGCTATAGCCGGAGAACTCGATGAATATCCGGTTGCCGTAGGTGATTCTTCCCGTTGTATCGGTCATTGAGACGATGAAATCGTCCTCACGCATGACCTTTTCGACCGAAGTCGGCGTAATATTTCTTTTCACTTTTCCCCCCAGCACTATCTAGTTTTTATAGCCATCCCTGATTGTTATCGGCACAATGACCGAAATCTTTAACGATCTGTCAGGATGGCATCGTAACCATACCATTGACTCCCCATAACGTCGATTAGAAATATAAAATGCCCACTATTCTTCCGCACATCACACTGGACACCGCCCCCGCCCCTCATCACAGCATCATCTGGCTGCACGGCTTGGGTGCGGATGGCGAAGACTTCGTGCCCGTCGCCGAAGAAATGAACCTGCCCGTGGCAGTGCGCTATATTTTTCCGCACGCTCCCGAACAACCCGTCACCATCAATGGCGGTTACATCATGCGTTCGTGGTATGACATCGTGGCGAACGATATCGGCTCCAAACAAGACGCCGCAGGCGTGCGCGACTCCCAAGCGGAAATTGAAAAACTCATTGCACGGGAAAAAGCGCGGGGGATACTTCCGACAAACATCTTCCTCGCAGGTTTTTCCCAAGGCGGAGCGGTTGCCCTGCATACCGGATTGCGCCACACCGAACGGCTCGGCGGCATCCTTGCTCTCTCGACTTATTTACCGCTGCCCGACACATTGAAAGAAGAAGCCAGTAGCGCTGCCAAAAACACGCCGATATTCATGGCGCACGGACGCAACGACCCTATCGTGCCGTATACGCTGGGGAGATCGTCGGAAGAAATACTGCTGCGGCAAGGCTACCAAGTAGAGTGGCACGAATATGCCATGCCGCATTCAGTATGCCAGGAAGAAATACGCGATATTGAGGCTTGGCTGACACAACGTTTAAAATAGGAGCCATAGGGGCGTATGGAAATACGCCTCTACTCGCTCGTGTCCTGCTCCATTTTGCGGTAACGCGCCAGATCGTAATCCTCTCCGCTTTCCACCAGCCCGAGCGGCAATAACAGGTAGGTCTTGTCGCCTACCGCCATGTTGAAGCTGCGATTGGCCAAGAACGCGCCCGGCTTCATCAGCAGCCACGCCTCGCCACTGTTGTCATTCGGCTTGTTGAGATACAAGGCCAAATTGTCTTCACCGGCACCGGAGTGGTCGCGTGCGCCCAGCGAAACGCCGATCACCTGATTGGCTAATATCTCGACCCCGACATGCAGATTATTTTGCGCGTCGCGGCTTAAACGGCGCACGATGCCGACGCCCCAACTTCCGACATTTTCCGGCTTGCTACCGATCAGCGAGCCGATCTTGACGCTATCCAATGTGGATGGGGCCGTCACGCTGCGAAATCCGGTCGCACTGATGTCTTCGACCTCCCAGACTTCGTTGGGCTCGCTGTGAAAATTCAAGCCGATGTCGGTATTTTCGACCAGTTTGAAAAAACCGTTCGCCACATGCAGATTCACTTTTATCTTGCGGCGCACATTGCGGCGCGCCGGTGGCGGCAAGACACAGCGTGCAACCAGTTGCCGCGCCACGTCGCGCACCAACTCAGCCTCATAGACAGGCCCCCCCAGATTGACGTCTTGCGGCACAATGCCTTTTTCCAGCGACTTCAGCAGATCGTTGAGCGCACTCTCCACTTCCCCTATCCCGATAAAACGCAAACTCGGATGGATCGTTGTTTCGGCATTCACCCGCATCGGCGGTGTCGGTTGCGCCAGATTAACCACCCACTGGCTACCCGCCACGCCCTGTGCTCCTGCCGTCAAATATTTATTCAGATGTGCGATGAGGCGTTCGGCGATGTGGATATGCAAAGAAGGCAACGAACCCGTACCCACGGCGAACCACACCATCACTCCGGCGAACTCGCGCCCGGCCGAGGTATTCGTTCCCGTGCCGGGGTAAAGAGAAAGCGACTCATCCAGAAGATTTTGCGTTTCCGCGTAAGAGTAAATCTCCGCAAGGTGCGCCCACAAAGCAGGATCGATCAGTGCGTAACGCACTGCAGCGAGCTTCAGTTTGTTTGCTGCGGCAACAATGCCGCGTGCCGCCAGCAACGCCAGCTGGGGCTTGATTGCGGATGCATTACGGTCACCTTTGCGACAGCGCGCGAGGATGTCTGTATAGGACTGCTCGCTGAGCGTAAAAAAATCGTTCAGCGCCGCCCATATACGATTTTCCTGAAACTTGTTCAGCGGTTGCAGGGAAAAATAGTCACGCAGCAATTTGCGCACATGGGGTTGCGCCGCTTCATCCAGCAAGCGCAGCACCGCCACCTGATGATCCAAACGAAACTCGTCCGCCTGGTCACGCAACGACTCGACCCAGCTGGACAGCTCTTGCAGCGCCTTTAACGCATCCGCCTTCGGCACATCGGCCAATACCTGCTGCACCGATTTGAGATTCGCCAACGGATGATCTGATTTTTTTCCGAACAACCCTGCCAACATAATTCCTCCAGGCCTTGACGCTACTCGACAGGACGCTATATAAGCACAAATCATACAAGCTGCCTATATAGCGAACGGCCTAGACCCCAGTGAAATCAATCTTCCTGATACAGGACACGCAACCTTTCCCTCCGGTGGAGCTGGCTCTCGACCAGCCCAACGGACTGCTCGCTGCGGGCGGCGACCTGTCTCCCGAACGAATTCTGGAAGCATATCGCCACGGCATCTTTCCGTGGTTCAACGCGGACGATCCGATCCTGTGGTGGAGCCCCGACCCGCGCATGGTGCTGTTCCCCGCCGAATTCAAAATCTCGAATTCCCTGCACAAAACTTTGCGCAAAGGCGACTACGAGGTGCGCACCGACACCGCCTTCGAGCAGGTGATGCGCGCCTGCGCCGCCCCGCGCGAAGGACAGGACGGCACATGGATACTGGAAGAGATGATCGCCGCCTACTGCGAACTGCACCGCATGGGCTACGCGCATTCGGTGGAAACCTGGATGGACGGCGAGCTTGTCGGCGGGCTATACGGCATGGCTATCGGCGCGATGTTTTACGGCGAGTCGATGTTTTGCCACAAAACCGACGCATCCAAAATCGCCCTCGCCTATCTGGCCAGAGAGCTTGAACACCAAGGCTTCGGCATGATCGACTGCCAGATGAACACACCGCATCTGGCCTCGCTCGGCGCACGCGAAATTCCGCGCGACGAATTCATCGAACGCCTACAACTGCTCACTGGGGAAACTGGGGCTCCACCGCTGTGGAGCTTCGACACTAGTCG
>JBAZYW010000010.1:0-25721 GCA_041659125.1 Gallionellaceae bacterium | reverse complement strand
GCATTGGTGCGTATCTCGTTGCCGAGAACCTTTTTCCACGGTGCAAACCAGATTGCTCGCCCCAGCAATATGGCGAAGACAAGATTTGTCAGCCATAACAGATCGCTGGAGAAGAATTGGGCTGGTAGGTTCACCCGCCGCTTTCAGCCGGGAACGGGTAGGGCAATGTTTGAAAGTCGAGCGCAGCGCCTTCCGGCGATTGCCAATGCACTACGCGCGCATCCTTTACGCTGCTGCTGTGCAATGTCGCCAGCACATCGTAGCCGCCTGCGGGGGCCGGTGCTGCGTTGAGGATGTTGCCGCTGCTCTGGCCCGCGTAGTCGTCGCTGTATAGTGCATCGTTGGGTTGCGGTGCGGTTTCGCTGTCTATATGTGCAAGGTAGGTACGCTGTTTCAGCTTACCCAGATAGTGCATGCGCGCCACGATCTCCTGTCCGGGATAGCAGCCTTTCTTGAAACTCACGCCGCCGAGTATGTCCAGATTCAGCATCTGCAGCACGAACTGCTCCTGTGTGGCGGGCAACACGACGGGGATGCCCGCGCGGATGTTGAGCCAGTCCCAGCAGGGCGAGCCGACCGGACGCGTTTGGGGGCTGAGTTGTTGCCACAGCATCGGTGCGTGTTCGGGCGTGGTGACGATCTGAAAACGCTCGCTACCGACGCGCAGGATGCTGGCGTTAGTGTGCTGTGTTACCGCGAGAGCCGCTTGCGGCAGCTCGCCGACATGCGTTTGCAGCAGCGCCGCTGCGTCTTTCCCTGCGACGCCGAGACAAACCAGTTGCGCGCTCACGTCCTCGATCTTGACCTTGGCGCGTAGCACATACATGCTTAGTTTTTTCTGGATCGCTGCAATCAAGGAAGCAGGCAGATGCAGGTAATAATCTGCGCCGCTCTGCCAGATCAGAAAGGTTGCTAATACACGGCCTTTGGCGGTGTTTAGGCTGCTGAGTTGCGCTTGTTGAGGGCTGACGGTTTTGATGTCGTTGCTGCACAGGTTTTGCAAAAAAGATTGCGCTTCGTCGCCGCTCACTTTCAAGATGCCGAACTGGCTCAAGTCGCACAGTACGGTGCCGTCGCGCGTGGCAATTAGTTCAGCGGAGGCATCGCCGAAGTTTTGTGCTATGCCATCTTGAAATTGTGCGCCGTGTTCTTGGAGAAAAGTTTGCCAGTTCGGGTTAAGCATAGGTATTGACTCTGCCTTTGATTTCGCTTCTTCTTGGTTGGGTTTCGGGCTCCCTTAGCTGTGCTTCAGGCGACTCTGCCGCTTCTTTGGCTTTAGATACGACTTTTTCCGTCGCGGCTGTATCGGCGCGCGTTGTGGCTTGAGCCTGATTGGTGCGGGTCTGGCTTGGCGCCGGAATGTCTTGAGAGAGACTCAGTCTTCTGGCTTGGGCAGACAGCGTGACGACGGTCGCTTCCTGCCGGTCAACGCTCGGCTTGCCCCTGTTCAGCTGCGCAGCGGGGGCGGTTGAAGAAACGGAGCTGACGGATGCTAGCTGGTTCGTGGAGTTGACGTTGGAAACGGCCATGATGTTCTCCGGAAAAATATCAGGCGTCACCGTACTAGTTTTTGCACGTATTGGCAATCTTCTTGGTGGCGTATGTAGCATGACGCGGCAGAGGCATTCCGCTACACTCTCGCGCCATGAAAAAGCTAGTCGGATTTACATTGTTGCTCCTACTTTGCGCCTGCGATAGCGGCGTCTGGAATAACCCGTATCCCGCCAGCACAGCCGGTCAGTCGGTGTTCTATACCGCATTCACCGAGCGCCCCAAGCATCTCGATCCGGTGCAGGCCTATAGCGAAAACGAATACATTTTCCTCGCGCAGATTTACCAGCCGCCTTTGCAGTACCACTACCTGACGCGTCCGTATAGTCTGGTGCCGCAGGCATCCGCCGCGATGCCCGCAGTGCGCTATCTGGATAAGAACAATCGGCCATTGCCGGACACGGCTCCCGCCGAACAGGTGGCATTCAGCGAGTATGAAATACCTTTGCGTGCGGATCTGAAATTTCAACCGCATCCCGCTTTGGCGCAAGATGCGGCGGGCAAGCCGCGCTATATGGCGCTGTCATCCAGCGATTTGAAAGGCATCAACGCCTTGAGCGACTTCGCGCAGACGGGAACGCGCGATGTGCTGGCAGCCGACTACGTGTATCAGATCAAGCGCCTCGCTCATCCCGATCTGCATTCGCCCATCTTCGGCGTGATGGCGGAATACATCGTCGGCCTCAAAGAATACGCCGAGACGTTGAAGCAGGCGCGCAAGGCCCAGCCCGAGGGCTGGCTGGATTTGAATGCTTATGCGTTGGCCGGCGTGGAGGTGGTGGACGCGCACACTTATCGCATCAAGGTGGTGGGCAAATATCCGCAGTTCGCCTACTGGCTGGCGATGCCGTTTTTCGCGCCGATGCCGTGGGAGGCCGAGCGCTTCTACGCGCAGGCTGGCATGCGCGAACGCAACCTCACGCTGGACTGGTGGCCGTTGGGCAGCGGGCCGTATTACCTGTCGGAGAACGATCCCAATCAGCGCATGGTATTGACCAAGAATCCCAACTTCTCCGGCGAGGTTTTTCCCGCCGAGGGTGAACCGGGCGACAAAGAAGCCGGGCTGCTGGCCGACGCGGGCAAGCCGCTGCCGCTGATCGACAAGGTCGTGTTCAGTCTGGAAAAAGAAACCATCCCTTACTGGAATAAATTTCTGCAAGGTTATTACGACGCTTCCGGCATCAGTTCGGACAGTTTCGATCAGGCCGTGCAGGTAAACGTGGGCGGCGAAGCGAACGTCACCGATGAGATGAAAGGGCAGGGCATCACGTTATCGACGGCGGTCGCGACTTCCACGATGTATATGGGCTTCAACTGGCTCGATCCGACCGTCGGCGGATCAAGCGAGCGCGCGCGCAAGCTGCGCCGCGCCATCGCCATCGCGATGGACTTTGAGGAATTCATTTCCATCTTCGCCAACGGGCGCGGCATCGCCGCGCAGTCGCCCATTCCGCCCGGCATCTTCGGCTATCGCGAAGGCGAGGCGGGCATCAATCATTATGTGTATGACTGGAAGAGCGGTGCGCCGCAGCGCAAACCCATCGCCGTGGCAAAAAAACTCCTTGCCGAAGCGGGCTACCCCGACGGACTCGATGAAAAGACCAAACAACCCTTGGTCATCTATCTCGATACCACTGCCAGCGGCGTTGGTAACAAGTCGCGTCTGGATTGGCTGCGCAAACAATTCGACAAACTCAATATTCAGCTCGTTGTGCGCAGCACCGACTGGAATCGTTTTCAGGACAAGATACGGCGCGGTGACACACAGATGTTCTATTTTGGCTGGAACGCCGACTATCCCGACCCTGAGAATTTTTTATTCCTGCTGCACGGCGAACAAGGCAAGGTCGCCAAAAGCGGCGAGAACGCGGCGAACTACCACAATCCAGAATACGACCGTTTGTTCGAGCAAATGAAAAACATGCCCAATAATCCGGCACGCCAGAAAATCATCGACGACATGCTGGAAATACTGCGCCGCGATTCACCGTGGCTGTGGGGGCATCACCCCAAAGATTACGTGCTGCACCATAGCTGGCTGCACAACAGCAAGCCCAACAAGATGGCGAACAATAATTTGAAATATCTGCGCATTGCTACGGCGCAGCGCGATGAACTGCGCAAACAATGGAACCAGCCCCGGCTGTGGCCGCTGCTGTTGAGCGGCTTGGCATTGCTGGCGTTCGGCTGTGGTTGTGGCGGGTATTGCGGCAGCGGGAGAATGCAAAATGATCGCCTACCTCATCCGCCGCATCCTCTACGCGATTCCGATTCTCATCGGGGTGAATCTGCTCACCTTCGCGCTGTTCTTCGTGGTGAATACGCCGGACGATATGGCGCGCATGCAGCTCGGCATCAAGCGCGTGACGCCGGAGGCCATCGAGAAATGGAAGCAGCAGCACGGCTACGACAAGCCGCTGCTGTTTAACGGCAAGGCAGAAGGCAAGGCTGCTTTTACCAATACGATTTTCTTTGAGAAATCCGCGAGCATGTTTGTGTTCGATTTCGGCTATTCCGACGATGGCCGCAATATCACCCGCGAAATTCAGACACGCATGCTGCCCAGCTTGGCTATCGCGCTGCCGACATTTTTCATCGGGCTGTTGCTGTATGTCACCTTTGCATTGTTGATGACACTGTTTCGCGCCACCGTGCTGGATATGGCGAGCGTGGCGTTGTGCGTGGTGCTGATGTCGATTTCCAGTTTGTTCTACATCATCGGCGGGCAATTCATGGTGAGCAAGCTGTGGCATTGGGTGCCCATCTCCGGTTATGCGGGCGGCGTGGATAGCATGCGCTTTGTGGTGTTGCCGGTGTTGATCGGCGTGGCGGGCGGCATTGGCGCGAGCAGCCGTTGGTATCGCACTATCTTCCTCGAAGAGATCGGCAAGGACTATGTGCGCACGGCGCGCGCCAAGGGACTGTCGGAATTGCGCGTGCTGTTCCGTCATGTGTTGAAGAACGCGATGATTCCAATTCTCACCGGCGTGGTGGTGGTTATCCCGCTGCTGTTTATGGGCAGTCTGCTCACTGAATCGTTCTTCGGCATTCCCGGCTTGGGCAGTTACACCATCGACGCGATCAATGCGCAGGACTTTGGAGTGGTGCGCGCAATGGTGTTTTTGGGCTCGGTGTTGTATATCGCGGGGCTGATACTCACCGATCTTTCTTATACGGTGGTCGATCCGAGGGTGAGGTTGTCATGAGTTTTATGCCCGTCATTCTGTGGACCGATGCGATGGTATTTCTGTTGCTTGCGGTGGGCATTTTCGGAGCATGGTGGATACGCCGCCGCCCGCATCTGGCATTGCCGTGGGTGCGTGTGGGTAAAAGCCGCGTGGGGATGGTGTCGCTGTCGGTGCTGTCGTTGTTCCTGCTGGTGGGGCTGCTGGATTCGCTGCATTTTCGCGCCGCTTTGCCGGAAAAAAATAACGGCCAGACGGTTTACTCTCCCGAGGTGTTGAGCGCTTTCGATGTGCTGGTCGGCGGTTTGCGCACGCGCACCGAGAAGACTTATTCCGCGCCGCTGGCGACACATTTGTACGCCAAGGAAAGTATTGAAATGCCGGATGGTAAGCAGCTGCGGGATTATCCGCGCTTGCTGCATGGCGGTGCGCACTTGCACCTGCCGGAAAGCGAATGGACGGGCGATGTGGTGCGGCGTGGCTTGCTGGGGGCGGCGGGCGGAGTGGCTATGGTCGGCGTGCTGTTGCTGGCGGCGGAGTGGGGCAGACGCCGTTTCCTGAGTCAGGGGAGTGCGGATGCCAATGCAGGGCACCTCGTCAAGTCGCCCGCTGTGCGGCGCGCCATGATTGTGACTGCATTTATTCTGGCCGTGCTGATCGGTGCCATCGCCAATCTTGCCGTGGCCTATCACGTGCTGGGCACCGACAAAGTCGGGCAGGACGTGCTGTACCTGTCGCTGAAAAGCATCCGCACCGGGCTGGTGATCGGTACAGTCACCACCCTGGTCATGCTGCCGTTCGCCCTGTTGCTCGGCATCGCGGCGGGCTATCTGCGCGGCTGGGTGGACGATGTCATCCAGTACGTCTACACCGTGTTGAGTTCGATTCCCAGCGTATTGCTCATCGCGGCGGCGGTGCTGATGATGCAAGTGGTGATCGAGAAGAATGCCGATTGGTTCGCCACTTCCGCCGCGCGCGCCGATGTGCGCCTGTTGTGTCTGTGCGTGATTCTCGGGGTGACCAGTTGGACCGGGCTATGCCGCCTGCTGCGCGGCGAGACGCTCAAGCTGCGCGAGCTTGAATACATCCAGGCCGCGCAAGCATTCGGCGTGTCCAGCTTGCGCATCATCACGCGCCACATCGTGCCGAACGTGATGCACATCGTGTTGATCTCGGTGGTGATGGAGTTCAGCGCACTGGTGCTGGCGGAAGCCGTGCTGTCCTACGTCGGCGTGGGTGTCGATCCTTCCACCATCAGCTTCGGCACGCTCATCAACGCCGCGCGTCTGGAGATGGGGCGCGAGCCTATGGTGTGGTGGACGCTGGCGGCCGCGTTCGGCTTCATGCTGGTGCTGGTACTGGCGGCGAATCTGTTTGCCGATGCGGTGCGTGATGCTTTTGATCCGCGCTTGAACCGGACGGAGAGTGCGACGTGAGTGAATTGCTACAAGTCTCCGGTCTGGTAACGCGTCTGCGCAACGGCGCGCGCATCGTGGACGACGTTTCGTTCGCTATACGTCAGGGCGAAACCTTCGCGTTGCTGGGCGAATCCGGCTGCGGTAAATCCATGACGGCGCTGTCGCTGATGCGTCTGTTGCCGGACAGTGTGCATATCGAGAGCGGTGCGATGCATTTGGCGGGTGTGGATGTGGTGACGTTGCCGGAACGCGAGATGCGCGCCGTGCGCGGCGGCAAGATGGCGATGATTTTTCAGGAGCCGGGGCTGAGTTTGAATCCGGTGATGACGCTGGGCGAGCAGATTGCCGAGGTGTTGGTCTTGCATCAACACTTGTCTGCCGCTGCCATCACGCAACGCTGTATCGAGCTGTTGCAGCAGGTCGGTATTCCCGATGCGCCGCGCCGTTTGGATGAGTATCCGTTTCAGCTTTCCGGCGGTATGAAACAGCGCGTGATGATCGCGATGGCGCTGGCCGGGCAACCGCAATTGCTCATTGCGGACGAGCCGACCACGGCGCTGGATGTGACGATACAGGCGCAGGTGCTGCAATTGCTGCGCGACACGCAACAGCAAAGCGGCATGGCGATGCTGCTCATCACGCACGACCTCGGTGTGGTGGCGGAAAACGCGCATCAGGTGGCGGTGATGTATGCGGGGCAGATTGTGGAAATGGCGACTCGCGAGCAATTGTTTGCGCACCCTGCGCATCCGTATACGCAAAAGTTGTTTGCGGCACAGCCGGACGGCAAGCGCGGCGGGCAGCCGTTGGCGGCCATCGCGGGCAACGTGCCGCCGTTGGGCGAGGCTTTCAGTGGTTGCCGCTTTGCGCCGCGTTGCTCGGAGGCTTGGGCGCTGTGCCACGAGCAGGTTCCGGCATGGAGCGAGATCGCGGAAGGTCAGGGGGCGAGGTGCCATCTGTATGCCGCCGACGCAGAAACCGTAGGATGGGTTGAGCGCAGCGATACCCATCATGTGCCCAACGTTGGCGATGGGTATCGCTGCGCTCCACCCATCCTACCGAAAGCACTTTTGCAAGTCTCCGACTTGCAAGTCTACTTCCCCATCCGCAAAGGTTTATTGCAACGCACGGTGGGGCAGGTCAAGGCGGTGGATGGGCTGTCGCTGGAAATCGCGGCGGGTAAAACCTTGGCGCTGGTGGGCGAGTCCGGTTGCGGTAAAACCACGGTGGGCAAGGCTCTGTTGCAATTGACACGACCTACGGCGGGTAGCGTGCGCTTTGCGGGAAATGAATTGACCGGATTGGGTGCGGGCGCTTTGCGCGAATATCGTTGCGGAATGCAGATGGTGTTTCAAGACCCGTTCGCTTCGCTCAACCCGAAGATGCGCGTGGCGGAGATTCTGCAAGAGGGCATGGATGCGCTGAACATCGGGCGCGACAGCGTGGCGCGGCAGCAGCGCATCGACGAATTGCTGGATCAGGTGGGGTTGGCGCGCGCGGCGAAATGGCGCTATCCGCACGAGTTTTCCGGCGGGCAGCGGCAGCGTATAGCCATCGCGCGGGCGTTGGCGGTGAATCCGCAATTGCTGATTTGCGATGAGCCTACCAGTGCGCTGGATGTGTCGGTACAGGCGCAGATATTGAATCTGCTGAAGACGCTGCAACAAGAGTTGGGCTTGAGCTATCTATTTATCACCCACAATCTCGCTGTGGTGGAATATCTTGCGCATGAGGTGTGTGTGATGTATCTGGGGCGCATTGTGGAGCGGGGGGCGGTGGAAGAGGTGCTGCATCATGCGCGTCATCCGTATACGCAAGCGCTGCTGTCTGCGGTACCGCGCATGGATGGTGGTGCAGGGCATCAACTTATTCGCTTGTCCGGCGAGATGCCTTCGCCCGCCAATCCGCCGCAGGGGTGCCATTTTCATCCGCGTTGCGCGCAGGCGAATGCGCAGTGCCGGTCTGTTTATCCCAAGGAAACTTTGCTGTCAGGCGGCGGGGAAGGCGAGGCTTTGCATCGCGTGCATTGCCATCTGTTGGAGTGAACGGATATTCGCCCCTCTCCCCTAAGCGGGAGGGAAGCAACTAAGGCTAGCGGCTGGAGGCGATTTTTAGATTGCTCTTGGGCGCTTTTTGCTTTTGTATTTTGGTGTTGCGCACGAGCTTGGTGTTCTTGCTATTGCGATTTTTGTTGGCGCGCGCCAGATGTCTGCGCTGGTGGCCCCGGCTCGTGGCTTGGACGATGGTGATGCGTTGCCCGATTTTGAGCTTGTTCACCCCGTTGTTCCATTCCAGTAGTCTGGCTTGGCTGACATGGTAGCGACGCGCGATGGTGGAGAGCGTATCGCCCTTGCGTACTGTGTGTTTCAGTGTGCGAGTCGTCTCTTCAAGGGAGGCAAGATGGGTGTTGAATACGGCGAATTCGGCAGCTACAGTCTCTTCACTGTTAACCGGTACTAATAATGTTTGCCCATTGCTGATCTTGGCGCGCGTGGAGAGACCGTTGATGCTGCGCAATTGGTTGGCGGAGAGACCGAAGCGCGGCGCTAAGCGATCAAAATGCTCGCCTTTTTTGCTCTGGTAGGGCTGCCAGGAAACGAGACGCTGATTGGTATTCTCCAGATTGGTCTGGAATGCCTCCACTTTGTCGATGGGTAGCAGTATCACGCTGGCCGTTTCCTCCAGAATAACTGGGCGATTGTGCGCCGGGTTGAGGGCGATGAATTCTTCCAGCGAAATGTCGGCCAGCTCGGCGGCAAGTTTTACATCGATGCGCCCCGAGGTGGCTACGGCGGCAAAATAAGGTTGGTTAGGAACGTCGGCCAGCTTTAGGCCGAAGCGTTCAGGGTTGCTGACGATATTTTTGATGGCAAGCAGTTTGGGGACGTAATTCTGCGTCTCTCTGGGCAAGCGCAGGCTGGCATAGTTGGTGGTCTTGCCCATTTTGCGGTTGCGCGCTTGAGCACGAGACACGGCACCTTCACCCCAATTGTAGGCGGCAAGCGCCAGTTCCCAGTCGCCGAACTGCTCATGCAGTCGCTCCAGATAATCCAATGCCCCATTGGTTGCGCTGATGATGTCGCGACGCCCGTCATACCACCAGTTTTGCTGCATGCCGAAATTTTTTCCGGTGGAAGGCATGAATTGCCAGATGCCGGAGGCACGCGCAACCGAGTTGGCACCCGGATTGAATGCGCTCTCGATCATGGGCAACAATGCGATCTCCGAGGGCATGCCGCGACGTTCGACTTCTTCGGTGATATAGAACAGATAACGCTGGGAGCGTTCCGACATGCGTGCCATATATTCCGGGCGGCTGGCGTACCACTTCTCGTGGCGGGCGATCAGTTTGCTATCGAGTTCGCGCATGGCAAAGCCATTGCGGATGCGTTGCCACAGGTCGGCACGAGCTTGCGCGGGCGCAGCGCTTGCCGTATCTGCGGCGATGACAGATATTTGCGTTGCCGTGGTGAGTTGCGGAGATGCCGGAGAATCGGCTGCGTTTGCCATGGAGGCAAAGGGCAGATGGCTGTTGTTGTCCAGATTTTCTTCCGCGAACGCGGCATGCGCGAAGGCAAAAGTAGCGAGAAGAAAAATTAAAAACGGTCGGTTAAATAGCACTGGCGGAACCCGTCGGGAAAAAGTGTCGCGATAGTAGCCGAGCAGGTGGTGTGCGTCAATTATAACTATATGAAGATGTTGCTTTTCTGTGACGCGGGAAGTCTCTTGCTGGGATATTCCGGAAATAAAAAACGTCCCGATTTCTCGGGACGTTTTTTGTGGACTTGGCAATATTCAGGTAGCAATATACTGCCTGCGTTTGATTCGCCTCTTAGCGATTGCCGTTACCGTTGCCGTTACGGTTTTGCGAGAAGCCAGTGCTTGGACGACGTGCGCCGCCTGCGCCTGCTCCAGTGCGACCACCTGCACCGGCACCGAAACTGCTGCGTTGGCCTGCACCCGCGCCAGTGTGCGTGCGTGTGCTGTTTCCGGCATTAAAGTCACGCGGTGCACTTGCACGGTTGCCATCGACATTACCTGTGTGCGCCTGTGTGTGAGCGCCAAAACGGTTGTGCGACTGGCCTTCACGATGAGCTTGTCCACCACGGTCATCGCGCGGGAAGCTGTGACGGCTGTCCGGTGCGTGATGACGCGGAGCGCCGGAGCCTGCGTTGCGCGGCGCGCCAAAGCCGCCGCTACGCGGAGCACCTGCGCCGCGCGGGCCACCGTTGCTGCGACCGCTAGGTGCGGGACGCGGTTTGAATTTTGGTTCCAGTCCGGCTACGGTATGGGCTTCGATGCGCTGACCGGTGTATTGCTCGATCTTCTTCAGATGCATTGCGTCGCGGTTGGAGGCGAACGACACGGAGATGCCGGTTGCACCGCCGCGACCGGTACGACCGATACGGTGTACATAGTCTTCGGCGAACTTGGGCAGGTCGAAGTTGATCACGTGCGAGATACCGGCCACGTCGATGCCGCGAGCGGCAACGTCGGTGGCAACCAAGACGCGAATCTGGCCGCGACGCAGGTTGACCAGTGTGCGGTTACGTTCGCGCTGGTTCATGTCGCCGTGCAACGCGGCTGCGGAGTGACCTTGTGCCGACAGGCTGTCAGCCAGTGTGTCCGCATCGCGCTTGGTGGCGGTGAAGACAATAGCTTGGTTCAGTTCAGTGTCGCGCAGGATATGGTCAAGCAGGCGATTCTTGTGCGCCATGTCATCTACATACATCAGCTTTTGTTCGATGTTTTCGTGACGCGCTTGGGCTGAAGTTACGCTGATACGCTTGGGCGATTTCAACAGACGCTGAGCCAGATTGCCGATCACGCCATCCAGTGTGGCAGAGAACAACAGGGTCTGACGTGTGGCCGGAGTGGCCGCAGCGATGCGTTCCACATCGTCAATGAAACCCATGTCCAGCATACGGTCGGCTTCGTCCATAATCAGGATTTCCAAACGGGAGAAGTCGATACGACCGCGTTCAATGTGGTCGATCAGGCGACCCGGTGTTGCCACCAGAATGTCGACCGGGCTGGAGAGCAATTTGTTTTGCAGCGGGTAAGGCATGCCGCCCAGAATGCTCACTACTTTCAGGCGCATGTTTTTGCCGTATTTGGCGGCAGCGTCCGAAACTTGTTGCGCCAGTTCGCGGGTAGGGGTCAAAACCAATACGCGCGGGCCTTTGCTGTGAACGGCGGACGGTGTGGAGATGCGGTGCAGTGCAGGCAAAATAAAGGCGGCAGTTTTGCCGGTGCCTGTTTGTGCGGAAGCCATCAAGTCGTGGCCGGCCATGACGGTCGGAATCGCTTCAGCTTGGATCGGTGTAGGGATGGTGTAGCCGGACTCTTCCACAGCCTTGAGGATGGAAGGGTTTAAGCCCAGCATTGCAAATGTGACGGTCGTGGTTTCAGCAACAACCGGAGTTTCTGTAGTGTTTTCAATAGACACGTTTTTTCCTTAAAAATAATAAACAGCGCATGCGTGGCGCAATGGCCACACAATGAAATTCAGTAGGAGTGATAAAGCTCTACCGGCGCAAAACATCGTCGCTAACCGGTAAAACAGGACGCATCAGAACGACATTAAGTCGGAGACGCTAGGGGTCAGGAAACGATGAACTAAGCGCTGCATGTACATCGCAGCGAGGCGCGCATTATAGGGAGATGTTTATTAAAAGCAAGGGGTATTTTATATTTTCTTGCATTGTGAAACTTAGATGACATCGGGCGAAATTGCTTTTGCTTCTGATACAATTAATCGAAGAAAAGCATAAATGTTCATTATGTGTCAGGGGATGATATGTCAAAGCACGAAAAGGCGCGTTTTGTAAGCTTGATGACAAAGAATACTTATGCCATGGTTTTGGCGGGGGGGCGCGGTAGCCGCTTGCACCAATTGACTGATTGGCGCGCGAAACCGGCGGTACCTTTCGGCGGCAAGTTCCGGATTATCGATTTCGTTTTATCCAACTGCGTCAACTCCGGTATCCGCCGTATCGGTGTGGCGACACAGTACAAATCGCACAGTTTGCTGCAACATATCCAGCGCGGCTGGAGTTTCTTGAACGGTAAATTCGGCGAGTTCATCGATGTGTTGCCTGCCCAGCAATGGGTGGAAGAGTCGTGGTATGCGGGTACGGCAGACGCCGTGTTTCAGAATCTGGATATATTGCGCGATACCAACCCCGAGTATGTGTTGATCCTGGCAGGCGATCACGTTTATAAGATGGATTATGGCAAGTTGCTGGCCTGGCACGTCGAAAAAAATGCCGACATGACGGTCGCCTGCATTGAGGTGCCGCTCAGTGATGCGAGAGCGTTCGGCGTCATGGGTGTGAACGGGGAATCGAGAGTGGTGAATTTTGTCGAGAAGCCGGACAGTCCCTCCTCGATTCCGGGCAAGCCGGAACTTTCGCTGGCAAGCATGGGTATCTATGTGTTCAACACCAAATTTCTGGTTGAGCAATTGACCCGCGATGCGGACGATCCGCACTCCAGCCACGACTTCGGCAAGGACATTATTCCGCATCTGATGTCTGCAGGATATCGGGTGTTTGCGCAAAGCTTTGAAGATAGTTGCGTGCGCGACGAGGGCGGCAATTCATATTGGCGCGATGTGGGAACCATCGATTCCTATTGGGAAGGCAATATGGAGCTCACCAAAGTGGTTCCCGATTTGAACATGTACGACAAAGAATGGCCGATCTGGACGAATCAAGAACAATTGCCGCCGGCCAAATTTGTTTTCGATGAAGATGAGCGTCGCGGCATGGCGGTTGACTCGCTGGTATCCGGAGGTTGTATCATTAGCGGCGCATCGGTCACGCGTTCCCTGCTTTATTCGAATGTAAAAATACACAGCTTTACCTCGGTCGAGGATTCCGTCCTGCTTCCCAATGTGGAGGTTGGGCGTAATGTGAAGATCAGGCGCGCCGTAGTGGATAAAAATTGCGTCATTCCGGAAGGTCTGGTTGTCGGTTACGATCTCGAAGAGGATGCCAAGCGTTTCCATGTGAGTGACGGAGGCGTCGTTCTGATTACCCCTGAGATGCTGGGACAGGATATGGGGCGCATTCGGATGGCCAAGAAATAACAATTAGCAGTATTAATCACCGCTCGATAAAAACATCTTTTAGCAAAGGATGCCGCGAGTTCAAACGGATTTTTCATGAGCAAACCCTTGGATTTAGTTTTTCTCTGGCATATGCACCAGCCGGATTATCGTGACTACAGTACAGGTGACTTTGTGTTGCCGTGGGTGTATCTCCACGCGATGAAGGATTACTCCGACATGGCCTATCATCTCGAGCAGCATCCAAAGATGAAGGCTGTGGTCAATTTTGTGCCGATCCTGCTGGATCAGCTGGAGGATTACGAGCAACAATTCGCAACGGGACAGATTCGCGATCCTTTGCTGCGTTTGCTGGTGCGCGAAGATCTCAACGAGGTCAGCGAAGACGAGCGTCTGCTGGTGCTTGAGAGTTGTTTTCGCAGCAACCTGGATAAAATGGTCGCGCCGTATCCTTCCTACGGTCGGCTGCTCGACCTGTTCAAGATGCTTGAGGGCAGTGGCAGTGTCGCGCTGTCGTATTTGTCGGGGCAATATCTGGCAGATCTGTTGACCTGGTACCACTTGGCCTGGTTCGGCGAGAGCATTCGGCGCGAGCACGACGTGCTGATCCAGATGATGACCAAGGACGAAAATTTCACTTACGATGACCGCAAGCTGGTCTTCGATTTGGTCGGCAAAGTGGTCTCCGGAATTATTCCGCGTTATCGCAAGCTGGCAGAGAGCGGACAAATCGAAATATCGGCGACGCCGCATTACCATCCCCTTGCGCCATTGCTGCTGGATTTTAACAGTGCGCGCGAATGCGAGCCCGGTAGCAGCCTGCCGCAGGCTACGAGTTATCCGGGAGGCAAGTCTCGCGTGCAGGCGCATATCGTTTCTACCATCAAGAGTCACCGTGCCCGGTTCGGCGTTACGCCGCATGGAATATGGCCGGCCGAAGGTGCCGTGTCCACCTCGTTGATCGAAGTGCTGGCGGGGCAAGAGTGTCGCTGGGCAGCCAGTGGTGAAGGAGTGCTGGCCAATAGTTTGCGCAAAGCGGGCGACCTCCCGGAACGCTCGAAATATCTGTATCGCCCGTATCGCTTGCAAGGCGCCGCCGAAAGCGTGAGTTGTTTCTTCCGCGATGACCGACTGTCCGACCTGATCGGTTTTGAATATTCGAATTGGAACGGCAAGGACGCCGCTGACAGTTTTGTAAAACAGCTGGAAGATATCGCCGCTCATGCGAGCGAAGGTGAGACGCCTTTAGTCGGGGTCATTCTGGATGGGGAAAACGCTTGGGAATATTATCCCTACAACGGCTACCATTTCCTGAACGACCTTTACACGGCATTGGAGGCGCATGCCAGCATACGCACGACAACCTATTCGGAGTATCTGGACGAGCGGGACGCGCCCAAAGCGCAGGGTTTTGCCCGAGAGGGAAAATTGCCGGGGCTGGTTGCGGGCAGCTGGGTGTATGGTACTTTCTCCACATGGATCGGCTCGCCGGATAAGAATCACGCATGGGATCTGTTGTGCATGGCAAAACAGAGTTATGACATGGTGATGGCGGCGGGGCGTTTGAGTGAAAAAGAGAAAGAGGCGGCAGAGAGGCAACTTTCATCCTGTGAAAGCTCAGATTGGTTTTGGTGGTTCGGTGACTATAATCCTTCCGACGCGGTGGGGAGCTTCGACCGCTTGTATCGTTATAACCTGATGCAGCTTTATCGGTTGTTGAAATTGCCGGTTCCCGCAAATTTGAATTCCCCGATCAGCCAGGGCGGTGGTGCGGCCGAGGGTGGCGGCACAATGCGGCGCGGTTCATGAGAGTTTAAATCGGAGCACTATTTTGGGGCGTGACGGCTGCCCCCGAGTCTGAAAGGTTGGTACATGCATTTCCCGCGCAGCAGTGGCATCTTGCTTCATCCTACTTCATTGCCCGGCCCCTATGGCTCGGGCGATTTTGGTAAGGATGCCTTTCGTTTTGTTGACTGGCTTGCCGCAGCGGGACAGAAGATGTGGCAGATACTGCCGCTCGGGGGTATCGGGCCGGGAAATTCTCCGTACATGAGCAGTTCGGCTTTCGCGGGCAATGTTTTGTTGATTGATCTGGACGACTTGCGCTCGCATGGGTGGCTGAGTGCCGATGATCTATCTCATCATGCCGACTTCGATGAGCGGCGCGTGGATTTCTCCGTTGTCTATCATTACCGCATGAAGAAGCTGCATGTCGCGGCAAAACGTTTTTTTTCGAATGACCCGCGCAACGGTTTATTTGCGGGATTGTTTGCGGATAAAAAATACTATATCGAATATGAGGCGTTCTGCGCAGCCGAACAGCCGTGGCTAGACGACTATGCGCTCTTCATGGCGCTGGCGGAAAAATACAGCTGGGAAGATTGGGCGCATTGGGAGCCGGGTCTTGCGCGGCGTGAGCAAGCCGCGTTGGAGAGTGCCGCTGTGGAGTTGGCGGACGAGATCAAGTTCTGGCGATTTTGTCAGTGGAGCTTCTTTCGGCAGTGGCGAAAATTAAAGCAGTATGCCAATCAGCACGGCGTGCAAATCATCGGCGATATTCCGATTTTTATTGCCTACCAGAGCGCGGAAGTATGGGCGCGCCAAGACCTGTTCGATCTGGGCGAGAATCTATTGCCTGCCGTCATCGCCGGCGTACCGCCTGATTACTTTAGTGCGACCGGGCAACGCTGGGGCAATCCGCTCTATCGTTGGGATGCACATGAGCAAGAAGGATATGCGTGGTGGATCGAGCGTATACGCAAGACGACCGAGCTGGTGGACATCGTGCGCATCGACCATTTTCGCGGTTTTGCAGCGTACTGGGAGATTCCTTCTTCCGAGCCGACCGCGATCAATGGAAAGTGGATGCCCGGTCCGGGCGAGAAATTATTCAATGCCATCGAGAATAGCCTGGGCAAACTACCTATCATCGCGGAAGATCTGGGTGTCATCACGCCGGACGTAGTTGCCCTGCTTGAAAGATTCAATTTGCCGGGCATGCGCATTCTTCAGTTCGCATTCGGGGATGGTTTGGGAAATCCGTATCTGCCCCATAACTATAAGTCCAATACGGTGGTCTATGGGGGCACGCATGACAATGACACTACCATTGGTTGGTTCAGTTCGGCGTCACCGGAAGAGCGAGCTTTCGTCTGCGAATATCTGCATACCGATGGCAGTGAAATCAACTGGGATATCATTCGAGCCGCTTCCCTCTCGGTTGCCGACATTGCTATTCATTCACTGCAGGATGTATTGGGTTTGGGGGCGGAACACCGCATGAACCTGCCCGGTCAGGCAGAAGGTTATTGGGAATGGCGCTTCACTTGGGCGCAAGTAAAGCCTGCCGACACGCAAAGACTCTGCGCAATAACCGCAGAGAGTAGGCGCTGAGGATCGCCGGGAATTAATCCAGTAGCCCGCTTTCTGCATAGATATCCACACCATTCCCCGGTGTGATCGCGGCAGCAGGGATCGATATGCCTGCGCGCCAATTTTTGACTGCTTCCGCTTTGCTAATTCCCGTGACCAGAAATATGACCTGATGTGCCTCGCTCAAACGATGCGCGCTGAGTGAGACGCGTTGCGGAGGAGGTTTGGGGGCATCAAGAACCGCGAGTGTGCACTGTGCATCTTCGTTTGAACCCCATTCATGATCAGGAAACAAACTCGCAGTGTGCCCGTCTTCTCCCAGCCCGAGTAAAACCAGATCGAACAATCCGACTTTAGTCACGACTCGAGCATATTTCTCCGCCGCAACTGATGCACTTTCTTCCGCCCGAATGGGGTGAATCTGTGTCGTTGGAATGGCGACATGATCCAGCCAAGCCAATGCTGCCATGCGACTGTTGCGTTCGGCATGTTCGCTTGGCAAGCAGCGTTCATCGCCATAGTAGACGTGCCACGCATGCCATTCGGTCTTTGCCTCGCGCAGTGCTTCGTACACTCTGCGCGGTGTCGTACCTCCGGCCAATACGATATGAAATGCACCGCGATCTTTAATGGCTTGTTGTGCTGCGCGCAATATTTCGTTTAGCGCTGCTTGCTCAAGTTCGAGGGCGTTGTCGTAAGGGTGCCAACGGCAAATCTGCGTTGTTTGTCTATGATTTAATGAAGGCATAAGATTCATCCGATAGAATAGTCGTGTCGGGTATGATTCTACGGCGGTAAGGCTAGCTTGCGCAGTTAATTTACGGGAGAAGAATAATGAAAATGGCGATGATCGGTTTGGGCAAGATGGGCGGTAACATGGTGCGTCGTCTGCGTCAGGGAAAAATCGAAGTGGTGGGTTTCGATCGTGCCAACGAAGTCGTTGCGCAACTCGCCAAAGAGGCGGGCATGATCGCGGCGAATTCAGTTGAAGATGCCGTATCCAAATTATCCGGCCCGCGTATCGTGTGGCTGATGCTGCCCAGCGGCGAGCCTACCGAGCAACAGATTCGCGCACTAACCCCGTTGCTGAGCAAAGGCGACATCATCGTCGACGGCGGCAATTCCAATTATCACGACAGCCAGCGCCGTGGCGCGTGGCTGGCAGAGCAGGGTATCGGCTTCATGGATTCCGGCACCTCCGGCGGCATCTGGGGCTTGGAGAACGGCTACTGCCTGATGGTGGGCGCAAGCGATGCCGTGGCGAAAACCATGACCCCAATTTTGCAGGCGTTGGCACCCGCCGCCGATCGCGGCTGGGCGCATGTCGGGCCGGTCGGTTCCGGCCACTTTACCAAGATGATTCACAACGGTATCGAGTACGGCATGATGCAGTCCTTCGCCGAAGGGTTGGAATTGCTGCGCGGCAAAAAAGAATTCGCACTCGATCTGGCGCAGATCACCGAGCTGTGGCGGCACAGCTCGGTGGTGCGCAGCTGGCTGCTCGATCTTACTGCGGAGGCGTTGAAGCACGACCAGGAGCTGACCAGTATCGCGCCTTTTGTGCCGGACTCCGGCGAAGGCCGTTGGACGGTGGTGGAGGCGATCGATCAGGGGGTCGCGGCACCCGTGCTGACGCTGGCATTGCAGATGCGTTTCACCAGCCAGAACGAAACAGGTTACGGTTACCGCCTGCTTTCCACCATGCGCAATGCTTTCGGCGGACATGCCGTTAAACATACGAACGGCTGATCATGAAAATTCTCGAACCTTGTACGCTAGTCATATTTGGCGCAGCGGGAAATCTCAGCCGGCTCAAACTCATCCCGTCGCTGTTTCGTTTGGAGCTAGCCAACCGCTTGCCGGAACACATAGCCATCATCGGTTGCAGCATCGAGTTGCGCCAGCGCGAAGAATGGGTTGCCGAAGTGGTGAAGATGCTGGAGCCGGTCTATCCGCAGGGCATCGATAAAGCTGCTTTGGATCGCTTTTGCGCGCGCATGCACTACCACGCCATTCCGCCCGGAGATGATGCGGCTTACCTGCGTTTGAAGCAGATGCAGGAAGGCAGCACGACATTCCCTCCCAACATGGTGTTCTACATGTCGGTGAGTCCGGCTGCATTCCCGGACATCGTGGATAAATTGGGCAACGTGGGGCTGCTCAAGCAGACCCACGGCTGGCGCCGCGTGGTGATCGAGAAGCCGTTCGGCTACGATCTGTTGAGCGCGCAAACGCTGCAAGGCAGCCTGTACAAGCATCTGGACGAGCCGCAGATATACCGCATCGATCACTACCTCGGCAAAGGCACGGTGCAGAACGTGATGGTGTTCCGTTTTGCCAACCTGCTGTTGGAGCCGCTGTGGAACCATCATTACATCGATCATGTGCAGATCACCCAGTCCGAGACGCTGGGCATCGGCGGGCGTGCCGGTTATTACGAAGGTGCCGGTGCGCTGCGCGACATGATTCAGAGCCACTTGTTGCAACTGCTGGCGCTGGTGGCAATGGAACCGCCGCTGACCATCTCGGCGGAAAATTTGCGCGACGAAAAAGTAAAAGTGCTGAAGGCGATTCGTCCGATCACGCAAAACTCGGTGCACGCCCATGCCTTCCGCGGGCAGTATGCCAGCGGAAGTATTGACGGGCAGCCGGTGCCCGGTTACTTGGAAGAGGCGGGCGTGGCGCCGGACAGTACGACCGAAACTTATGCCGCGCTGAAGCTGTTCATCGATAACTGGCGTTGGGCGGGGGTGCCGTTCTATCTGCGCACCGGCAAGCGCATGGCGGAAGGCAGCTCGGCGATTTGCATCCGTTTCAAAACGCCGCCGCAGGATTTGTTGAAGCGCACGCGCCAGGGGCCGCCGCAGCCGAACTGGATCATGCTGGGTATCCAGCCCGACGATTGCATGAAAATGGAAATGCAGGTCAGGGTGCCGGGGCTGGATTTGCACACCCGCGCGATCAGCTTGGATGCCACTTACCGTAAGGATAACGATGAAGATTTCGATGCCTATGCGGGCTTATTGCTGGACGTGATGCAGGGCGACCCTTCGCTGTTTCTGCGTATCGACGAAGTGGAAGCCGCATGGCGCGTAGTCGACCCCATTCTCAAAGTGTGGGCGATGGAGCGCGACTTTATTAACACCTATCCGGCGGGCAGCTGGGGCCCGCGCGGCACCTATCGCCTGTTCGATCGCGACGATCAATTCTGGCGCCATTCGTTGAATCTCGACGGTGCGGATTTGCAGGCTTACTGATGAGTTATTTTTTGGCAGGCGACATCGGCGGCACGAAGACCTTGTTGCAGATATTTGCGGTAGGGGAGGCACGCGTGCCGCTGTTGCGCAAATCTTATCCCAGTGCGGGCTACGCCGGGTTAGTCGAAATCGTCGCGGAGTTTTTGCGTGAGGCGGATGTGCAAGACATATCCGCCGCCTGTTTGGCTTTAGCCGGGCCGGTTTCCGGGCGAAAAGTCACGCTGACGAATTTGCCGTGGGTCGTGGATGCGGATGCGCTCGCGCTGCGTTTTGATATTGCCCGTGTTTCACTCATCAATGACTTTGAGGCCGTGGGCTTGGGCGTGGCCGCGTTGGAGTCCGCAGACTTGTTGCCGCTGCAACAGGGCGTGGCGCATGAGCATGGTGTGCGCATCGTGGTGGGGGCGGGCACCGGCTTGGGCGTGGCGTGGCTGACATGGCAGGGAGAAGGCTATGCGGTGCATCCCTCCGAAGGCGGGCATATGGATTTTGCGCCTACCGATGATGTGCAATACGCGTTGTTGCAGTATCTGCAACAACGCCACGGGCACGTTTCATACGAGCGCATCGTTTCCGGCCCCGGTCTGGTGGCGATGTACGAATTTTTGCGCGACAGCGGCCGCGCCACTCCTTCGGCTGAATTAATCGCTGCTATGCTGGCGGGCGATGGCGCTGCTGCGATTGCCAGTTTCGCGAGTGAACCGGGCGAGGTGATCGCGATACAGGCTTTGGAGTTGTTCACGCAGATATACGGGGCGTTCGTGGGCAATGTCGCGTTGGCCACTTTGCCGCGCGGCGGCATCTATGTGGCTGGCGGGATCGCGGCAAAGATCGCGACACAGATGCAGAGCGGCGCTTTCATGCGCGCCTTTTTGGATAAGGGGCGCTTTCACGGCTTGTTGTCCACGCTGCCGCTGTCTATTGTCACCAATCCGCAGATCGGTTTGCTGGGGGCGAGTCTGGTCGCGCAAAGGCAGTGAGCGATTGGCTTCGCATTGCTTATAACTCCGTCAGTACAGCGTATCCCGCCAAAATCGGCTAGAATCCGCCCCTCGCGAATTCCCGCTGATTTTGGCGGGATACGTTTTTTATCAGACAGATAACCCAATGCAACATATTCGAAATTTCTCCATCATTGCCCACATCGACCACGGAAAGTCCACGCTGGCAGACCGCATCATCCAGCTTTGCGGCGGTTTGTCCGACCGTGAAATGGAAGCGCAAGTGCTGGACTCGATGGACATCGAACGCGAACGCGGCATCACCATCAAAGCGCAGACGGCGGCGCTGAAATACAAAGCGCGCGACGGTCAGATATACAACCTGAATCTCATCGACACGCCGGGGCACGTGGACTTCTCCTATGAGGTGTCGCGTTCGCTCTCGGCTTGCGAGGGCGCGCTACTGGTGGTGGATGCGTCGCAGGGTGTGGAAGCGCAGACCGTGGCCAACTGCTACACCGCGCTCGATCTGGGTGTGGAAGTCGTGCCGGTGCTGAACAAGATCGACCTGCCTTCCGCCGATCCGGCCAATGCGATTGCCGAGATCGAGGATGTGATCGGCATCGACGCGCAGGACGCGGTGCACTGCTCGGCCAAGACCGGCTTGGGGGTGCAGGATGTGCTGGAATCGCTCATCGTTAAAGTGCCTGCACCAAAGGGTGATGTCACCGCGCCGTTGCAGGCGCTCATCATCGACTCGTGGTTCGATAACTATGTCGGCGTGGTGATGCTGGTGCGCATCGTCAACGGCACGCTCAAACCCAAAGACAAAATATTGTTTATGGCGACCGGCGCGCAACACCTCACCGAAAGTATCGGGGTGTTTACGCCGAAATCGCAAGCACGCGAAGAGCTTTCCGCCGGACAAGTGGGCTTTGTGATCGCGGGCGTCAAAGAGTTGAAGGACGCCAAAGTCGGTGACACCATCACCTCGCTGACGCGCCCGGCAAGCAGCGCTTTGCCCGGCTTCAAAGAAGTGCAGCCGCAGGTGTTCGCCGGTTTGTTCCCGGTGGAATCCAATCAATACGAGGCGCTGCGCGACTCGCTGGAAAAACTTAAACTCAACGATGCCGCGCTGCAATACGAGCCGGAAGTGTCGCAGGCGCTGGGCTTCGGCTTCCGCTGCGGCTTCCTCGGCCTGTTGCACATGGAGATCGTGCAGGAACGTCTGGAGCGCGAGTTCGACATGGATCTCATCACCACCGCGCCGACGGTGATTTATGAGGTAGTGCTGCGCGATGGCACGGTGATGATGGTGGACAACCCGTCCAAGCTGCCGGATATGTCCAAGATCGAAGAAATCCGCGAACCTATCGTCGATGTGAATTTGTACATGCCGCAGGAATATGTGGGGGCGGTGATCACCTTGTGCACGCAAAAACGCGGTGTGCAAAAAGACATGAGCTATCACGGCAAGCAGGTGCTGCTGAAGTACGAGATGCCGATGGGCGAGATCGTGCTGGACTTCTTCGACAAGCTAAAATCGGTGTCGCGCGGTTATGCCTCGATGGATTACGAGTTCAAGGAATATCGTTCGTCGGACGTGGTCAAGGTGGACATCCTCATCAACAGCGAGAAGGTGGATGCGCTGTCCATCATCGTGCACCGCGCCAACAGCCAGTATCGCGGGCGCGAAGTGGCGGCCAAGATGCGCGAGCTGATCCCGCGCCAGATGTTCGATGTGGCGATTCAGGCCGCCATTGGCGCGAACATCATCTCGCGCGAGAACGTCAAAGCCTTGCGCAAGAACGTGCTGGCCAAATGCTACGGCGGCGACATTTCGCGCAAGCGCAAGCTGCTGGAAAAGCAAAAGGCCGGCAAGAAGCGCATGAAGCAGGTGGGCAATGTGGAGATTCCGCAGGAGGCGTTCCTTGCCATTTTGCGTGTGGACGATAAATAGACAGGACGATAGATGGACTTCGCTTTAATCATGTTTTCTTTGCTGCTGGTGACCGGCGGCGTGTGGCTGTTGGACAAATTCGTGTTGCAGCCCAAGCGTGCGGCAGAGGTTGTCGAGCCTTGGTGGGTCGAGTATGCCAAGAGTTTTTTCCCCGTCATTTTGGCCGTATTTTTGCTGCGCTCGTTTCTGGTCGAACCGTTCAAAATACCCTCCGGTTCGATGATTCCGACGCTGCAAGTGGGCGACTTTATTCTGGTGAATAAATTCACTTACGGGGTTCGTCTGCCCATCATCAATCAGAAGATCATTGCGCTGAACGATCCCAAGCGCGGCGATGTGATGGTGTTCCATTACCCGGAGAATCCCTCGGTGGATTATATTAAGCGTGTGGTCGGGCTGCCCGGCGATACGGTTATTTACCGCAACAAAAAGGTATGGGTCAACGGGGCCGAGCAAACGCAGCAGCATGATGGCGATTACAATTATGTCGAGAGCGGCTTGAATTTCGTCCACACTGAGCGTTTCAACGAGGACTTGAGCGGACATGCGCATCCGATTCTGGTGAATCCCGAGATGCCTTCGGTACATCTGGGCAGCGTTGCCGAATTTCCGCAGATCGAAAACTGCCACTACAGTGTGGTGGAGGTGAGCTGCAAGGTTCCAGAGGGGCACTATTTCATGATGGGAGATAACCGCGACAACAGCCGTGATAGCCGTTATTGGGGTTTTGTGCCCGACAAGATGATCGTGGGTAAAGCCTTTTTTATCTGGATGAACTTTGGCGATTTGAAGCGCATTGGTTTGTCGATTAACTGAGCGAAAAGTTGATAAGGAGCAATGATGAAAACAAGTAAAAATTTACAACGCGGCATGAGCATGACCGGGATTGTTTTGATAATCGCGGGTTTGTTATTCGTGGCGATACTGGCGATGAAGCTCATTCCCGCCTATATGCACAGCGCGCAGATCGAGCATATATTCAAAGCGGTCGTGAATGATCCGGAAATGCAGAACGCAGCCGTCAAAGACATTCGAGCTTCCTACGCCAAGCGCGCCACGATGGATTACATCACCGACATCACCGCCGAGGATATCGAGGTGAGCAAAGACGGCGGCAGTCTTACCTTGAGTGCCAGTTATGCGGTGAAGATTCCGGTGGCCGGCAATATCAGTCTGGTGCTTGAGTTTAATCCGAGCAGCACAAAATAACTCAGCATATGGATCGCGAGTCGTTGTGTCGGCAGATCGGCTATCAGTTTTCGCGGCCGCAACTGCTGCAAAAAGCGCTAACGCATCGCAGCCATAGTGCGGCGCATTACGAGCGTCTGGAGTTTTTGGGCGACAGCGTATTGAACTGCGCTATCGCCAAATATCTTTACGATCAACATCCCGACCTGCCGGAAGGCGACTTGTCCAGATTGCGCTCGAATCTGGTCAATCAGCAGACTCTGTTCGCTTTGGCGCAAGGTTTGAATCTGGGCGAGTTGCTACAGCTCGGCGAGGGCGAGCGCAAAAGTGCCGGTTTCCGTCGTCCCTCCATACTCGCCGATGCAATGGAAGCTTTGTTCGGCGCGATTTTTATGGACTCGGGTTTCGCCGCCGCAGAGCAAGTCGTGCTGCGCTTGTATGTGCCCTTCATAGCGCAGATGGATGTGCAGAGTCTGGGTAAAGATGCCAAGACACAGTTGCAGGAGTATTTGCAAGCCCGCAAACTGGCGCTGCCCAAATATGCGGTGGTTGCCACTCAGGGCGAGGCGCACGCGCAACTATTTGTGGTTGAATGCGATATCGCCGAAATGAAAATCACCACGCGAGGCGAAGGCAGCAGCCGCCGCATTGCCGAGCAAGCCGCAGCCGAGACTGCCTTCAACCTACTGAACCAGACCAAACCATGACCGATATCGCACAACCATTTCACAGCGGCTTCATCGCTATCGTCGGACGTCCCAACGTGGGCAAATCAACATTGCTCAACCACCTCATCGGGCAGAAGATCAGTATCACTTCGCGCAAGGCGCAGACCACGCGCCATCGCATCACCGGCATTCTCACCGAAGAGCAGACGCAATTCGTCTTTGTCGATACGCCGGGCTTTCAGACGCAGCATCTGAACACCCTGAACAAAGGCCTCAACAAAGTGGTGACCAGCAGTTTGCGCGATGTGAACGTCGTGCTGTTCGTCATCGAAGCGCGCCACTTCGACGAGCGCGACCGCCAAGTGATGAACCTGTTGCCTACCCATATCCCCGTCCTGTTGGTCATCAACAAAGTGGATAACATGGAGAACAAAGGCGAACTATTGCCATTCATTCAGGACATCGCCAAAGAGCGCCATTTCGCCGCCATCGTGCCGGTGAGCGCCAAGCATGACAATCAACTCGACACCCTGCTGGAGGCGATTCGCCCGTATCTACCGGAAGGCGAAAAGATCTACCCGGAAGACGAAGTGACCGACCGCAACGAACGCTTCCTCGCGGCAGAAATCGTGCGCGAAAAAGTATTCCGCTTCACCGGCGAAGAGCTGCCTTATTCCGTCAGCGTCGTCATCGAGCAATTCAAAATGGACGGAAAAATGCGCCGCATCCACGCCGCGATTTTGGTCGATAAGGATGCGCACAAAGCCATGTTGATCGGCGCCAAAGGCGAAAAGCTCAAAGAGATCGCCACGCAGGCGCGCCTCGACATGGAAAAACTTTTCGACGGCAAAGTCTATCTGGAAGTGTGGATCAAGGTGCGCAGCGGCTGGGCGGACAGCCCGCAGATGTTGAAGAGTTTGGGTTACGAATAGTCGATGACGCAGGCGCATAAACACCGCTTAGAGAATGAACTGGCCTTCGTACTGCACAGTTATCCATTTCGTGAGACGAGCTTGGTGTTGGAGGTGTTTAGCCGCCAGCATGGGCGCGTGCCGTTGGTGGCCAGAGGTGCGCGCCGTCCCAAATCTGCCTTGCGCGGGTTGCTGATG